>JAJYLQ010000029.1 GCA_021787595.1 Chloroflexota bacterium | reverse complement strand
TTCAGCAATGTCTGTTCCTCTTCACTCAAGTCCACCATATATTTCTTCACCATGCCTGTCTCCTTTGTATGGAGACAGGATAATCCGAATCGCACTTATCAAAGCATGCTTGACACAGTACTAGTGGTCGCTCCCTTCATTGGGAGCGTGGATTGAAACTGTCGCAAGGCGATGCTCACCCACACCGACCGGCAGTCGCTCCCTTCATTGGGAGCGTGGATTGAAACGACATCTTCCTCTGCCTTTCCATATCGCTTATACAAGTCGCTCCCTTCATTGGGAGCGTGGATTGAAACTTTCAGGAGGCTTGAAGATGACCACTGCGAATCCGTCGCTCCCTTCATTGGGAGCGTGGATTGAAACTTGGCAGTTGTGGAGAAAGGCATGTGGACGGTTGTCGCTCCCTTCATTGGGAGCGTGGATTGAAACAATGCTAGATACCATGAAATGCGGGAAGCATTAGTCGCTCCCTTCATTGGGAGCGTGGATTGAAACAACATGAGCGTGGCACAGACTACGTAAAATGCGGGTCGCTCCCTTCATTGGGAGCGTGGATTGAAACCAATCAATTGGCAGCGGCGCTTTGGCGCCATTAGGTCGCTCCCTTCATTGGGAGCGTGGATTGAAACACCAGCAGGCCGGCAATCATTTTACGCCATGGTGTCGCTCCCTTCATTGGGAGCGTGGATTGAAACGGCTATTCGGTGGGAGATAAGCAGCTTTAAAAAGTCGCTCCCTTCATTGGGAGCGTGGATTGAAACGTACCCTGGCGGTAGCTCATGATGTCCATTCCGTTGTCGCTCCCTTCATTGGGAGCGTGGATTGAAACTTATCCGACCAGGGCACGGATGCAGGTTCTTGCAGTCGCTCCCTTCATTGGGAGCGTGGATTGAAACTGGCCGGTGCATGGAACGGATTGAATTCGCAAATGGTCGCTCCCTTCATTGGGAGCGTGGATTTGAGTGTGGTGAATGGGTTCGGTGTGTCATTGGCGCAAACGGCGATCATGGAAATTGGCGCCTAACCACTGCGTTCTTCCAGTGTTGCGTTAAGAAGTCCCGGTCAAAACGCTTCAAGGAATGCAGGTGGCAATTTGCGTTATGTATGCGTATCGCCTAAAAGTGTTCCGGATGCTATGTGGGGTTGGGTTAAAATACGATTTGAAAATTATGGCATAAACGAAAAGGTAAAATATATTCCCATGCCTCGATCTGATCAGGGCACTACCCGCGACCGCTACATGCTCATCCCGCGCACTCTTGTCTTTTTGCGGCGCAAAGATTCATATCTGTTGATTAAAGGCGCGCCGAACAAACGTCTGTGGGCGGGAAAGTACAACGGCATCGGCGGTCACGTGGAACGCGGCGAGGGTGTCTTGTCCGCGGCGAAGCGCGAGCTGGTGGAAGAGGCTGGCTTGGAAGCTGATCTCTGGCTGTGCGGAACGGTCATCGTTGATGCGGGCGAGATCGGCATTTGCCTGTATATCTTTAGCGGGGAAAGCTTTGGGGGCGAGCCAAAGCCGTCCAACGAGGGAGCCGTTGAATGGGTCCGGTATGAAGCGGTGGGCGAAGGGTTTCCTGTCGTCGAAGATTTGCCGATCCTGTTGTCCAAAGTCCACAGCATGAAGCGCGGCCATCCGCCTTTTTCGGCGCGGTCATATTACGATAAAGAAGAAAAGTTGAAAGTCGAATTTGAGAATTAATGAAAAATCCCGATCCGGTGCGGTCGGGATTTTTGCGCTTGATCTTTTTACGGGATGTTATAACTTCGAAGCTCTGTTGTGGCGTTGATAGCATTGCCCATCATGTTGGCGTTTTCGACCTGCTTTACCATGCCAACGTTTGGCGCATACCAGGCTGTATCAGTGATTGGAATATTGAAAGGCATGGCATTTCCCTGGATCGAAACTTGCATATTGAACGTCCCGTTGATTTGGAGTTTCATGGCATTAAAGGTTCCAGCGGGCACGGTCACGCTTTCATTTCCCAGAGCCGTTATTTGATAGCTGGTTGTTCCCTGGGTTTGCGCCGCGTTGTTTTGCAGCCTCATCGTGCCTTGTATATCCAGCTTATACGACCAGCTCTGACCGGTGGTGATTTTGGACGGCAGGGTTACGCCGCTGGATTTTGTGACCGTAAATTGTACCTGTGTGCTGGTGGCGCTGATGGCAGCCGAGTTGCCCAGCGAGAGTTCCAGCAGGCCGTCGGGCGCGCAGGACCACTGCGAGGCGCGCGTCAATTTATTGTCAAACACGGCGGTATCGGTGAATCCATCCGGGCGCACATCGGTGATGGTATCCACGTAGGTCGAAGTGCCGGTCGGCAGGCCGCTGGTCTGGTAAGTCCAGGTGGCGCCTTTTTTGACCGGATAGTAGGGATTGGAGCATCCAGTTTGCGATGAAGGTTGTGACGGTGAGGACGGGGACGAATTCGAGGCCGGTGTCCCCCGACTCGAATTGTTCGAGGCGGGCGCGAGGCTGTTGACCAGACTGCAGGCCAGCATGCTGGCGCAAATCAAAAGAACGACCAGTAAAGTTTTTCTGTTCATTTTCTACCTCATAAAGATATTTTGGCTCTCTGGGACTTGCCGTGGTGCGCTGCCAGCCGTAGGTCAAATTGCCAATTTGACCTACATCATGCCGCCAAATATGCTGGTCCATCACGGCAATTCCCAATGAACCGATATTTTATTGCGCGCAAAGTGCGGCGCGTATGTGCGTGCGAGACTAGCGCCAAACGGGCAGAAATATTTTGAACGTGCTGCCATGTCCGGGCCGGCTCTCGACCTCCAATTTTCCATGATGCTGTTCGATCACCTGGCGCGCAATTGCCAATCCGATGCCAAGCCCGCCGAAGAGTTCATCGTCGCTTCTGTCGAGGTGATAAAAACGGTCGAAGATTCGGGAGCGGACTTCCGGAGTCATGCCGATGCCGTGATCTTCGACGGCGATCATCAGATAATCATTGCCTGTGTTAAAACGAATCTCGACGTCACCGCCGCGCGGGCTGAATTTGATGGCGTTATCAACCAGGGCGGTCAGCGCGCGTTCGAGCGATTTGGGATCGCCTGTCACGCGCGGAATATCCCGCTCACCTTTGATTCTCAGGCGGACATGATGCTGCTCTGCTTTTTGAATGTATTTGCCTGTGATGCGATGAGCGATGTCGCTCATATCCACCGCTTGAAAGTCGGGCAGGACCATCTCGATTTCCTGGAGAAAAAGAATGTCATTGACGAGCGAAACGATTTGCCCGACGTTGCGCGACACGGTCTCCAGGGCTTCATCGAGCTTCTTGCCAGTCAGCATCTCTTTTTGAAGGATCTGCAAATAACCGCTGGCCACCATGAGGGGCGTGCGGAGTTCGTGCGCGACGTTGGTCAGGAATTCGCGGCGCGCCAAATCCTGTTCGGCAAGTTTTTGATACGCCTCGGCTAATTCCCCGGCGCGCATTCGCAAATCCTCGATGGCCAGTTCGTCGTTCTGGCGCAGGCGGTTGCTGATCTCTTTGACCATCGCCATGGCGATGCTGCTGGAATGCTGCAGGACGCGGTCAAAGCCCTCCTTTTCCAGTTCCAGCACAACCAGCGGCGTCCTGGCGGTGACGTTTGCGGCGCGCGGCGCATTGTGGATCAGCGCCATCTCGCCAAAGAAATCCCCGGCCTTCAACATTTTGAGCAGGCGCGTTTCGTTGTTGTTGACCATCTTGCTGACTTCCGCTTCGCCATCGAGGATCATGTAAAACGTATGCTCGATGTTGTTCTCGCGGCATAAGACCGCATCAACCGGATAGGAATTGATCCTGCTGTTCGAGATCAACTCCTCGACTTCGGCGGGGCTGATGCCCGGAAATGCGCGCGGGATGATTCGGCTGGGAGCGCGGGTGTTTGTCATTTCAACTCGGATTGGCATTATTCTAGCATCTGATGCAAAAAGCGGACTTCACCCATTTGGACTAATGCGCTTTAGCGCATTCTACACACATGGCGTGCAGCGGGACGTTCTCCCCCCTGGACTTGCCCCAGAGCAAGGCTAACGTCCCGCTCTAAAGCTTGTATCCAATCCTCCGCAGGAAATCTTTTCGCCAGGCGATGCCGTCCGCGTCTTCGATGCCTTTCGGGGGGAAGCCGTCCACGACTCCGAGAATGCCGCGGCCCTGTTCCGTTTCTGCGACCAGCACTTCCGCCGGGTTGGCGGTGGCGCAAAAAACGCGCGCCACTTCCGGCACGGATTTGATCGTATTCAGCACATTGACCGGGAAAAAACCGTCCGCCAGAAAAAGGATGAACGAATGCCCCGCGCCGATGTTCATCGCATTCTTCCTTGCCAATTCGATCATGGCATCGTCCGTCCCCGTCCAGCGCACGAGACATTTTCCCGAAGCCTCGCAAAATGCCAGGCCAAATTTAATTCCCGGCACAGCGGTCACCAGCGCTTCGTGAATGTCTTCCACGGTTTTGATGAAGTGCGATTGGCCGAGAATGAAATTGACCGGCCCGGGTTTCTCGATCTTCACGACTTTGATTTCCATGCGGGCGTCCTCCTTCGATACGATTGTAGCAAGATTTTTGCCTCGTCACCATGATTGTATAATTGCGATGTTCGATTGCGATGAACTGAAAGGAGATTTCTTCCGTGGCTTTCCGCCGTTTGCTTCCCGCGATTTTCCTGCCGATGCTGATCCTGGCTGCTTGCAGCGCCGCGCCTGTTGTACAGAGTCCAACTCCGCCGCCCGCAACCCTCATCCCACCTTCCACGCCGACATCTGTTCCAACGGCCACTCCGACCTTCACGCCGACACCTGTTCCGCTCGTCCCCGGCTTTGCGCATGTCGTGATCGTTGTGTTTGAGAACAAGGAGTTTGGCACGGTAATCGGGAATCCCAAAATGCCTTACTTCAACCAATTGGCGCAGACGTATACGCTGCTCACACAGCTTTACGCTGTTACGCATCCGAGCCTGCCAAATTATCTTGCCATGATCGGCGGCGATACATTCGAAATCAATTTTGATTGCACGAAGTGCAATGTCAACGAGCCGTCCCTGCCGGATCAAATCGAAGCCAGCGGGCGCACGTGGAAAACGTACCAGGAGGACATGCCGTCGTCGTGTTTTCCGGGGACCGATTACAACGGTTATGCCATCAAGCACAACCCGTTCATCTATTTCCAGCCGATCCGTTTGAACGCGGCGCGCTGCAGCCGGAGCATCGTGCCGTTCACTCAGCTTTCCTCGGACATTGCGGCGGGCGCGCTTCCGAATTTCTTATTCATCACTCCGAACATATGCAACGACGCGCATGACTGCGATGTGTCCGTCGCGGATGCCTGGCTCCAGAAATTGATGAACCAGCTAAAGCCCGCGCTGGATTCAACGGGCAAGCCCTACCTCATTATCCTGACCTGGGACGAGGGGCAGGGGAATCATTCGTGCTGCGGACTTCCAAAGCTGGCAGGCGGGCGAATCGCCACGATCCTGATTTCGCCGCAGGCGAAGAGCGGCTTCCAGGACGACACGCCTTACAGTCATTATTCGATTCTAAAAACGATTGAAACAGCCTGGAATCTAAAATTGCTCCGCCATGCCGGCGACGAACAGACAACGCTGATTACCGCGCCGTGGAAATAAAACACGCAGGTCGCGTTTTACACGTGACCTGCAATTCTTTCGTAAAAAACCAGAAGCGTACTTCCGTATTTTCTCTGCTCGAACTCTTCGAGATTTTTCAATTCCATTGGCTGATATTCTTTTGGATCAATTTGGATGATTGCCCACCCGTCATCAAACAGCCAGCTTGGATTCTCGTCGAGCAAGGTCAAGGCCCTCGACCATAATTCCTGATATTGCGGCGGGGCGATATAGAGGTAATGGAATTTTTTATCTGGACGCGCGGACAATGAGCCAAAGGCATCCGCGCGTTTCGCTTCGGCGCGGGACATGAGGCGGGCCGCCGCTAAATTTTCCTTGATCGTGCCTATCGGCGCGCGGTTCAAATCCGTGAAGCGGACGAAGGCTGCGCCGCGGCTGAGCGCTTCGATGCCCACCGCGCCGGTCCCCCCGAACATATCCCACCAAACTGAATCAATGACATCCGCGCCTAAAATATTGAAGAGCGCCTCCTTGACGCGGTCTGTGATCGGGCGCGTCGTGTCGCCGGGAACGGATTTAAGCCGCCGGCCTTTGGCGCTGCCGGAAATGACGCGCAGGCTCACTCCTCGCCCCCCTCTTTCTTTGGAGAAAATGGGGGGAGACGCTGGGGGGCTGCAGCCTGGATATTTCCAAGCGGTGCGATGATCGGAACGACGCAGCCGGTGCTTAGAATCAATCGGCGTCCGCCGGTTTGCCGGATGGCATCTTGTGCTTCGCGTTGAATATCATCAGCACTTTTATAAACCAATGTATCGCGGCTGATACCTCCACACAGGACGCCCTTGAAAGTTTTCTGCGCCTCGGCCAGCGAAGGCGGCGTCTCGCGGTCGTGCCAGTTGATGATGTGGATTGGATACTCTTTTGTGACATCGAAGTAAACGTCTTCGCCGTGAAGATGCAGCATGTTGCACCATAGATTTTCCGCGGCGCCGAGAATTTGCAAATCCATCCCGCGGCTGAAGCGGATGAATTCGTCTTCGTTCAACAGGCTTGCCTGCGCGTGCTGGACGGCGTAGAAGATTCCGTCAATGCCGGTGGAAAGCGCGGCTTCCACAAAACGCTGCGTTGCGGCCGCGATGGTTTGCAGTCCTTTCATCACGGCCTCCGGATATTTCCGCAAATGAATCAGGAGCGTTTCACCACTGGCCAGGTTTTTCGCCTGAGCCAGTGGATTGAAAATCGTTTGGAGCATCGGCGTGTCCGGGCCGAGGCCGGCGCGGATTTGACGGAGGCAGGCCAGTTGTCCCGCGAGGTGCGGCGCGGTTGGATCCAGCACGGGCAGGCGTCCCCAGTCACGCGGGTCCGTGATGACATGTTTTGTGTACCGCCGCGTTCCTTCGGTGCTGCCCTCCCAAACATCATCCGCGCCCCAATCCTTCAGACAGAATGAAGACGACGGCGTGACCTTGACGAGGTCAAAATCATAGGCACGCTGGAAGGCCAGTTGCGCGGCGGCCAGCGCGGACGGAGTCTGATCGTCCACGGGAAAATGCCGCCATAAGGCGACCGGCGTCTGGTCCGGCAGTTCGCCGGAAAGGCAGGATTGGATTCGTTGGCGATGATTCATCATGGGATTTTTTTGATCACACAAAATGGAACTCCCACGCGGCCGACCGTCAAAATGACCGGCGCGTCGCGGAAGGTGCTGCGGTCTTCGTTGGTGCGGGAATTGACCAGAATATAATCGCCGGAATGGATCTGGTTGAAGCTGGTTCGCTCATCTATGATGTTGATGCCGTTTGCGGCATACGGCGCGGCGACCTCGGCCTCGCGGTGAACGTATAAAGTCGCCGGACGCGGCGCAATTTGATCGAACTCTTCGACCGCCTGTTTGTAGCAGGTGAGCCAATAATCGGTTTCGTAGGAGCGGAAGACGCCGCGCGTCCCGCCGACGAACGAATTGTAATACGCATATTCGTAGGGATGGAGTTGAATGATTCCGTACACTCCCGGCGCAAGCATGATAAGTATCAGCGCGGCACGGACCCATGTCTTGTTGATTTTCTCGAAGAGGAAGTCGAATGCGAATCCTGCGAAGATAAAGAGCGGTGGAAGCATGAAGAGGAAATGCCGCATTCCGTCGAAGTTGGGCGGGCGGCGCCAGAGATCATAAGCAAGAGGAATGACAAACCAGGCGAGGATCAGCAATGCCTGCGCCAATTTCCGAAAATCATTCTTTAGCTTTAAATAAGCGGCGGCCAGGCCAAGAAAAAACAGCGGCCAGACGGGTTCTGTCAAAGTAAAGACCAAATAGAAAGGCAGGTAGCGAAGCGGAAGATCGTAAGCGCGATAACTTTGACCCGCAAAAAGCACTTGCAGGGTGGTGGGGTTATCCGACATGAACTGGAAGACCTGGATAAATCGAAGCGGGCTTTCCCACAGATAAGGCCACGTGGCGATCATGACCACGATGGAGAGCAATGTATAAAGAAGCATCCATAATATCGTCCGGCGCGTGGGATGCCGGGTCAGGAAATAAATAACAACGAACAGTCCAGCCATCGGCCCAAGCACGCGGATGGAGGTGGCGATGCCGATAAAGAATGCGGGAAGCAAAATCAGCAAAAATGTTTTGAATGTGGATCGGCTTTCAGTCTCGACTAATTGGTCCACCATGCGGAAGCCGAGATAAACCGCGCCGGTGAGAAAAACCAAAAAAGGCGAATCCTTCGGATTGATGAAGGCGTGTCCCCATAGAAGCGGCTGGAATGCAAACAGCGCGGAGGCCGCGAACGCCGCCCACGGACGCATGAAGCGTTCGCAGGTTTTGTAGAGAAAATAAACGCCGAGCAGAAAGGTCAGGAAGTTGACCAGGTGCCAGGCGTCGTCTGTATGGACGTGAAAATTTTCGATGAAATAGACCGGCTCGCGCGCCAACAGCAAATAAGCCGGGCCGCGGTTTTTGTGGTCGCTCGCGCTGGGGCCATAAGAGTTATTGAGATCGAAATGTCCGCTGAACCAGTTGATGGGATTGTAGGCGTAGCCGAGCGCGTCGGCATATTTGTAGAAAAGCGGTTCGTCCCACGTAAAGCCATAATCGCGAAAGATGAACAGGCCGGCAGTGAACGCGACGATAAAAAGAATGAAGATCGGTCTTTTCAAAAGACCGTTTATGGATGGTCCCCTTGCATACATGCTCCCGCCGTCTCGAGCCGGGCGATTCATTGACTTTTGCTGGAAGCCTAATTTCATTTTCTTTGCGTGAGCCGCCGCGCTTGGCGTTCTTCCGCCTGCTGCATTTTGCGTTTCTCTTCTTCCGTCTCGGCTTGGAGCGGCGGGACGGAAGTCGGTTTGCCGTTGTCATCGAGCGCGACGTAGACGAGATACGCGGTGTTGGTATGAGTCCGTTCGCCGGTGATCGGATTCTCGGCTTGGACTTCCACCTGCGCTTCCAGCGACGTGCGGCCCGTGTACGTGACTTCGGCGTTCAGGATGACGAGGTCGCCAATCTTGATGGGGTTGCGAAAGACCATCGAGTCGATGGCGACGGTGACGACGCGCCGCTGCGAATGGCGCATACAAGCCAATGCTCCGGCTTCGTCCACCAGTTTCATGATCCAGCCGCCGTGAACATTGCCGAGCAGGTTGGCGTGTTCGGGGTGCATGAGTTGTGAAATGCTGATGCGCGAGGCGCGCATGGGTTTGGGGGGAAGAGGACCTGTCATGGGTGTACGATAAGCGATATATGTGGCGTAATTGTGATTGGTGCTTGGTAATTGGTAATTGGCGGTTATCAATCGAGGTCTTCGCGGAGTTCGCCGATGTCGAGCGGATGCAATCGCTCCGGCTCCTCGAGCAGAACGTCAATCTGGCTGTGAGGCAATTCGCTCATGAGCGGGGCGAGGGGAATGGTTGCAGGCGCGTAGATCCTCTTCGGGGCGGGAGGCGGTTGAAGTCGAGGTTTGAGCGTGGACGTTGCGCGCTTGCGAAGGATGCGCGGATCGTTGGTCAGGTATCCAACGTAATATCCGAGCACGGAATACACTTCGCGCTTCGGCGTCACCCAGCCGATCCAGTCTCCGCTTCGGTTGAATAAATACGGGTATTCGAGGAATGCGTCGGCGTCGCCTCTTGAATTGTAGATTGGAATGATCGCCATATCCTGCCTCCGCGTTCAGGCAACGTCATTATACGTCCAATAGCGGTTGACGAAGAAATTCCAAAGCATGACAATCCCGACCGCGATGGCAAGCGTTAGATTCCGTGCGAGAAATTCGGGCGAGAAGGATGGTAAAAGCCGGGCGCGCGTGAAGAAGGTGATGAGCGGCGGCTCGGCAAAGTGCAGGATCGGAATGCGAATGGCCACGCCGACCACGTTGACGATGAAGAACATGCCAAGCTGATGATGCAGTTGCCGTGACCGCGAGTCTGGATACGTCCAGTAGCGGTTCCAGATGAAGTTGCTGATCACCGCGCAGGTAAAGGAGATGGTCCCGGCATAGACGAGCGGCATGTCCAGAAAGTGCGAGAGCAGGTTCGCCACGCCGAAATCAATGACGGCTCCGAACACGCCGACGACCATGAATTTTAAGAAGCGCGTGCGCTCAGTTGGATCGGTGATAATAACGGTCATGCGATACCCAGTTTTTGTTTGAAATATGGAATGGTCTTGCGGAGTCCTTCTTCGAGGCTCACCTTCGGCTCCCAGTTGAGAATGGCGCGGGCGCGCGAAATATCGGGCTGCCGCCGCTGCGGGTCGCGGTCGCTGCGCGCGTTCGGGATGAACGTGATCCCGGCTTTGTTGCCGACGACCTTGTTGATCGTCTGGGCGAATTGGAACAGGGACATTTCGATTGGGTTGCCGATGTTGACCGGCCAATGCTCGTTCGACATCAACAGCCGCACGATGCCATCAATCAAGTCGTCAACGTAACAAAATGAGCGCGTCTGCCGGCCGTCGCCGTAGACGGTCAGGGGCTGGTTGAGCAACGCCTGCTTGAGCAGGTTGGGGAGGGCGCGCCCGTCTTCGAGGTCCATGCGCGGGCCGTACGTGTTGAAGATGCGGACGATGCGGGTGTCCACGCCGTGCTGGCGGTGATAGGCCATGGTCAGCGACTCGGCAAAGCGTTTGGCCTCATCGTAAACGGCGCGCGTCCCGACCGGATCAACGTTGCCGGGATAGTTTTCCGTCTGCGGATGAACGAGCGGATCGCCGTAGATTTCACTGGTCGAGGCGAGCAGAAAGCGGGCCTTATGCGCCTTCGCGACGCCAAGCGAATTGTGGGTTCCAAGCGCGCCGGCCTTCATGGTTTGGATCGGCAGATTGAAATAAGCCAGCGGCGATTTTGGATTTGGGCTGGCAGGCGACGCAAAGTGAAGAACCGCGTCCACTTTTTTCTGCACGAATATGTAGTTCGAAACGTCATGCTTGTAGAACGTAAACTTTTCGCTGCCCATCAAATGAGCGATGTTGTCGCGGCTGCCGGTGATGAAATTGTCCAGGCCGATCACTTCATGCCCGTCGGCTAATAGCCGGTCGGTGAGATGCGAGCCGAGAAAACCCGCCGCGCCCGTAATGAGAATTCGCATGAGTACCTCGTGTTGTTTGATAATGTCATTGCGAGTGGCGCCTTGGCGCCACGAAGCAATCTCCTTATTTGCGAGGAGATTGCTTGCCAAAGGCATCGCCTGCGGCGTACTGCGTGAGCTTCGCAGTCGTCGGGACACTGAAGAGCACAGCGCAAGCGAACACTTCCTCGCAGCGACATAAGGTTATTTCCAATCAATGGTTATGATCAAGCCGTCGCCGGTGATTTGATATGCCTGACCGCTGCCGCTATCCACCAGCCAAAGATTGCCCTGATAAACCAGCGCAAGAAAATCTCCACTTTGACCCTGGATCGGCTCCGGCGCCCAGACCGGGGTCTGCGGCTCGACGCCGGTCGAGTCGGCGGAGGGGAAGATCACGCGCCGGTTCGACCCATCGCGGTCCATCACCACGACGCGGTAGCGGCTGGTCTGGCTTTGATCCGGGAAGATCGCCTGCAGATACGCGACCTGATAGGCTTTTTCCTGTCCGTTCATGCGCACCGGCGAAGCGGAAGGATAAGCGAACATGCCGACGTTTTGAGACATGTCAACTGTAAAATTGCTGACCATCGAAGTCGCTTCGAGATCGAAGTAAGGCGATTCTTCGGGCGTCACCGGCGCGGGTGCGGATGCGTGATTGACGAAGTAAATTGTCTTCCCGTCGCCGCCCCAAACGATGGAAGGAACCCAGGCCCAATCGCTGTGCGTCTCGAGCGGAGTCACATCCAATAACGGCGCGAGAAAACCACCGTTCTGGATGACGATTCCGATGCCATCCGGACGCGCGTAGGCGATGCGTCCGTCAGGCGACATGGCAAACGACATGCCCCACCAGCCGTACACGCCGCCGCTGTTGGCGTCCATGATCTTTTGCGGTTGTCCGCCGATGTTGACTTTGTAAAGATCGTTGTTGGCTTGCCAGCCGGGAGCCGTATTACGCGGCTCGACCGTCGAAAAGAAAACCGTCCTCGGCGAGGTCGGCGACCAAGCGGCAAAGTGTACCACGTTTGCCGCGTTCAGCCAGATGGGATTCGGCGTGGACGATTTTGTGCTTACGACCCATAACGTGTTGATCTGCTGGTTCGCAGGTTTTTTGGACTTGCGTGTGAAAAGCAGATAATTTTCATCCGGCGACAACGCAAAGATGCGTCCATCGAGATCGCCGGTGTTGACCAGCAGGGTCCGGTTCGCGGTGGATGTGTCCATGATCCACGCGTTGCCGCCGGCGAGATATGCGATCTTTCCCGGAATGGGAAGCGGCGCGAACGACGATTGCGCGCCGACCATGACGATTTCCGGGACCGGATTTTGCAGGATGACTGTTTTTACCACCGTCTTGCTGGTTTCGACGCCGTCTTCGAGCACGCGTTGATACGTGATTTCTTCCTGTCCGTTGACGCCCGCCTGCACGAGTCGCTGCTGGCCCTCGGGCAATGACTCATTCCGCACAACCTGCTGGTCGAATGGAATGGTCTGCGTTTCGGTGGTGAATTCGTCTTTGACGCGCGTCAGCTTGATCGAATCGCCGCTGCTCAACACGGTGTAAAACGGCGGGTCCGATTTATCGAGATCGCCCGGTGTAATCCCGGCCTGCTGCAAAGCCTGCAATACGGTGCTGCCGGATGCGACATCGTATTGCTGGGTCTTTCCGTCCGCGGTGATCGTGATGGAAACTTGTGTCCGCCCGGCCTGCGAAAGCTGGCAGCCTGAAAGAAATGTGACTGAAAGAATTACAAAAAATACGTGGATAAGATGGCTTTGAATTCTCCGTGCGTCATCCCCGAAAAAGAATGAATTCTTTACCACTGGTATAATCCGGGCTACTTGACGCGGCCGCTGACGGTCATCACGCCGTCCGCGATGGTAATGCTCTCTAAACGGAATCCGGTCGCGGCGGGTCCGAGCGAACCGGTGTACGCTTGTTGGATCAGCGAACTGATCGCTTCGTTGAGTCCCTGCGGAGCCGGCAGCGGTCCAAAGTCCGTTTGCGTAATGTTGATTTGCGGCTGGCCGTTGGCATCCACGCTCACTTGCATCGTGATGCTGACGTTGGCGGTGAACATTCCCTGCTGGGCCCGCCCAAAGATTTGCATCTGCCCATTTTGCAAAAGAACCTGCGGGTTGGTGATGAGCGGATTGGGCTGTGAGCTCAAATAATTGGCAAGATAAGACGTGAGCTGGCTTTCCGTGATTTGCAAGGTGATGGTTCCGCTTTGTGCGCCTGCGGTCGCGGCCTGCCGGACTTGATCGTGCAAACTCTGCGCGGCGTCCGTCGAAACCGGGATCGGCGTTGACGGGTATGATGGCCCGCCAACAAAAATCGAACAAGCCAGCGTCGAAAGCGCCAGTGCAATTGTGGCAATAAAAATTTTCTTCTTCATTGATTATCTCGCATCATGTCATTGCAAATGGCGCCTTGGCGCCATGTGGCAATCTCGTGTTCTCACGCAACTGATTGTTTGAAAGTCAGAGGAGATTGCTTCGCTCGGTCTCGATACGCAGCGCCAAAGGCGCCACTACTCGACCAGCGCTCGCAATGACATTGGAAATTTCAAGGAGTTATTATAGCATGAGCGAAAACGAAACAAACGACCTGCCGCTTGCGGTGCAAATCGAGGGATTGCTTTTCGTCGCGGCGGAACCTGTAACGCCTGCACATTTGGCCGAAGCGCTGGACGTGGCGCCTTCGATGATCGAAGCCGCGCTGATCGAATTGGACGCCTCCCTCCAGACCCGCGGCCTGCGACTCCAGCGATATGCCGGGCGCGTGCAATTGACCACCGCGCCGCAGCTCGCGGCGATGATCGAGCGCTTCCTCGGCCTCGAAGCGACGACTCACCTCAGCCGCGCCGCGCTCGAGACGCTGGCGATCATTGCCTATCAGCAGCCGGTGACGCGCCCGCAGATCGATTCGATCCGCGGCGTGAATTCTGACAGTATGTTGAAGAGTCTCTTGAACAAAGGTTTGATCTTTGAATCCGGTCGAACCGAAGGACCCGGCAGGCCCATCCTTTATTCGACCTCGCCTGAATTTTTGCAGCACTTTGGAATCAATTCGATTATGGAATTGCCTCCACTTGAACTTGCGGAAGCAGGCAGTAATCACGACGAGATGTTGAAGGGGTAAAAAAACAAGACTTCCGAAGTCATACAGACTTGATTTCGGAAGTCCTGCTATGGGTGCGGGTAAATGGAATTCCATTGTGGAGCCGCAGGTAAGTACAAGATGCATGCGGCGTTCCCGACCTGCAGCTGCCCTCCGGGTGGATTCAAGGTGGTGGCCTTTCCTTCATGTTCTTGCCCATTGACCTGAAATTGATATCGAATGATCCACGGATGCCGTCCATTGATGCTGACAGCATAGTTTTCTTGTACTTCAGTAATTTTTCCGCGCGTTGCCTCACCTTCACGAAGGACGCTGACGATTTTCTGTGATTGCCGATATCGCCATATCAACATGCCTCCGCCTGCGGCAAGGAACACAAGCCCAAGTAACAGAAAAGGTATCCCCACAAAAACTGTAACGGCGGCCAGGGTAAGGATTCCCCCTAACGGGCCGAAGATGATGCCGAGCAAACAAAAAACAAAAGCAGTGATTGACCAACCGTCTGTAAATAAGAGCCGCCAGACATATTTGGGGGAAATCGGCCGCGGAGCAGAGGGCGGGGTGGGAATATCTTTATTGGTCAAGGTGGCAGTGGCATTCTCATCCGACGCCATCAAGGGCCCGCCGCAATTTCCACAGTTGGATTGAAACGTAACATAGTTTGTGCCGCACCATGGACAGACGATCATATTTGCCTCCGTTCTGCAAAAAGTCCCATGAACGCGCTCGAGGGTCAATACAGAACCTCAATCTCAATTTATGGCGGGGTTGAGTTAGAATTGGATAAGAAAATTATAGCATAGGGTATCAAATGCCTGAACGTCTCCAGAAACTTTTAGCGCAAGCTGGTTATGGCTCACGACGCGCCTGCGAGGAATTCATCACTGCTGGACGCGTGCGCGTCAATGGACAGGTTGCCATTCTTGGTCAAAAGGCTGATCCATCTGTTGACAAAGTCACGTTGGATGGCAGGTCTTTATCCGCGCCTGAAAAATTAACCTACATCGCGCTGTATAAGCCGCGCAATGTGATTTCGTCTGTGGAGGATGAAGTCGGGCGCAAGACCGTCCGCGATTTGATTCCCGAAACCGGGCATCTTTATCCCGTTGGCCGTTTGGATTGGGACAGCGAAGGCCTGGTCCTGATGACCAACGATGGCAATTTGACGAACAAACTCACGCATCCGCGTTATGGACATCAAAAAGAATACAAGGTCCTGGTTGCGCGGCGTCCCGAAGCGGAACAGATCGAAACCTGGCGGCGCGGCGTTGTGCTTGAAGAAGGATACAAAACTGCGCCCGCCAATGTTTTCGTCGAATCGGGCGCGGGCAAAGGCGCGTGGTTGAGAATCACGATGGGAGAGGGGCGCAAACGCCAGATCCGCGAGATCGGCAAAGCCCTGGGATTGCCTGTCGTCCGCATCGTGCGCGTCCGCATTGGGACGCTGCGCTTGGGAACTCTCAAACCTGGTGACTGGCGTTATCTGACGGCAAACGAAATCGCAGAACTGAAAGGCGAGAAATCTGTTGGCAAGGAAACCCCAAACCCTGCGCGCAAACCGCATCGCGAGAATCGCTTCAAACGTAAAGCGGCTTTGGACAAAAAGGCTTCGCGCCCATCCTCATCCAAGAAATGATCTCGCAACCAAAAAAGAGACTCATGGCGAGTCTCTTTCTTTTTTCTACTTCCTGCTCACTGTTTTCTGTTCTCTCCTCACTATTCTCTTTCTTTTACCGAATATCCCAAAGCTCCCGTGTAATTTTCAAAACGGCGTTCTTGACTTCCGGCTTTTTCAAGCCGGCCACTTTGAAAGTAACCAGCTTTGTAGTCGGGTCTTCGCCTGCGAATTGCCCAAAGGCGATGAAGTTGCCGCCGAGATCGGCAATGGCCCGGGTGATCCTGGCAAGTTCGCCGGGACGATTCTTTAATTGAGCCGTGACGCGGACGCCCTTCTCGCGTGCGCCCATCAGCTCGAGGAAGACTTTGAATAGATCTGTCTCCGTGATCATCCCGATGACTTTTCCTTCCCGAACCACGGGCAGTCCGCCGATTTTGTTGTCGGCCATGAGGCGCGCAGCTTCCTCGATGGGCGTATCTTCGGTAATCGTCAAGACTTTCCGCGTCATCACCTGTTTGACCGTGACCTTCGAAAGCAGGTAGTTCATTTCCCAAATGCTCAAGCTCGAGACCGGCGATGGCGACGCATTCAGTAAGTCTGTTTGCGAGATGATACCGACCAGTTTGTCATCTTTGATGACCGGCGCCCTTCGAATATGTTCCTTCTTGAAAAGCGCCAACGCGTCATGGATTGGGGTCTCCGCGGTGACCGATATGACCGGGCGCGACATTCTTTCACCGACTAACATAAGATTCTCCTTTAGGTAATTTGATTGCCTGTACTGTGAAAGACACTGTGCTCAAATTATATTCAGAAATAGGAGGACAGTGCGGCCTATTTTGCGAACTCGCTGATAATACGCGCCATGTGACGCGCGTGCTTGAGATACAAATCAATGCGGATGTTTTCGTTCGGGGCGTGGGCGCGGCCATCGGGATGTCCAAGCCCGGCGGTGGCAACGGGTAAACCAAGATCGTGAACGAACGGGTGGCTTGGGCCGGAGCCGCCCGTCAGCGGCACCAATTGCATCGGCATCTCGTAGACCTCTTCCGAAGTCTTTGCAACCAACTGAATGAACGGGTCATCCGGGTCGGTGCGGGCCGGCGCGTCTCCGCCGAGGTCTGTGATTTGCACATCGCTGAATCCTTGTGTATCGAGGTGGGCGCGCAATTTCTTCAGGATGTCGTCCGGCTTCTGGTCGGGGACGAGGCGAAAGTCAACTTTGGCGGAAGCCCGCGCGGGCAGGACAGTCTTCGAGCCGGGGCCTTGATATCCGGATGTGAGTCCGCAAATCGTGCAGGTCGGTGTGAACACTTCTTCGATGCGGAGGTCGAGTCCGCCCGTCAATCCTTTGATGAATTTTTTGACGCCGAAGCGCGATTTGTATTCATCCGCGATATCCGGCAGCGCGGACATCAGTTCACGATCCCTCCTGGACGGGGGGCGGATCCCGTCATAGAAGCCGGGGACCAGAATCCTTTCGTCCGGCCCCTTGAGCGTGTTCAACGCCCAAACCAGGCGCCACGCCGCGTTTGGGAAAATCGAGCCGCCCAGTCCTGAATGAACGTCAGTTGCGGCAGTCTCCACGCTGAGTTCGACGTAGCAAATGCCGCGCAGTCCGAGATATTCCATGGGTACATCGCGGTGATCCACGCTGCCAAATTCCCAGATGCAGGCATCGGCCCTCAACCTGTCTTTGTTCCCGGCGATGAAATCATAAAGATGGACGCTGCTGGTTTCTTCTTCGCCTTCGATGATGAATTTGATGCTGCACGGCAAATCCCCATCTGCATCGAGCAGCGAATCGATCGCGAAGAGACGCGCGGCAATATGACCCTTGTCGTCGCCGACGCCGCGGCCGTAGAGTTTGCCATTTCGCAGGCTCGGCTCGAACGGCGGCGTCTCCCACAATTCGAGCGGCTCCGGCGGCTGGACATCGTAGTGGTTGTAGATGAGTAATGTTTTGTCTGATTTTCCTTTGCGCTCGCCAAAGACCACAGGCGCACCAGGTGTTTGCAGGATCTCGACTTTGAAGCCGCGTGCCTTGAGCATATCCGCGACCAAAGCCGCGCATTCTTTCATCCCAAGATTCTGTGCGCCGACGCTGGGCTGCGCGACGAGCTTTGATAATTCGGCGATGCTCTTGTTTAGATTTGTTTCGAGATACGTGTCGATCTTTTCGTAGTCTGTCATTCATGCCTCCAACGGTAAGATCATTTCATCAAATTGAAAAGCCAGTTGATCGAATACGCGCCTGCGTAGGCAAAGATCCACATCTTGATGATCTTGCCCAGCAGGCATGCAAGCAAAAATTTGTGGATCGGCATCTTGAGCGCGCCTGCCGCCATGCCGCCCAAATCGAAGAATGGGTTGGGGACCGCCGCAAGAATAAAGATGGTCAGCATCCCATAATGTTCCATCCAATGTTCGATGCGTTCGTAGATTTTTGTGCGTTCGGCGAGAACCTGTCCGCTGAAACCGGCCATATAACCCGAAAGTTCTCCAATTGTTGAACCTGCGCCGGCCACAATTCCAACCATGAACGGATTGAATACTCCGCCCATTGCAAAGACGATTGCCACGCCCGGTGCAGGAAGTAAGAGAGTGGCATTGGCAAGAATTGATATTAAGAAGATGCCAGGATAGCCATACGCCGCAAATTTCTGGGCCTGATCGCGTATCATGAAAATATAAACGCTGATGGCAATGACTGCCAGCAGAATCAGAATCCGCAGGATGTTCATCCCAGGATTTGAAGGCTTGGAGGGTGAAACGCCCGCGGCTTTCTCGACGCGAACTGCCGGCGAATCAGGCGGACTCTTCAATGGTCACTTTCAGGATTTTGACGCCGGGAGATTCCGGGCGATTCGGGTCGCGCGGCGGGATGGACATCAGAACATCCATGCCTTCGATAACCTGTCCGAAGATCGTGTGTTTGTTATCCAGCCACGGCGTGGGAACGTGGGTGATGAAGAACTGCGAACCGTTCGTGCCGGGACCCGCGTTCGCCATGGAAAGTCTTCCGGCTTTATCGTGTTTCAGACCTGGATGAAATTCGTCACCGAATTTGTAACCGGGCCCGCCGCTGCCTTTGCCGGTCGGGTCGCCGCCCTGCGCCATGAAATCCGCGATCACGCGGTGGAAGATGATGCCTTCGTAGAATCCTTCGCGCGATAGAAACACAAAGTTATTGACCGTCTTCGGCGCTTTATCGGCAAAGAGCTCGAGGACCATCGTGCCTTTGTCGGTTTCCATGCGGGCTTTGTATTTCTTCTTCGGGTCTATGACCATGGCAGGCGGGGTGTTCCATTGTTTCGACATTTGTTCTCCTAGGAATTTTATTGTAGGGGCACAGCGTCGCTGTGCCCCTACAGGATTATTTCAATAACGCTTCGATGCGAGCCACCACCATATCCATTGCGGCGGCGTTGAACCCACCCTCGGGAATGATGACGTCCGCGTAGCGCTTGGAGGGTTCGACGAATTCCAGGTGCATTGGCCGCACCGTGGCCAGATATTGCTTGATGACGGATTCGGTTGAACGGCCCCGTTCGGTGATGTCGCGCTGCAGGCGGCGGATGAAACGCAGATCGGCATCTGTATCCACAAAAATCTTGACATCGAAGAGGTCGCGCAAAGCCGCTTCCATGAAAATCAAAATACCTTCGACCAAAATCACGCGATGCGGTGAAATGGCAAAGGTCTTTCCGGTGCGGCTGTCCGTCGAAAAATCATAGATTGGAACTTCGACCGGCTTGCCTTCTCGAAGCGAAATGATATGTTGGATCAGCAGTTCCGTTTCGAGCGAATCAGGATGGTCGAAATTTACCGCCGCGTGCTGCGCCGGAGGCAGTCCGCTTAGATCTTTGTAATACGAATCATGTTGGAGAAATGCAATGCGGTCTGCGCCGACGCGATTTAGAATCGTCTGGGCCACGGTGGTTTTGCCCGAACCGGATCCGCCTGCGATGCCGATGACCAGTGGATCGGGATGCTTCATAATATCGAATTATACCTGTGAAAAAATTCCTCCCCGACCGGAGAGGAATTTTCTGCTTACAGGCCTGCTAAAAACACAAGGCCGACCGTGCCAGGCCCGGCATGTACGCCGACCACAGGACTCACGGATGAAAGCACGCTTTCCACTGCATTGAACTCTTTGGTGGCTTTGTCCAGCAGGGCGCGGGCTTCCTGTTCTGCGTTGGCGTGAAGCGTTGCGATTCGAATATTGCTCTTTCCTTTCAAACGCTCCGCTGCTAATTCAAGTACACGATCCAGCGCTTTGGGTTTTGTGCGGACGCGGTCCTCGGCTTCGACGCGGCCATCCCGGATGGCGAGGATCGGTTTCAGGTTTAGCGCCGAGCCAATGAACCGCGCGCCGCCGCCGATGCGCCCGCCTCGATGCAGGAATTCGAGCGTGTCCACCGCGAAATAGACTCCGCTTTGCCCGCGTCCCTTCTCGACCAGGGCTTTGCATTCGGCCGCGTTCGCGCCCTGCTCCGCGGCGCGCGCCGCGGTCAGGACGAGGAATCCCATTGCCATCGCGGTGGTGTTGCTGTCAACGAGCACGACTTTTTCGGCAGCGGAACCCAGCGCTTCGCGCCCTTGAAGAGCGGATTGCAGGGTCCCCGAAAGTTTGCCTGAAATGAAGACTCCCAAAACATCGCAGCCCCTGTCAATCAACTCCTGAAAGGTATGCTGCATGGTTACGACCGAAACCTGCGATGTGGTCGGCATGGTCTTGCTGGTCTTGAGCCTTGCGTAGAATTCATCGGGTTGGATGTCAATGCCATCGCGATACGTCTGTTCCCCCCAGACAAGGATCTGCGGCGTTACGGTGATGTTGTATTGTTTTACAAGCTCAGCAGGAATATAAGCCGTGCTGTCTGTTACGAACGCAATTTTGGCCATAAGCCCTCCCGGAAAACGAGAATGGTTTTGACATTTTAACCCCGCTGCTGATGGCGGGTTGCACAGGATGCAGGTTTTTCCGGTATGATATAATCATTCCAGCAGTCATCAAAGCAGCAAGCGGCAGGATAGCGTAGATTTTCATCGAGGAGTCTTCCGTTGGCCTTCAACCCAATAAACTGGCTGTTAGGCCTGTTCTCATTGGACATTGCCATTGACCTGGGCACTGCGAACACCCTTGTTCACGTGCGCGGCAAAGGCATCGTTATTAATGAACCATCCTGGGTGACCATTGACAAAAGATCACGTCTGCCTCTGGCAATAGGTTTGGAGGCAAAGGAAATGGTTGGCCGAACACCGGGCAACGTCATGGTTGTGCGCCCGGTGCGGGATGGCGTTATTTCCGAGTTTGATGTGACGCAGGTTATGCTCGAATATTTTATCGGCAAAGTTCACGAACAGAGCGTGGTCCCATTGCCGCGCCCGCGCGTCGTCTGCGGAATTCCGACCGGCGTGACGGAAGTGGAGAAGCGCGCGGTGTATGACGCGGTGATGGCGTCGGGCGCGCGCCAGGCCATGTTGATCGAGGAGCCGATCGCGGCCGCGCTCGGAGCGGGTCTGCCGATTGGCGAGATTCGCGGCTCGATGGTGGTGGACATCGGCGGCGGGACGACCGAAGTCGCGGTGATGTCCATCGGCGGCGTGGTGGCGTCGCGTTCGCTGCGCGTCGCGGGCGATGAAATGGATCAGGACATCGTCCAGTATTTGCGGAATAAATATAACCTGTTGATCGGCGAAGGCGTGGCCGAACAGGTGAAGTGGAAGATCGGTTCGGCGTATCCGCTCCAGCCGGAGAAGACGATGGAAGTCCGCGGGCGCAATTTGGTTACCGGTTTGCCGGAGACGATCGAGGTCTCATCTGTTGAAATCCGCGAGGCGTTGGCAGGTTCGGTGCAGGTGATCCTGGATACGGTCCGGGATGCGCTGGATGAAATCCCGCCGGAGATCGTCGCGGATTTGATGGACATCGGAATCTGCCTGGCCGGCGGCGGCGCGCTGCTGCAGGGATTGGCGGACCGTTTAACGGATGAATTGAAACTGCGCGTCTGGGTTGCGGAAGACCCGCTGACCTGCGTGGCGCGCGGCGCAGCGGCTGTCTACGAAGACCTCGATCACCTCAGCCGTTATCTGGTCGGCTTGGAGCGCGGCAGCACGCGTCACGGCGCTTAACGCGCGCTCATTTTCGTTTGTTATAAGTACGTTCAAAGAATGAAAGATCTGTTATCTCGCACCTTGCAAACCAGCATCATCTTTTTGATCGTTGGGGGAATCCTGGTGCTGGCGTTTGGCGGTTTTTTCAGTTCGGCATCGAATCAACTTACAGGCGGTTTCGTTTCGGCTCAAACCTGGTTTGCGACCCGCTATCAGGCCATTCAGGAATTTCTGGCGGCGCCGCGCGATATTGTCACTTTGCGAACGCGCAACACCGAACTCGAAGCGCAGGTCGCGCAGCTGCAGGCGCAGGTGATCAACCTGCAGCAGGCCGTGAACCAGACTCAGATTCTTTCGGCGCTGGTCAATTTTTCGCGCACGAATCCCGAAAACAGTTATGTGGCCGCCTCGGTCATTGGCCGCGATCCAAGTCCATTCCTTCATTACGTAATCATCAATCAGGGTTCGAATGGAGGCATCCGGCGCGGCATGCCTGTCGTGACGAGCGACGGCCTGGTGGGCCGCGTGGACGCGGTGATCGCGGATGCGGCGCGCGTTCAGTTGATAACCGATCCGGCCTCGTCTGTAAATATCCATCTCAAGAACGCGAATACGGATGCCATGCTGCAAGGCTCCATCACCGGCGATCTTTCGCTGGATCTGATTTCCCAGGACGCCGCGGTCGAACCGGGTGACCTGATTCTGACTTCGGGATTGGGCGGCGGCTTTCCGCCCGATTTGATCATCGGGCAGGTCGTCAACATCCATAAATTGCCCGCTGAATTATTCCAACAGGCAACGGTCCAGCCCTCGGTTGATTTCAGCCGTCTTCAAATTGTCTTAATCATTACCAATTTTCAGTCGGTTGATATTACACCGTTGGTTCCAACTCCTGCTCCCTGATATGCGTAATGCGATTGCGCTTCCACTGCTTGGCCTGGCTGTGATTTTGCAGTCGGCCATCGTCAGCCAATTCCCGCTTCTGGCTGGTTACGCCGATCTTTTGCTTGTGATCCTCGCGGCCTGGGCGCTGCAGGATGGTGTTACCACCGCGTTCCATTGGGCATTCCTGGCGAGCATCATGGTCAGTTTTGCATCGCACCTTCCGTGGTTCATCTATTTGCTGGGATATTGCGGCGTGGTGTTCCTGGCCCTGACGCTTCAACGCAGAATATGGCAGGCGCCGCTGCTGGCGATGTTCAGCGTGACCTTTTTGGGAACTTTGTTCATGCACCTTTTGTCGTTCGCTTATTTGCGCCTCTCCGGGGACAATTTACCGTTCAGCGACTCGATGGGCCTGATTACGCTGCCCAGCATTTTGCTGAACCTGCTGCTGGCCATTCCGGTTTTTGGAATGATGCGCGATCTGGCGCATTGGGTATTTCCGTCCATGGAGGAACCATGACCTCACCCGCAGTACCGCGTTCGTCCCGGTTCGAGACGTGGCGGTTGTTTGTGATCTATGCCGTGATCTTTATTGTGCTGGTCGTCCTGCTTGGAAAACTTCTGTCTCTGCAGGTCTTCGGCGGCCGAAATTGGATCGATGCGGCCGTTGCCAATTACACAAAGGAGATCAGCATTCCGGCGGCGCGGGGCATCATCTATGACCGCAACGGTTATGTGCTGGTTCGCAATATTGCCTCTTACAACATCACGATCACCCCGGCTAACCTTCCGAATGACAATGCTGATATTCAACGCATCTATCGCGACATTTCGACCCTTACCGGAATTCCTGTGAACAGCGGAACAGTTGAGCAGGCCAAATTGTATGCGCCGTGCGTGGGGGGACCGGGCATCAGCCAATTGGTTGACCTTGGCGATTCGCTGGCTCCGTACAGCCCTGTCGAAATCAAATGCGATGTCAGTCAGGATGTTGCGCGGCTCGTTCAGGAGCACGAATCGGATTGGCCCGGTGTGAGCGTCGAAGTGAATCCAATCCGGGATTATCCGACCGGCTCTTTGACTGCGGACGTGATCGGATATCTTGGCCCAATTCCGGCTATCCTCGAGCCGCAGTTGACTGCGAGAGGCTTTGTCGCCAACCGCGATAAATACGGTTATGCCGGAATCGAATTATCGCTTCAAGATGTCCTTGCCGGGCAAAATGGCAAGCGCGTTGTTCAGGTTGATGTGGCTGGTCAGGAAATCCGAAATTTACAGCCGCCGGTCGCCGCCCAGCCCGGCTACAATGTCACGCTGACGATTGATACGCGCCTTCAGCAAGCCGCGGAAGCATCGCTGCTGCGTGAGATCAATTATTGGAATACTTACTTCTATGGGAACACCGGACAAATTCGCATTTCCAGCGGCGTGGTCATGGCAATGAATCCAAAAACCGGCGAGATCCTCGCGATGGTTTCATATCCAACGTATCAAAACAATCGTATGGCGCGTTTCATTCCCTATACCTACTATCAGCAATTAAGTCAGGATCCGCGCCACCCGCTTCTGAACAATACCATTCAAAGTGAATATCCGCCCGGCTCGACGTTCAAGCTCGCCGCTGCCAATGGCGTGTTGAACGAAGGAGTCATCTCGAGCCCGAATCAGATTATTAATGCGCCTGGCCAGATCGAGTTGTGCAATGTATACACACCGAATGAGCCGTGCGGGCCGAACAACATGCACCCATTTGTGGATTGGATTTACGATACGGATCCGGCAGGCTTCGGACAGATTGATTTCTATCATTGCATTGCTTATTCCAGCGATGTTTGCTTCTATAAAGTGGGCGGCGGATTTGGAACCGAAATTCCCAATGGCGGCCTGGGCATTTTCCGGCTCGGAGAATATGCGCGGGCGCTTGGCTACGGCGTGCCTTCCGGGATCGAGTTGCCCGGTGAGGCCAGCGGTCTGATCCCGGACCCGAAATGGAAGCGCATTACGCAGGGCGAGAACTGGTCAACCGGCGACACCTATATTGCAACAGTCGGTCAGGGATATGTGCTGGCGACCCCGCTGCAGGTGCTGATGTCCGGCGAGACGATGGCGAATAGCGGCAAGTTGATGCAGCCCACCATTGTCCGCCAGGTCACGGATAGCTCAGGCAACGTTCAGACGGTGTGGTACAGCCCGAGCGATTCAACGCAGTGGATGCCTCATCAAAGCGTTGACGCACAGGGCAATGTCCATCAGGATTGGATCGAGCTGGGCAGCGGCAAGATTGCAAATCAGATGCCTGCCGGGAGTTATCAAATCTCGCCATTCGTTCCAAACGTGAAATGGGACATCACCAAAGATCCGCGAATTGGCACTTTTACCTGTGAGGCGGGGAACTGTATCCCGACCGGCCAATATAAGACCGTCGCTCCCAACGTTGTGAAAGAAGTGCAGGCGGGAATGCGGATGGCGGTTACTGATCCGCGCGGGACTCTGCACGCTGCTTTCGTAACGGACTACCCGCTGCCCATTGCCGTGGCCGGAAAGACCGGAACTGCTGAATACTGCGATGATGTGGCGCTCGCGGCCAATCGCTGCCAGTATGGACAATGGCCCTCGCACGGATGGACCTTGGCGTATGCTCCTTACGAGAATCCCGAGATCGTTGTCGCGGCATTCATGTATAACGGCGGCGAGGGCGCGATTGTGGCCGCGCCGGTTGTCGCCCGCGTCATGCAGGCCTATTTTGAATTGAAATCCATTGATCAAGCAAACGCCGGCGGCGGATAAAGACTCATAACGGATTTTTGGCAGTGGTATTGTGATAAGTGACGTAGCGCAAGATGCCATCTTGCGCTACGAACAACATTACTTTAATTTGAGCATTACCAGATTTTTTATGGCGGGAGCAGGTGAGCACATGCTATAATCTGTCGCAATTGCCGATGGACGAAATAGATACCCTGATTCAGATCAAAGGATTGCGGGACAGCCTGCTGGTTTCCATTGCCGAGGCGCCGTGGGAGGAACAGCGCGCCGCACTATTGTCACAGATCGATGCGCGCCAGGCCTTCTTCCAGGGTGCGCGCCTCGCGCTGGATGTCGGCACGCAGATCGTCAAAGTCAATGAATTGGTTGAGCTGCGCGACCGCCTTTCCGAACGGAATGTTTCGTTATGGGCCGTGATCAGCGAATCGCCGACAACGGAAAATACGGCTCAGCTTCTCGGTTTGGCAACTCGAATCTCCAAACCGCGGCCCGAAGATACGCGTCAATTCGCGGTTCAGGACCTCGGCGAGGAAACCGCGCTTTTTGTGAACCGGACTCTTCGTTCCGGTACGCGGATCGAATTCGAGAGTCATGTTGTGGTTTTGGGAGACGTAAATCCCGGCGCGGAAATTGTTGCTGAAGGAAATATCATTGTGTGGGGCCGATTGCGCGGCGCTGTCCATGCCGGATCGAAAGGGAACGAACGTGCGGTCGTGTGTGCGCTCGATTTGCTGCCAATGCGTTTGCAGATCGCGGGAGATGCGATGAATGTCGCAGGTCGGAAAGAGACCGGTACGCCCGAAATGGCTTTTATTCAAGACCAGAGAGTCATCATCGAACCCTGGCAGCCGGGAAACACAGGATAACCCATGACAGCTCATGTGATTACGATCTCATCCGGAAAAGGCGGCGTTGGCAAGACGACGACCGTTGCAAATCTTGCTGTGGCCCTGGCGGCGGACGGCGCAAAAGTTGTCTGCATTGACGGCGACATCGGCCTGCGTAATCTGGATGTCGTCATGGGATTGGAGAACCGCATCGTCTACGATATTGTGGATGTGATCGAAGGACGCTGCAAACTGCGGCAGGCCATGATCCGCGATAAACATTTGACTGAGTTATACCTGATCCCGGCGGCCCAAACGCGGGACAAGAATGCGGTCTCGCCGTCCGACATGACGCGCCTGTGCAACGAGCTTCGTCCCGAAGTTGATTTCATCCTGATCGATTCCCCGGCGGGCATCGAACGCGGCTTCCGCAACGCCATCGCACCCGCTGACCGCGTCCTGGTGGTGACCAATCCCGAAGTCTCCGCGGTGCGCGACGCGGACCGCGTGGTGGGCATCCTTGAAGCGGAGGAAAAACGTCAGACGGGTTTGATCATCAACCGCTTGAATCCCGTTCTGGTAAAACAGCATGACATGCTTTCCGCAAATGACGTGCTGGATTTGCTTGGCATTCAGTTGGTGGGAATTGTGCCCGAAGACGAGGGCGTCATTGTCAGCTCGAATCGGGGCGCTCCGGTTGCCCAGGACCCGAAGAGCCGCGCCGGGCAGGCCTTTCGCAATATCGCCAAACGCATCAGGGGCGAGGATATTCCGCTCATGGAATTTGGCAGACAGGACGGCCTGTGGGACCGCATCCAAAAGATGGCTGGAGGGAGGAAAGCATGATGAAGTGGTTTGGACGCAAGCCCAGCGCGGAAAGCGCGAAGGAACGTTTGCAGTTGGTGCTGATCCATGACCGCACGGCTTTGACTCCGGCGGAGATGACCGCGCTCAAAGATGAACTCCTGGCTGTCATTTCGCGCCACGTCGAAATTGATCCGGATGCCGTGCAGATCCAGTTGGAACACGACGGCCGCACGCAGCGGCTGCTGGCGGATATCCCATTGAGGAGCGTGTCACGCCGTCGCGCGGGATAGAGTAAGTATGCGCGGTCTTTCGTGGCGTAATTTCGATTTCCTGCTCTTTGGCGCGGTGATACTGGCCAGCGCGTTCGGGGCGATGATGATCCGTTCAGCCATTGCCGGGAATGAGACGCTGGCCGGTTACGACACGCGTCAGACCTATTTTGCCTTGGCTGGGTCCGCCGTCATTTTGCTTCTTGCCAGCATTGATTATCGTTATTGGCTTTCCATCCATTGGCCGATTTACATCGGCGTCATGGTTTTTCTCATGGCGTTGTCCGGACTTGGACAGGCAGCATTTGGCGCGCAGCGCTGGTTCCAGGTCGGCACGCTGTATGTGCAGCCGACTGAATTTGCGAAGATCGTGATCATTCTGGTGCTGGCGCGGTATTTCGAAAAGAGTCAGAACGATCCGCGCGATCTAAAGTGGTTGATAAAAAGCCTGTTATGGGTGTGGGGGCTGGTGATTTGGATTTTGCTCCAGCCGAACCTGTCCAACGTGATCGTGTCCATGGTGATCTGGGCGGGCCTGGTTTGGATGAGCGGCGTGCGGATCAGGCAGATCGTTGTGCTGGGTCTGGTTTTTCTGGTCGTGGCTGTCGTTGGCTTTCGCTTCCTGCAGCCGTATCAGCAGGCGCGCGTTCTCAACTTTGTCCAGCCCGACCAAACTGCCCGGCAGGGCGCGGTCTACAATGTCCAGCAGGCGTTGATCGCGATCGGCTCCGGCGGATTGTTCGGCGAAGGCTACGGTCACGGGACGCAGACTCAATTGCGTTTTTTGAAGGTCCGCCAGACGGACTTCATCTTTTCGGCGACTGCCGAAGAGTTCGGAATTATCGGCGCGATCATCATCATCCTGATCGAGGCGTTCATCATCTGGCGCTGCATTCGCGCCGCGCAGAAAGCGCGGGACGTTTCGGGCGCGATGATCGCGATGGGCGTGACGATCCTGTTGTTCTTCCAGGGCGCGGCGAACATCGCGGTGAATTTGAATCTGATCCCGGTATCGGGATTGCCGCTGCCGTTCATCAGTTACGGCGGTTCGGGCTTGATGTCGTTGATGATCGGCGTGGGACTTGTGGAAAGCGTCGTGATGCGCCACAAAGAGTTGGAATTCTAGCCCCACCCGTCCCTTCGGGACACTCTCCCCAAATCCGACGATTTAATCATCGAATGCGGATTCAAAATTTTCTTCGTCGTATTTGGGGAGGGAAGGGAGGGGCGGTTGCAACTAAGATTACATTGAATATCTTTGGAGAAAGGTTTCATGACTGATTACAACAAACCCGCGCGTGTGCGCTTTGCGCCATCGCCGACCGGCCATATGCACCTGGGCGGTGCCCGGACGGCGTTATATAACTATCTTTTTGCCCGTCGCACCGGTGGAAAGTTTATCTTGCGAATAGAAGATACGGACCAGAAACGGTATGTCCCCGAAGCCGAACAGGAGATCCTAGATGGCTTAAATTGGCTGGGGTTGGAATTGGATGAAGGTCCGGGCGTCGGCGGTGATTATGGACCTTATCGGCAAACCGAACGCCGCGAGGCCTATCGTGAACATGCCCAACTGCTGGTGGATAAAGGTTATGCCTTTCCATGTTTCTGCACGCCGGAGAGACTCGCACGCGTGCGCGAAGAACAGCAAAGAAAAAAAGAGAACCCTCATTATGATGGAACGTGCCGAAAACTCGGTCCTGATGAGGCTGCGCGGCGCGCGGCAAATGGCGAGAAATATGTCATTCGCTTCAAGGTGCCAAAGGATGGCTCGACGACCGCTCATGATCTTTTGCGCGGTGACATCGTCATTGAGAACCGGAACGTTGATGATTATGTCATTTTGAAATCCGATGGCCTGCCCACATATCATCTGGCGGCAATGGTGGATGACCACTTGATGCAGATCACGCATGTCATTCGCGGCCTGGAATGGCAATCAACTTTTCCGCTGCATGTCATGATTATCAGAGCGTTTGGTTGGGAAGAACCGGTATGGGTGCATCTTTCCGTATTCCGCAAGCCTGAGGGAAAAGGCAAGATGAGCAAGCGCGACACGTCTGAAGCAGCCAAGGGAGATCACTCGATTTTCATCAAGGATTTGAAGGAACTGGGTTATATCCCTGAAGGCATATTGAATTGGATCGCGTTGATGGGGTGGGGCGTGCCAGAGGATGACGTCATGACTCTGGATCAAATGGTCGAACGCTTTGAGCTGGACAAATTGACCGCATCTCCCGCCGCGATCAACTTCCAGAAGCTGGATCATTTCAACGGGACTCACATCCGCCTCTTGCCGGACCCGGAGCTGGCCGCGCGCATCAAGCCTTTCTTCGTTGAGGCGGGTTATTCCGTTAAAGATGACGTGCTGATAAAGATCGTCCCGTTGATTCGCGAGCGCCTCGTCACCTTGGACGATTGTATTCCGTTTGCAGGATTTTTCTTCAAGGATGTTGTCGAGCCAAATCCGGATGAATTGATCGCAAAAGGCTTGGACGCAAAACGATCCGCGGCCATCGCTCGCAAGACGTATGAAATCCTTTCAGCGTTGCCTGATTTGACTCATCAAACTACCGAGCCGCCGATGCGCGCTTACGTGGAACAATCGGGTTTGAGTGCGAATCAAGTTTTTGGTATCTTGCGCGTAGCCACTACGGGACAAAAGGTCAGCCCACCATTATTCGAAAGCGTGGAAATCATCGGGAAAGAAAAATCGTTGGAGCGATTGAAGAAGGCGATTGAGATTTTGGAGGGAATGTAAACCCTCAGCCCTACCCGTCACTACGTGACACCCTCCCCAAATACGACAATCCAATCTTTGGATGCGGATTCATAATTTTCATTGTCGTATTTGGGGAGGGAAGGGTGGGGCTTGGAAAAGAAAAATCACTGGAACGATTGAAGAAGGCGATTGAGGTTTTGGAGAAGACGTAAATCGCGTTCGCCTGCGATTTGCCAGCATTGAGCATGCCTTTCCCCACAAACCTGGCCGTTCCCGCCGCGGTTGAATAGCCGCTATCAAACGTGCCGGTTTGGGTCGCGGTAGTAGCGATATACACGCCGTCCACCTGATCGGCGGTTGAGTTATACGCAGTTCCTACCGTATTTGCCACCGTAATGTTGCCGTGGACAATAAACGCGATAAACCCGCCCGGCTGCGTTGTTGTTGGCTCAGCGGTTTGAATCGGTCCGTCTATCCTAAGGTTACCATCCACAAGGATAACAATGCTTTCGCCGTTTCCGACCGACCAGGTGCCGCTTGTTGTCATATCGCCGACCACGTAGTAGGGGGTACAGGAAGTAGACGAACAGTTTGAAGCCGGCATCGTCACCCCGGCAAGATTGTTAAACGGCGCAGCCGTGGTTGCGGTCGTTGGCGCCCCAAACCGGTTATAAAACACCTGGTAATAATCCGTCGTCGTCAGTGTAGCATTCACCAGCCAGTTGGTAGAGGAAACAAGAGTGGGACCTTTAGAACTCGATGCCGGATCAAAATCATAATCCGTACCGTAAATAACCGCTCCCGGGTATCCGCCGGATCCATTGAGGTTAAACACGCGGGGTGTTACCAGGGGAATGTAGCTACGCATTATGCCGGAGGCATACGCATCCCCGCCCTCGGTCTGCGCCCACGCGGTGCCGTAGGTATAGCCGATTTGCCAGGAAACATTTTCTCCTCCGTATACATACGCTCCCCACCCCAAACCGACAAGCGTTCCGTTTTGATACTCACACTCATTCTGCACGACATAGTTCGCGCTCGGCGGTAAAGCCGTAAGTGTGTATGTGCCGGGGCTTACGGACCAGGAAACGGGTGTTGCGCCGCTTTGCGTTTGCGGCGCGGGCGGATTTACGGTGAATCCGAATACCGTCCCGGAAAGGCTCGTGTCTCCTGCAGCAACCTGCGAAGCAATAGCCGTACATGAAGTGTCACTTGGGTTCACTTTTACCGCTACGGCAGTCAACGTCGCCGGCGTCGTATTGGTCGGCGTAGGCGTATTCGTCGCGCCGCCACCACCCCCACCTCCACCACCACTAACCGGACAGCCGTTGTAATAGCAGGTGCCGGTATTGTCACAGTACACGCAGTTTCCAAGATTTGTAGAGACCTGACAACAAAGTCCTTGAGATGGCGAAGAGCATGTATAATAAACTGTTCCATTCCAACAAGTACTATATGTTGTACAAGTACAATTCACTAACGTCCCAGTGCAATTAGTGGTATTGCCACATTGCTGCGCCCGTACACGCGTAGGAACAACAAAATAAAAAACGATTCCAAATACAGCTAATAGAACTAAGAAATAACGACGAATCATATTGACGAGCTGGTGATACGAAATGGCCACGTAAAAATTCCCGAATATATATTATTATCTATGTCTTTCTTAATATCGACAAGCTCATGGTAACTCTCGGAAAGATTTGTTACCCCCTTTGCATAATATAATGTGGTTAACGCGCATCGCAAAAACGAATTTTCCCACGCAAACTTATCCAGCAACACCTGCTTCCCAAGAGATGTAAAATTAACAGATACCCGGTCAACCAATGTACTCCCATTCAACACATAATCACCCTGACAATCAACCGTTGCCGTCTTTCCGCTATAAAGCTGCACCATACTAATTGGTGCATCCACATGATCAACCAATACAAATTTGATGTGATTAATCTGCTGACGCTTTGTATCAACTAATTTCTTAATATAAAAATCCGAGCCAATAACTGCGTTTGGAGAAAATAAATTGAACTTTGCAGCCATGTAATCAAGATACGAAGTATCCATCATTGAAACGGTGTATTCGCTCAAATCGCTTTCAACACTATATTTGTTCGATATTTTAGTTTTACCAACTGTCAGCAATGTTTTAATCTTCGGATTTCGCAACAATAACAATACGAGAGGAAACAACAAGAAGATGATCCCAATAATCACCACAACAACTCTCTGTAACCCGCGCATATGTACACCTCTATCTAGAGTAGGAGATGTACGAAAAAATTACAAGAGGAACATGTTAGACGAACAGATATCAAGGAGACCAGGTAAAATATGGATATTTTCCGTTTGCAAGTATATATGTTAGGTTTGCAATATTCGGCGATAGAATTATGTTCCCAACCGAGCCTTGAGACATATCGGGGGTATTAAAAAATACAAAAAGATAGGAAAAATAAGTATTAGCAAAATCGTTAGGCGATTGTACGGGATTCGTCGCATACTCCACGACGTTTACGTCTCCAGAATCATTGCCGGAAATAGAAGCTTGGACAGATTTTCCGGTATAATCTGGGTCCGCCAATTTATCTTTTTTGATAAAGAGATTTATACTCGCGCTTTGTTTATAATTAATGGATTCTCCCTTGGCAGTTGTTCCCGAAAGAACCATCTGATTATTTTGGAATTGATTCATAAAAGTTGTCAATTCTTCTGAGTTAGGTCGATGTCCGGGTCTTCCCCGCGCAGCAAGTTCATTAAGTAATTGCCTGCCAAATGATGTATCGCCAGCAGCTGCTGATTGAGGATCACCTGGGGTTGCTGGAGAATGGGTTATTTCATAACATTTAGCGCCCTCTTCACACCACAGATTCATCAACATTCCATGTGTGTTAAATTCTGGCACATCTATTAAGTTCGAACTTCCGCTATTCCAATACCATCCTTTAATTTCCGTATTGGGCATATCTTTCCAAAAATACGTCACGTCTTTGCCATTTTCGGAAACTGTTTTAATCCACTCTCCTGTTGCCAAATCCTTACCAGTTGTCCCATCCGGTGCGCCAGCCAAAGGATTCTCTGTCGGCGTCGGGGAAGGGGCTACGGTAGCCGTCGGTACGGCGGTGGCGGGCTCCTGGGTTGCCGGCGGGGCGGGAGTTTCAGATGCAAGAACATCGGCGGTGGGCGCAGGCGCACATCCAAGCAGGAAAATCATCATGCAAAACAACACAAACGTGGTTTTATTTTTCATGAACCGCCGTCCCTCGCGGCGACGCATGGATTGTTTGGCCGCGACACAAAGCAATGACGTTATCTTTTCTTTTCTATCTTTGCCCAGGTGTCTTTGAGTGAAACCGTCAGATTGAAAACAGGCCTGCCTGGAACGGAATCGGGGTCAGCGCAAAAATATCCCTGGCGTTCGAATTGGAAACGGTCGCCCGCTTCCGTCGAGGCAAGAAGCGGCTCCACATATCCATGCGCGATTTGCAGTGAGTTCGGATTCAAACAGTTCAGGAAATCGTCCTCGCCTTCCTCGGGGTCCTCTTTGGTGAAGAGATGATCATATAATCTGAACTCCGCAGGCCTGGCGTGCGCGGCAGAGACCCAATGAATCGTTGACTTGACCTTTCGTCCATCGGGCGCGTCACCGCCACGCGTGGCGGGATCGTATGTGCAATGCACTTCAGCGATTTCGCCCTTATCGTTTTTCACAACGCTTGCGCATTTGATGAAATACGCATAGCGCAGTCGAACTTCGTTGCCAGGGAAGAGACGATAATATTTCGGCGGAGGCGTTTCGCGGAAATCATCCTGCTCGATGTAAAGAACTTTGGAAAATGGAACCTTACGCGTGCCCGCATTTGGATCTTCGGGGTTATTGACTGCATCCATTTCCTCGATTTGATTTTCTGGATAATTATCAATCACGACTTTGAGCGGTTTGATCACCGCCATGCGCCGCAGCGAACGTTTGTTGAGATCATCGCGCACGCACTCTTCCAGGAAAGCCACATCTGCGATCACACCGGAATTGGATGTGGCTACCGTGGAGATTCCCATTCGCCGCACAAATTCGACGATGGCCTCTGCCGGATAACCCCGGCGGCGCATCGCGCGCAGGGTCGGCATGCGCGGATCGTCCCAGCCGCTGACGCGTTTCTCTTCCACGAGGCGGCGCAGTTTGCGTTTGCTCATCACGGTGTAATTCAGGTTGAGACGCGCAAACTCGATCTGGCGCGGCTTGAAAACTCCCAACTGTTCCGGGAACCATTCATACAACGGACGATGGTCGCGATATTCCAATGAACATAATGAATGGGTGACGCCTTCCATCGAGTCGTTCTGTCCGTGCGCCCAATCGTACATTGGATAGATTTTCCATTTCGAGCCTGTACGGTGATGTGGCGGCTCGTGAATGATGCGATACATCACGGGGTCGCGCATGTTGAGATTGGGATGCGCCATGTCAATCTTGGCGCGCAGGACGCGTGAGCCGTCGGGAAATTCGCCGTTCTTCATGCGTTCGAGCAGATCGAGATTCTCTTCGACCGGGCGATTCCGATAAGGCGATTCTTTTCCCGGCTCCGTAAATGTGCCGCGGTTGGCGCTGACTTCCTCCGGGCTTTGATCGTCCACGTAAGCCTTGCCCAGTTTGACAAGTTTGACTGCCCACTCATAGAGCAGACCAAAATAGTCCGATGCGTACGTTACTTTGACCCATTGGATGCCGAGCCAGCGGGCATCCTCCATGATGGCGTCCACATACTCGACATCTTCCTTTACAGGATTCGTGTCGTCGAAGCGCAGAATCAATTCGCCGTTGTTTTCCTTGGCGATGAGATAATCAATCATAAACGCTTTGACGTGACCGATGTGCAAATAACCGTTCGGTTCAGGGGGGAGGCGCGTGCGGACATAGTTGAAGCGTCCGCTTTTCAAATCTTCCGCAACCGCTTCGCGGATGAAGTCAGTGGGCATGATGGTCGATTCGTCGGTCATGAAAGGTCCTCGGGAGCTTTTCACAAAAATCGTGCGTCTTGTTTGAAGTCATCGGGTACATTATAACAAAGGTGCGATGATTTATAATATTACAGCGCAAAGTTGCTCGCTGCGCCGTCCTCGGCGCAGCCTGAACGCCGCCAGTCTCGCTGCGCGGGATCTTCGAGAAGGCGGCTTGAGCCTGACCTTGCGCTGTAATGATAATCAATGCGACTGTCGTAACCAAAAGATCAATTCGGAGGGACGATGGAAGAAGAAAAACAGGCTGGTTTTCTGGGAACGTATTTCGACCGCGATGTCGTGCTGCGGGTTGCGCGCTGGTCTGAAATAATTTCGTGGATCGTGCTTGGCGTGTACCTGTTGACGTGGCTGGGATCATCCGTGCAATTTGTAGTCCAGTTCGCCACCGGAATGTTTTTCGACAAAGGGGCGACCTGGCTGAACATATTCAATATGTTCGTCCCATATTTGACACAGCCTTTGCCGGGACTCTTTTACTTCATTGGACTTCAAGCTGCATCGCATGGACTTTTGATTTTCCTCGAAGTCGAAGATAATCTTCGGCGCGCAGCCAGAAAATAGGTTTCCCGCGCCGCGGCGCGTGGCGGGATACCGCCCGCTTGAATTTTTGGGGCTTGCCTGATGGCAGGATGACTGACTCTGGATCAGTTATTGGCATTCCTATAAATTGGTGTATGTCACCCTGAGCCGAAGCCCTGAACGGAGTGAAGGGGCGAGCGAAGGGTCTCTAGTCCGAAATACGAGACTCTCCGGTCGCACACTTGCCCTGCATGCAAGTGCAGAGAAGTGCGCTCCCTCAGAGTGACATCACTGAATAGACAAAGTACTCAAACTTCATACAATCGGATATGTCGTTGCGAGGGAGCGTTCTCCAGCGACCGAAGCAATCTCCCGGAAACGGGGAGACTGCCACGCCGGTCTGCGGCCTCGCCAAAGGCGTGCTTCGCGATCCTCGCAGTGACACTTTGTGCAGTTTTTATCTAACTTCTCCATAAGATAAGTTTGAATATCCCTGCGCGGAAATTATACATGCCCATGATTACTTCTGAGAGTCATGGGTTTCGCAGAGGACAGGAAGCAGTATGCCGGGATATATTATTCGTCCGCATGGCTCTTGTCATTCAGGATTCCATAACTTTTGTCACTGTGTTTTTGGTCGAAATTTGATAATATTAGTATGAATTGAAAGTCCGCTATTGATTAGGAGCAGACGATGATATCCACAAAATCTACGACAGCCTGGGCGGAAGTGGATGAGAATGGGCGGCTGGTTCTGCCCCCGGAAGTGGCGGAACAATATGGCCTTCATCCGGGCGCAAAGGTACGTCTGGACGAAGGCCATAATTTGGTTCGTATGCACCGCCCGGTCACCCAACTCACCAAAGTTTACATCGAGCCAACCGTCGCCTGCAATCTGGATTGCATCACCTGTTTTCGTAATTCCTGGGACCAGCCCATTGGGCGCATGACTGAAAAAACTTTCGAGCGCTTCATCGCGGGATTGAAGGAACTGTCTCCGTTACCGAGTGTTTACTTCGGCGGAATCGGGGAGCCGTTATTTCATCCCAGGACCATCGAGTGGATCGCACGCGTCAAGCAGCTGGGCGTGAAGGTCGAGCTCATCACCAATGGCACCATCCTCAACGAAAAAATCGCCCGTCAATTGATCGATTCCGGACTGGATGTGCTGTGGGTCTCCATTGACGGGGCCTCCCCCGAAACTTATGCCGATGTGCGCATGGGCGCAGAGCTGCCCAACATTTTGAAAAACCTGGATCGTTTTGCAAAAATGCGCAAAGCCAGTCATTATCCGAAACCTGAGATCGGCATGGCCTTCGTGGCCATGAAGCGCAACATTGCCGACCTGCCAAAGGTCATTCAATTGGGGAAGTCGGTCAAGGCTCAGTACTTTTCTGTCAGCAATGTCCAGCCGGCCACGGAAGATATGCAGGCCGACCGTTTATATCTGCAGACCATGCACAACATTGCCTATCTTCAGGCGCCGCATTTGCCGCGCCTGAGTCTGCCCAAAATGGATTTCAACGAGATCACCACCGAAGCCCTTGTTCAAACCTTCAACAGCCAGTTGAACATCAGCTTTGCAGGCAACAACTGGGGCGGCGCCAATGACACCTGCAATTTCGTGGAAAGCGGGACCATGTCCATCGCATGGAATGGGGACGTCAGTCCGTGCTGGCCCCTGATGCACACGCACACCAGTTATCTGCACGGCAAACCGCGCCTTTCGAAAAAACACGTCATCGGGAACATAGCCGGGCGTTCTCTCGCGGACCTGTGGCTGGATCCCGATTACGTGGCTTATCGCGAACGACTGCATAATTTCGTCTTTGCGCCGTGCAGTTTCTGCGGCGGCTGCGACCTTTCCGAGACCAACGAAGAAGACTGCATCGGCAATACAACCTTCCCGGTCTGCGGCGGATGTCTGTGGGCGCAGGGCATTATCCAATGTCCGTAAAAATCCAACAGGGGCGGTGAAGCATCACTCCTGCTCCAATGATATACTTCTGTGGGAGAGAAGGAGAGCCATTCATGAAGGTAAACTTCTACGCCACCCTGCGCGCCATCGTTGGACAAAAGACGATTGAGATCGAGCCGCTCCCCGGCATGACGGCCCAGCAAGTCATCGAGAAAGTGGTTGCGGCGTATCCGGCCTTACGCCCTGAATTATTGGATGAGAATAATCATTTTCAGGATCACATGAAATTTTTTATCAATGGCCGCGAAGCGATTTATCTGGAAGATAAGATGAATACCCTTGTCCATCTCGATGACAAAGTGGATATCTTCCCGCCCGTTGGCGGCGGTTAATGCAAACCCTTGTCCGTGAATTGCGGGGCATTCCTTGTTTTCTGCTCGAGGAATATTTGCAGGAACTTGGGGGTGTTCTCACAGGAGAGAACATTGTCCGCGGCGAGGGTTGGATCGTAACTCTTGAGCACATGGAACCTTATCGGCTTGGTTCGCTTGAAGTCGGTCAAACTCGTCTGACCATGGAACTCGATGACCCTATCGCCAAAGATTTCCTCGAACACTTTGGTATGAAAATACTCAGGGCAGGGGCGTAACTAAAGGATGAAGGATGAAAAAGGAAAGCTGGCGGGGAGGGAAAAATCAATTTACCGAGAGCAGGTTTGAGGTCGAAGAAGAGGCGAAAAATAAAAAACGACGCATCTGCAGGGACGCGTCGTTTTCTGATCACGGTCCGCCGAGTTTACGCGATTTCCAATTCCTTCAACTTCGCTTCGGGAACAACACCGTTTTCCCAGCCGCGGGCCTTGTAGTAATCTGCCAGCATCTGGGGGAGTTCGCTGACGTGGCCTATCGAGCCTGGCATGGTCGAGGCTTCCTCGGTGAAGCGCCTGGGCAGATAGTCGCTGCCTTCGCGGAAGCCGTTCATGTTATTGTACAATCGCTCCAGGTTATAGATGCGCTCACCGGTTTTCAGAACATCCGCTGTTGTGAACGGAACGCCGATCATGGCGGAATACTGTGCAGCATATTCCTCTGTGCCCATTGCAAACGCGCTGAACTTGCACAAGTCCATGCTGTCGGAGAAGGCGTGAATGTCCTGGAAGATCTTGACCAGTTCTCCCTTGCCTTTCCACTCGAGCGGATCTGTCTTGAGCGTGCCGAATGGCATGACACCCAATTCGGATGCGGGCGTGTAGGCGCGCAAATGGCAGGCGCCGCGATTGCTTGTGGCATAACCCAGGCCGATGCCTTTGATGCCGCGCGGATCGTAAGCCGGAATGCCCTGGCCTTTGACCGTCATTGCGAGTTCGGGATGTCCAAAATGTTTGGCTATGGCATCGGCGCCCTCGGCCATGATATTGCCAAGTCCTTCACGTTTGGCGATCATTTCGGCGGCCCGGGTCATGCCATCAGGATCGCCCCAATTAAGTTTTCCATCGCCGTTGGTGTAGCCTTTTTCGCTGGCTTCCATCCAGATCGAGAGCGGATGGCCAATCTCAATGGCATCCATTCCAAAATCGTTGCACAGATCGATCATCTTGGCTACGAGGCGGGCATCGTCATTGCCGCAGTTGGCGCCCACCGACCAGGCCGGTTCGTACTCGACTGACTCCATGTGCAGACCTTTGTACGGCCCGTCCTTTACTTCGACTTCCTTCTTGCAAGCCACCGGGCAGGCGTGGCAGGTCGGGTCATCCACCAGCAGGTTTTCCTTGACGTATTCGCCGCTGATCTTCTCAGCATGTTCACTGTAAGAGGTCAGGGTGCTGTTCTTGGTTGGCAGACCGCCAATGCTGCTGGTGATGTTCATCAACACATTGGTTCCATAAACCGAGAGACCGCCTTTGCGCGGACTGGTGATGTTCTCTGGCGCCATAATCACTTTCAATGCGCGCTCATGAGCAGGCTTCCACGCTTCGCGGTTGGCGGCTTTGACCATCTTTTTCTCGGTCTTGATCACGATGGCTTTGAGATTCTTCGAGCCGCCGACACAGCCGGTGCCGCCGCGTCCGCTGGCGCGATCGTCTTCGTTCATCCAACAGGCGAACTTGACCAGTTTTTCGCCTGCCGGGCCGATGGCGATAACCGTCAGATCTTTTTCGCCATATTTATCCTTGAAGAACTTTACTGTTTCATGAACTGTCTTCCCCCATACTTCCGCCGCATCCAAAATTTCAAATTTTCCATCGTGGATATAAACGTAGACTGGCTTCGGGGATCTTCCCTTGAAGATCAGCCCATCGTAACCAGCCCAGCGCAAACGGGCAGCTGACCAGCCTCCGTGATGCGAATCAGTTATCGTTCCGGTCAGAGGCGATTTTGTCACCACTGCCATGCGTCCACTCATGTTGGCTTCCGATCCGGTCAGAGGTCCGTTCATGAAGCACAAAATATTATCGGGGGAGAGTGGGTCCACCTTTGGCCCGTTGTCGAAGACGAACTTCACGCCCAGGCCGCGCCCACCGATATACTTGCGGGCATCGTCCTCGGGAACAGGTTTGAATTCGACTTTGCCTGTGGTCAAGTCCACCCATGCAAGATTGTTTGCATAGCCGCCAAGCTTCATTGCGCAACTCCTTTCCTTGATAAGACGAAATAAACCACCTGTCTGGACTGCTTGGATCATTGTAGCATTTTGAAAAACGGAAGTCAATATCCGAATTGCATCACGGAAAATGTTGCTATGAGAAGCATTGTTGCATCAGGGGAAAGGAATGCGAGCAAATGGGAGCTGAACCATGCTGAATGAACTGCTTGCGGAACGGCACACTCCGCTTGTGCGCGCTTCGATGGTTTATCTGCTGGCCGGCTTTACGCTCGGCGCGCTGGCGCTGGCCCGGGACAGAATCTCGTATGATCCTGCGATCATGACCCTCCTTCCAATCCACATGGAGTTCTTGCGGGTCGGCTGGCTGGTCCAGTTGGCGATGAGTGTGGCCTTCTGGATCTTTCCGCGTTTTGGATTGGGCTTGCCGCGCTCGCGAGGAAACGAAAAGTTGATTTGGGTTTCGTTCATGCTTTTGAACGCGGGTATCTGGATTGTTGCGTTGGAGCTTTGGATTTCAGTTGCTTTTCTAATATTACAGCGCAAAGTTAGAGCTTTGAGGGTTCTGCTCATGGCTTTTCTACCGTTTTCGCCCTCATCCCCAACCCTTCCCCCGAATGGGGAAGGGAGTCTCCTCTCCCTTTGGGAGAGGGAAAGGGTGAGGGAGAATTGGCAGGGAACGATTGCTCGACCTTGCGCTGTAATACTAATTGGACGCGTCCTCGAAGTTGGTGCGGTGATCATTTATGCCGCGGGCTTGTGGCGGCGCGTCAAACCGCATGGCGCATAAAGAGACTCGGATGCGTGTCGCGAAGCGCCTCCAATTTCTTATTTAACCCAAGTTGCTACCTTGTTTTTTTAAGATGTATATGACGACCTTCAAACCTCTTTCAGGCTAGTTTGGTATCATCTCAATAATTGGGGGGACGAAGGCTAAGCAGCAACCCACGACCCGCCGAGGTTAAGTTCACGGGCGCGTTGGGTTACCAGAGTAGCCATCGGTGGAATCTGGTTTATTCCAGAGATGCG
>JAJYLQ010000028.1 GCA_021787595.1 Chloroflexota bacterium | reverse complement strand
CCGTTTTCGCCCTCATCCCCAACCCTTCCCCCGAATGGGGAAGGGAGTCTCCTCTCCCTTTGGGAGAGGGAAAGGGTGAGGGAGAATTGGCAGGGAACGATTGCTCGACCTTGCGCTGTAATATTAGGCTCTCCCGCTTTTAACGGGAAAGCCAAATCCTCAGCCACGAATTTCGCGAATTCGCACGAATTTTTTGGAGACATTCGCGACCATTCGTGGAATTCGTGGCAAAGAGCTGTTAAGTTTATTGCTCGTCCCGCTGGAAACGGTAGAGCCAGGAATTAAAAAGCGCCGAAACCTTTATCGGCGCTTTTTATTGTATGAGTGCTTCAACAGATTTTTTCCTGAATTTTCTGCTCAACCATGCATGGCCTCTTTCATCGAGATGCCCGCCATCATCAAGCCAATCTGCTCGATGGTGGCTTGCCCGCGCTGGACAACGCCAACGATCCTGCCTTCATAGATGATCGCGATGCGGTCGGACAGCGTGCGGATTTCATCCAAGTCTTCTGAGATCAACAAGATGGCCGTTCCCGCTTCGCGCTGCGCAAGCAGGCGCTGATGGATGTATTCCGTCGCGCCGATGTCCACGCCGCGCGTGGGCTGGGCCGCGATCAGAGCCTCGGGCCGGCGCGAAAGTTCGCGCGCCATAATCAGCTTTTGAATATTTCCACCGGAAAGATTCTTGAGCGGCGTATCGAGGCTCGGCGTTTTTACCGTAAATTCATCCACCAGGTCAACAGCATGAGACTCCATGCGCGGGAAATCAAGAAAGATGCCATGTGTATATTGGGCGGACGAATGATCGTGCAGATAGATATTCTCTTCCACTGAAAATTCACGGATAGCTCCATCGCGCATCCGCTCTTCGGGAATGTAAGCCATCCCTGCATCAATTCGCTGATTGAGCGTGGATGCGGTAATGTCGTTTTGTCCAACCGTTATTCTTCCAGCGATCGCTTTCCGCATCCCGGCCAGACATTCAGCCAGTTCACGCTGCCCATTGCCGGAGACGCCCGCCAGTCCAAGGATTTCACCGGCATGGATCTGCAAATCAATCCCGTGCAGGGACTCGGTGCCGCGATCCCCCACGGTTTTCAGTCCTTCTATCTTAAGCGCGGCCGGCCCCGGCTTGAGCGGACGCGGCTCAAGCTCTTTGAGTTCGCGCCCGACCATCATCCTGACCAATTCGTCGCGGGTCACTTCGCGCGTCGGACGCGTGCCGATCACCTTTCCATCGCGCAGGACCGTGATGCGGTCGCTGATGTCCATCACTTCGTGCAATTTGTGCGAAATGAAAACCAGCGAATGACCTTCCTGAACCATGCGGCGCAGAGTCGCAAACAGATCATTGACCTCCTGCGGAGTCAGCACGGCGGTCGGCTCGTCCAGGATGATCAGGCTGGCGCCGCGGTACAAAGCCTTCATGATTTCGACGCGCTGCTGCTCGCCGACGGAAAGCTGCCAGACGAAAGCGTGCGGATCCACTTTCAATCCATACGCTTCAGAAAGTTCCTGAATGCGCCGGGTGACTTTATCCAGATCGAGAAGCGGCTCGCGCGAAGACCGGAGTCCGAGCGCCACATTTTGCGTGACCGTCAGCGTTGGAACCAGCATGAAGTGCTGGTGGATCATCCCGATCCCGGCGCGAATCGCATCCGCGGGCGAACGGAAAACATAAGGCCTGCCGTCAATGACGATTTCGCCTTCGTCCGGCTGATACAGTCCGTACAACTGCCGCATCAACGTGCTTTTGCCCGCGCCGTTTTCTCCAAGCAGCGCGTGAATTTCCCCCGCGTGAACGTCGAACGAAACCCTGGAGTTTGCCAACACGCCCGGAAAGCGCTTGACAATATTCCGCATTTCGACATGTTGAATACGCCGGCTTTTGATGTTCTGACTCTCAGATTTCATAACACGCCACTGTTACTCAAAGCTTGATCTGCAAAAACTTTAAATCGTTCTCTCTCCTGCGATGATTTGCAGGAGAGAGAATGTAAATCCTGGTCAATTACGGATTGACCTTTATCGAGCCGTCCTGGATTCCTTTGATGGCCGCATCACCGGCCGCTTTGACATCAGCAGGTAAATTGTAGCCGGGGTTGTAGGCAATCTTCAAACCGCCGTTGCTGAGTGTTAGCGTGTACACAGTGCCGCCCAACGTTCCAGCCTGGTGCTTTGCAATCATATCCTTGAGCATTGCAGTCCAGTCATAAACCTGGCTGGCAACTACCAGATTGGGGGCCAGCGAAGCCTGGTCGGCTTGCGTGCCGAACCACAAGACATTGCCCGCGTCCTTGGCTGCGCCAATCGAACCGACGACAGATTGCGATGAACCGGTCAGGATATCGGCGCCGGCAGCAATGTGGGTCTTGGCGGCAGCCGTCATCAAAGCCACATCGGAGAACGAGCCGGTCCAAGTCTTGTTGACTTTGATGCTCGGATCCACCGAAGCCACGCCCTGAACGAATCCATCAATGTAGGTTTTTGCATCACCGACTTCGACAGGGCCGGTCACGCCGATGATCTTGCTCTTGGTCAGCTTGGCCGCCATCACGCCGTTGATATAGCCGCCTTCTTCCGCAGCGGCGGTGTAGGCATATACATTTTTCATGCCGAACGTATTGACATCCGTTCCCCACGCAAAGGTTGTGTTGGGAAAATCCGGGGCGATATCCTGCACCGAGGAGCCATATTGCGAGCCGTGGGCAATCACAATGTCATAACCCTTGCTGGCATAATCGCGGATGGCCGCCGCCGCATCCGGCACGCTGAACAAGTTATCCGTGTAAGCGATCTCGAGAGCCGACGGACCGCCCATGTCCTTCTGAACCGATTGCAACGCGGTCCACATGGATTGGCTGAACGCCGCATCATTCGTCGCGCTCGGCATGATGACGGCAATGCGGAACGGCTTTGCGGCTGGAGCAGCAGTCGGCGCGGCGGCCGGCGCTTCGGTCGCGACCGGAGCCTGGGTGGCCGGCGCAGCGGTGGGCGCTGGAGTTGCTGCAGGCCCACAAGCAACGGCCAGCATGGCAACCAGCAATGCGACCACAAACAACATACTCTTGTGTTTCATTTCTTCCTCCTGTAGAAGAATCTTTTGACTTTCACGTTACTCCAATGGCTGGCCCGATGGCCAGCGGTAACACCAGATTTCATATCTTTATGCCGATCCTTCCACCTCCTTGCTGCAGGGATTAACTCTCGCCTCTTTCAAAGGGCTTGTTGAGCGCAGCCGGCTGGCGCACCCGGTTGACGGTCACGGTCAATGCAGCGATCGTCAGCAGATAAGGGAGCATGACTGCCACATCGGACGGAATCTTAACACCCAGAACCTGCATCCACAACTGGATCGAATTGACAACGCTAAACAGCAAAGCGCCGCCCAGCACACCCCACGGATTCCACCCGCCGAAATAAACCAGGGCCACAGCGATGAACCCCTGCCCGGCGGTCAAGTTATCCTGGAATAGATCAACCAACGCGGTGGATAACGATGCGCCCGCGAGTCCGGCCAGCACCGCGCCAAGACAAACGCTGAAATAACGGATGCGGTCCACGTTGATCCCGAGCGAATCGGCGGCTGCGGGATTTTGTCCGACCGATTTGATTTTGAGCCCCAGCGTTGTCTTGTCCAATACCCACCACGCGATCGGCACCAATAGAAAGGCGCCATAAACCGGAAGGCTGTGAGTAAATAAAATTGGGCCGACTCCGGGAATATTCCCCAACAGCGGAATTTTGACCGGCTGGAACCCGTCAATTGTTTTTACCGTGCCGATGGTGATCTTGAACAAAAGGCTGGACATGCCAAGCCCAAACATATACAAGCCGATGCCGCTGATGCCCTGTTCCGCCTTGAGCGTAACACTGATGAAGGACATCAATAACCCCATCAACAATCCAATGGCCGCAGCAGTCAGCAGGGCAAGCCACAAATTGCCGGTGTTCAGCGCCACATAAAATGCGCCGTACGCGCTGAGCAGCATGATGCCGTCCACGCCGAGGTTCACCACGCCGGAGGTCTGTGCAAAAGTTTCGCCGACGGCCGCGTAGAGGAATGGCGTAGCCAGGCGAATCATCGAAATCAGAATGCCGCCCAAGACGCCGGCAGAAGCGATATCGTTCATGACTTCTCCTCTCCGCTTTGCACGCCCAGCCTGCGTCGAGCTTCCCAGCGCCGCGACCAGAGCGCTGACCCGGATACAAAAAGCACGATCAAACCAAGAATGGCATTAATTAAAGAGGATGGCACCTGCACAGCGCGCTGCATTTCATTCGCGCCCACCAACAGCCCCCCAAACAGGATGGAGGCAGGGATCAAACCCAATGGATGCAGGCTGCCCAGCAAAGCCGCCACGATCCCGGTAAAGCCATAACCGCTGGTGATGCCGTCCAATAAACGATGCTGCACACCCATGATTTCAATCGCGCCTGCCAGGCCGGCAAAGCCTCCTGCCAGCGTCATCGAAAGGGCCTGATAAAACGGAACGTTAATCCCGGCATAACGAGAGGCATCCGGGTTCAAACCCACTGCTCGAATACGATAACCAATGGTGGTGCGCCACAGAAAGAAATAGACCAAAACCGCCAGCGCCAGCGCCAGGATCGCTCCCGCGTGCAGCAGCGTTTGAGGGATCAGGCGAGGCAGCGTAGCCTGTTCCGGGATCCGCGCGGATTGAGCCAGAAACGTGCCCGCAGCAATTCCAGCGGGATCCATCAACGGTCCGCGAATGAGCAGGTACATGAATTGCTGCGCGATCGAATTCATCATGATCGTGCTCAAAATTTCATTGACGCGCAGGCGCGCCTTTAGAATGCCAGGAACAAAACCCCAGGCGGCCCCGGCCAAAAAACCGAGGATCAGAGTAACCGGGATCAACAACCAGCCGGGCCAGGCGCTGAAAGTCAGAGGAAACCAGGTAGCCACAATGGCGCCCAGAATGATCTGCCCTTCGCCACCGATGTTGATGACGTTGGCGCGGAATGCAATACAAATCCCCAGGCCAACCAGCAGTAAGGGAGTCGCCTTCACCAGGGATTGTGTGATTCCCGAAACGCTGCCCACCGCGCCGTTGACCATTGCCGCATATGCGGCAACCGGATCAGCCCGCAGGATGATCAGCATGACGGCGCCGATCAAAAGGGCAGCCAGGACCCCCGCCAAAGGCAGCAGGAAGTGCAACACAATATTGCTCCAATCAAATATTGGGCGGCGAAGAGAAGGCGGTTTGCTGGCTGCTTTCTTGGCTTGCATAAATTCTTCTCCGATGCAGAACTGAAATGTGGCTCAATCGTAAAATTGACTTATTATAGCCGGCATGAGCGCCGTGTTTCAGGGCGTTATTTACCAATACGCCGGATTACATGGAAATCAAAAAAATCCGAAACAAATTTACTGACCGAATAATCCACCACCGAATTATCCAGGGCGAACAATTTTGCCTCCATCTTCAACAATGGAGTCTTGTGCGGGATTTCGAGCTGGCGCGCCAGTTCGTTGTCAGCGGCGATGGCAGCCAATCGGGTAAACGAAAAAGACAGGCCGGGCTGGCCGCGTTTCAACAGGATGTCGAGAACGGAGCCGCGAAACCTCGGGCCAAGCTCCTGCTTTCGCATGAATCGGATTGGCAACACATCTGAAAGATGGGCAACCGGCTTGGCGTCCACGAGAATGATGCGAACGGCGGACAAAACCTTTTCATTCGGATTGCATTCCAATGCGGCGGCTTCGGCGGGTGTTGCCATCCGTTCTTCGATCTTCGAATCCCCCATTTCTGTTTTCAGCCCCATGCGGCCGGCGATGTGTTCGATGCTCTCGAGCACTTCCAAACCGCTGTCGAGCGGATTCGCGGAAGACGGCGAAACGTACGTCCCCACGCCGTGTTTGCGAACGATCAGCCCCTCCATTTCCAACTTATAAAGCGCTTCACGTAAAGTGGGACGCGAGATCCCCAGCTGTTCTGCAAAGACCCCCTCGGGCGGCAGTCGCTGTCCGGGCTGGTACACGCCGTTCCGAATCAGATCGCGCAGATAGAACTGTGCCTGATGATGAAGGGACGCGTGAGTCGTTTTGATCCTTCGCAACCCGGGAGTCATGTGGGCTTCGCAACCTGTCATCAGAGGTCAGACCTCTGATGACTATTATGGCTACTATAACAAACTTTGCAATGCCAGGTCACGTGTCATTTGTCACAACAAACGATATGACAGAAAAACCTCGAGCGGGCCATCGAAATTTGTATAGATATTGTTGATCTGCCGCCCCAGAGAGTGTTTTAAAAATCGGCTCTACCTTTTCCAGCGGGACGAGCAATAAACTTAACAGCTCTTTGCCACGAATTCCACGAATTGTCGCGAATGTCTCCAAAAAATTCGTGGCTGAGGATTTGGCTTTCCCGTTAAAAGCGGGAGAGCCTAAAAATCAAAATCATTGTTTCAATTTGTCATTCCGAGTGGCGCTCCCGCACACGCGGGGCACTACGAAGAATCTCAGAGTTTTAAATGGAAAACCAGCTGAAAAAGCAAGATTCTTCGTGGCGCCAAGCGCCACTCAGAATGACATGCCTGAGTCTATTCATGAATTTCAAAAACACTTTCTCAGGGATCGTAAAACCATCTCTGTCGTCAGGAAAGCGGATGCCAGCGCAGCGCGAGCCACATGGCGAGCAGCACAAGAGCGGCACCGATCGCCGTAAAAAATACACTGATCTCCGTGGTCTCATGCCTAGCGATCAGATACGTTGGCAGGCTTCGAAAAACATTTTGAAGTTCGCCCGCGCTGGACGCCGAATAATACTGCCCGCCCGTCATGGACGCGATTTGCTTTAGCGTCGCTTCGTCAATGCCTCGACGGAATCCGCCGAAGCCGCTGCCAAATCCGTTGAACCCAAACGGCGGCGCGACGCCGGGCTGCCTGCCGCCAAAGCCCCCGAATCCACCGAATGGATCGCTGCTCTGACAGCTTGCAAATTCCGACCCATTCGGCGTTCCAAAGCCAATTGTGTAAATCCGGATGCCGCGATCAACCGCTTGCTGCGCCGCATCTGTCGGAAGAGGCCCGGTGTTGCTTGCGCCGTCGGTAAGCAGGATGATAATGTCCGGCACATACGCGCCCTTAGGCACCGGCGTCGGCTCGACCCCTGTCGCCGGATCTACGCTGGCCGGGACATTCTTGTCCATCTCCGCAATTGCATCAATGGCCTTGAGAATGGCGCTGCCGATGGCCGTCCTGCTCCCCACCGTCAGGCTTTCGATCGCGGTCTGCAGCATTTCCTGATCCGTTGTCGGCGGCTGGATCAGCTCCGCAAACGTGGAGAACGCCACCAGTCCAATTTGCGTACCGCCCTTCTGTCTCTGAACAAATGAAAGTGCAGCGGCTTCCGCTGCCTGCAGCCGCGTCGGCTTAACATCCGTCGAACACATGCTGCGCGAAACATCAATGGTGAGGACGATCGTGGTCTGATCAACGGGAACGCTGATGATCGCAACCGGCCGCGCCAGCGCCGCGATCAATCCTGCGAGCGCAAGCAAAAATAAAGCGAACGGCAAATGCCGCCTCCAAAGCGATTGCTTTGGAATCGCATCACGCACCAAAGCCAGGCTCGAGAATCGAATCCCGGATCGCCGCCGTCGTCGAAGGATCAAAATATAGGCGGCGATCAACACGGGAATCAGCAGCAAAAGGAAAAGGAAGCCGGGCCAAAGGAATGTCATTTCAGCCTCTAAACTTTTTAACCGATGTGCGTCGCACCAAATAGATTGGCAGGAACCAGTTTAGCGAGCCAGGATTCCGTCGAGAACCATCCCAATAAATATGGTGCGGCGCACAGCTTGGAAATATCACGGCAGTCTTCCAAACCATAAAAGCGAGAACAAACCACCGACCAGCAAAACAAGCATGCCGGCACCTGCAAAGATGGAAGTAAGTTCTGTCTTTTCCGGTTTGATGGATAGCTGCGTGTTGAGATTGTCGTAAATCTTGATCAGCTCTTCCGTGCTTTGGGCGTTGTAATAGGTTCCGCCTGTGATCTGCGAAATTTGTTTCAGCGGATCTTCATAAAGCTGCGTGTGCAAAGTAAAGCCGTTGATGTGAACATTCGTCCCGGTCACGCTGCCAATGCCAACGGTATAAATCCGCACGCCGCGATCTGCAGCTTGTTGCGCGGCTGCGAGCGGGTCAGGATTTTCATTATTCTCGCCATCGGTCAACAACACGATCGCGGCGTTCGTGTACGTTCCGGCCGGAACCGGCGTCGGCGTTGGCGCGGGGACGGGAGTCAAAATGGTGTATGACTCGGACGGCGGCGATGTAACTGGATGGATCGCCTTCAATGAAACAAGAATGCCATTCGCGATGGCCGTGCCGCGCTGGGGCGTCAGGCGATGGATGGCGGCCAGGATCGCGCCCTGGTCATTCGTCGGAAGCTGGACCGAAAATCCGGAATCACTGAACGCCACGACTCCGATCTGGACGTAGGGCGGCTGCCGTTTAATAAAATCCTGCGCGGCAGCCCTGGCCGCGTCGAGGCGCGTCGGCTTGAGATCATCCGCGGCCATACTGCCCGACACGTCGAATGCCAGGATGATCGTGCCTTCCTGTTTTGGCAGGCTGACCACTGCCTGCGGCCGCGCCAACGCAAAAATCAGCACGGCAAGCGAAAACAAAAAGATCGCGGGCGGCACATGTTTGCGCGGCTCGGTCTGTTGTGATAATCCCAGGCTGCTGAACTTTTCGATGAGCTTCTTTCGCCGCTTTTGAATCTGAAGATATGCAAGAACGCCAGGCGGAATCAGCAGTAGCAACCAAAGCATGGAGGGCCAGATAAACGTCATAATCACTTCCGGCGCTCACTTCGGCTTCGCTCAGTGCAGGCTTTTCGCAGCGCAACAAAGCGGACGATCGCGCGCACCAAATCATCCTGCGTGGAAAGCGGCAATACATCCACGCCGGCGCGCTGGAAGGCTTCGCTCAAATTGGCTTCACGTTGTCTGCCCGCTGCTGCAAATCGCTGACGGAATCTTTTGTCGTGCGTATCCACGTAAAGCTGCTCGCCGGTCTCCGCATCTTCCATGAGGATCGGGCCGATGTCCGGCAATTCAGTTTCACGCGGATCGGACAACCGAATCGCGAGAACTTCATGCCGCTGGTTCATCCATCGCAATGGCTTCTCCCAGCCAGGCTCGCTGATGAAATCAGAGATGACGAAAACCAGCGAACGCCGTTTGATCGCATTCAACCCGGCTTCGAGCAAAGGCGTCAGATTGGTGAAGGGAGCGCGCGGCAGCTGCGGCTGCTTGATCAACTGATTGATCAGAATCAACACCTGGTCCCGGCCGCCGCGTGCGGGAATGGTCCGCTCGAGCTGGCTGTCATAAAACATCGCGCCGACGCGGTTGCCGTGACGCGTCAACAGCCGCGCCAGCGTCGTGACGAAATCAATCAGCACCGTGCGCTTCAAACTGTTCACGGTTCCAAAGTCAACGGATGGACTGAGATCGAGCAGAAACCACGCGGTGATCTCGCGGTCTTCGACGTATTGCCGGACATACGGCGTGTTCATGCGCGCCGTCACGTTCCAGTCAATGTAACGGACGTCATCTTCCGGCTGGTATTCGCGCAAATCGGCAAAGTCCACGCCATAGCCATAGAACAGCGTGCGATAGTCGCCCTGAAGCAAACCATCGAGGCGGCGGATCACCTGCCAGTCGAGGCGCTGCAAGATTCGTTCAGGCGTTGCTGCCTGCGTAGCGGTCGGTGTGCTCATGCAAAGGCACCACGGGAATCGGGATGCGGTCGAAAATCTTTTTCAGAATATCGTCGCTGGTCACGTTATCGGAAAGCGCTTCATACGAAAGCACGAGACGATGACGCATCACATCCAGCGCCATGTCGAGAACGTCTTGCGGCAGCAGGTAATCGCGTCCGCGCACGAAGGCCAGCGCGCGCCCGGTGAGAATCAAATTGATCGAAGCGCGCGGGCTTGCGCCGAATAGAATGTAACGCTGCAATTCCTTCAAGCCATAATCCTGCGGATTGCGCGTCGCGGTGACAAGTTGAACGGCATATTCGATGAGCGCCGGGTCAACGAAAACTTTGTCAGCTTCCACTTGCAGGCCAAGCAATTGATCAGTCGTTATAACTTTTTGAACAGCCTGCAAGGCGCTAGTCATTCGTTCGACGATGACGAACTCTTCGGTTTTATCGGGATAGCCCACAAGGACTTTCAGCATGAAGCGATCCACCTGCGCTTCTGGCAATGCGTACGTCCCTTCGGTCTCGATTGGATTTTGAGTCGCAAGCACGAGAAATGGATTCGGCACCTTGAACGTCTCGCGTCCAATCGTGACCTGATGTTCCTGCATCACTTCGAGCAGCGCACTTTGGACTTTTGCCGGTGCGCGGTTGATTTCATCCGCGAGCAATAAATTCGTAAAGACCGGGCCGAGCGATGTGTTGAACTCGCCGGTCTTTTGATTGTAGATGCGCGTGCCGATCAAATCCGCGGGGACCAGATCGGGCGTGAACTGGATGCGTTTGAACTCGCCGCCAATCGCCTCCGCCAACGTTTTGATCGCCATCGTCTTGGCAAGACCCGGCACGCCTTCGACCAAAATATGCCCGCGCGCCAGCAAAGCCACGATCATCTGCTCGAGCAGGTGATCCTGCCCAACGATGATCTTCTTGACTTCATACAGAACGCGTTCCATTGGCTTCCTGCCGTCGGGATTCGTATGCTGATCCATTGTCTCTCTCCTGATTCTTTTTTAGCTGAACGATTGCATTCAGAAACTTCCAATTCACCTACATAGTGTCATTCTCCCGAAGGACATCGGAACGATGTGAGCGAAGCGAAGAATCTCGCGTGTCACGGGAGAGACCCTTCGCCACGCTCAGGGTGACATTCTCACTGATGTTACGCAGCGGCTCGTTTCGGCGAGATTGATCCCCGCTCGCTGCGTAAAGTGAGATTCTCAAACTAATCCGGCGGCAGGCCGGCCGCGCCGCCCGCGGCTGTGATCGGTGTGGCAAAGCCGATGCCGATGAAAACATCCTGGTCGGTTGGGTTGACCAGCCCGGTCACGATGGCGATCACCTGGCCGTCGCGATTGAGAAGCGGGCCGCCCGAATTGCCAGGATTCACCGCGGCATCTATCTGAATCAAGCCTTGAAGTTTGACGTCGCTGCCGGTTGGCTGGAAACTGCGGTCGAAAGCAGAGATCACGCCCGCGCTGATCGAGCCATACAAACCGAACGGATTCCCAACCGCATACACTTCGTCACCAATGCGCATCGCATTTGGATTCCCCAGCACAGCCGGGACGATCTGCGCCGGAGGCTGGTCCGCGCGCAAGACGGCGATATCATTCTGCGGCTGTTTGACCGTCACCTGCGCGGCTGATTGCGTCCCATCCGCAAACGTCACCCGGACTTCGGTCGCGTTCGCGACAACGTGCAGGCTCGTCAGGATGTCGCCCGCATCGTCCACGATGACACCGCTGCCGAGGCCGTGATCCGGCTGGCTGCCCGCTCCGGCGTATTGAGTTTGAATCAAGATCAGAGACGGCTGGATGATTCGATATACGCGTTCTGAAAATGCGGGCGGAGGCGTCGCTGATGCGAGAACCTGATTCACGGTATTGTTGACATCCTGTGTGGTCAACGGGCGCGGCGCGGGAAATAAAATATTGTAGAGCAGAATCGCGGCAAGAGCCGCCAAAACTCCCGCGGCGAACGGAGCCGCGGTCTTTGTCATTGCCCCAACCTTTTTTGCGCGGTTTCGCCAGGAGTCCCAACGCGGCACAGGAGCTTCATCCATCTTTTCACCAGTAAATAAACAAAGAAAGATACCCGACAATTCACTTTAGCGCCTTTTTCTAAGGCGAAGATGAATCTAATATGAGGAAATTACATAACTGATGGTACGCAGCGGCTCGTTTCGGCGGGATCAATCCCTGCCTCAGCCCATGAAAGTGGCGCCAAGGCGCCACTCGTTACGCCAGCCCGCAGGCGTCGCCGCGGCGACAGCTTCTAAGCCCTGAGAAGGGGATTTATCCCCGCTCGCTGCGTAAGATGAGTTACATAAGCACGGAATAACCCGCGCCAGCAGGAAATCCTGCCGCAAAAAATAGATGCAACAAAGCGCCGGGGTCTTTCGTTTTTTGTGAAAACCGGCTCATTTCCCGTAACTTTCCTGCGGAGGGAACGACCGGATGATCAACGCTGGCATTGCATGCCAGGCGATATTCGGAGGCTAAAAATGACACACGTAATTACCAGCTTGTGCCTGCGGGATAATGCCTGCTTGGCTGCCTGCCCGGTGGAGTGCATCAAAGAAGGTTCGCCAGTCGAACAATGGCCCAACTACTATATTGATCCTGCGGCCTGCATTGATTGCGGCGCATGTATTCCCGAATGCCCGTACAACGCCATATTCCACGAAAGTGAAGTTCCATCGGCGTTCCAGGCGAATGGCGGTGAAATCTTAAATCATGCCGGTTTGAAGGGTCACTATGAAAGCGTGGGACACAACGGCGATACGATCATCCTCGAAACCACGCGCACACTGACTCCCGGCGAAGTGGTTGACTTGACCGAAAGCATCGAACTGAATCGGGCCTTTTGCAGGTAACAGGCGTCGCGTGCAGGCGCCAAAGAATGGTATTCCATTCGCGCAATGCTATAATCTCTCCAACTCATTGACCTGGAGAGAAAATGCCAAAGACTCAAAACCGCGCTGTGATGATCTGGATCTTCGCGTTCGGATCGGTCGCAGTGTTTCTTGTCATCTTCGGCGGCTTCGTCCGCCTGACGCGTTCGGGCCTTTCCATCGCGGAATGGAATCCCGTAATGGGCGCCGTTCCCCCGCTCAACCAGCAGGCCTGGCAAACAGAATTCGCCCGCTACCAGCTCACGCCCGAATTTCAAAAAGTCAATTACGCCATGACGCTCGATCAATACAAGGAGATTTTCATGATCGAGTGGTTTCATCGCTTCATCGCGCGCCTCGCCGGATTTATCTTCGCCATCCCGTTCTTTGTCTTTGTTTTCAAGAAGACGATCCCATGGAAAGAAGTCGGACTCTACGTTGTGATGGGAATTCTGTTTTTGGCGCAGGCGATTCTGGGTTGGATCATGGTCGCCTCGGGACTCGTGGATCAACCGGCGGTGAGTCATTATCTTTTGGCCAGTCATCTGCTCATGGCCCTGACGTTGATTGGCATCTCGTTATGGACGGCGCTCGGCCACCTGTATGGTTTTCCCGATTACAGCAAAAAAGTCAAATGGTCGTTTGCGAGCAAAATAGTTTTGGGCGGTTTGATTGTTCTTTTGATCCAAATCGTTTACGGAAGTTTCACAGCCGGACTCAAAGCCGGGTATATTTCCGACACCTGGCCGCTGATGCTCGGCCAGCTGATTCCGACTGGTTTGCTCAGTCAGCTTCAGCCCGCCGCGCTCAACCTCGTTGATGCGCCGCTAACAGTTGTGTTTATTCATCGCTGGTTTGCTTTTGTTGGATTGATCGTCGCGATTCTGATTTACTTCGTAATTCGCAAAGCTAACCAAACACTTAGCCAGAAATTTCCGCACGAAGTCATGACTGGAATCAATGTTGTGATCGCTTTAGTGCTGGTTCAAATCACTCTGGGCATTCTCGTGGTTATTTCCCACGTTCAAATTGCGATTGCACTGATCCATCAGGGAAATGCAATTGCGTTATTCTCGACAACGATTTATGTTCTCCATCGTCTGCGCGCCGCAGATTCTAATTCAATGTCATTGCGAGTGGCGCAAAGCGCCACGTGGCAATGACATGGTAACCCGCGTCGAAATCCACCGGCGCGGGTTTTTATCATCAACATGAGTCAATTCTTTGCAGGCAATTACACCGGTCCCGCGTTTCAATTATTTGGCGTCGCGCACATCGCCGCGCTGACGTTTCTTCTCGCACTCAATATTTTTCTCATCCAATTCAGGAACGCCAGCGAAAACATAAAACGCAACATCCGCTGGACGCTTGCCATCATTCTGTGGACAGCCGAAACAAGCTGGCACATTTGGAATATCGCGGTTGGAAAATGGAATATTCAAAACCTGCTGCCGCTGAACCTTTGCAGTATTTTGATCTGGCTTTCGGGCTTCATGTTGATTTTCAAGAACTATACGATTTATGAATTCGCTTACTTCTTGGGAATCGGCGGCGCGATGCAATATCTGATCACACCCGACCTTGGCATGTATGGCTTCCCACATTTTCGGTATTTTCAAACCTTCACTTCACACGGATTGCTCGTTACCTCGGCAATTTACATGACGGTTGTCGAAGGCTTCCGCCCCACATGGAAGTCCATGTTGCGCGTTGCGTTTTGGGCGAATATTTACGCGTCGATCATTTATTTCGTCAACGTTTCGATTGGCAGCGATTATTTGTTCATCAATGCCAAGCCCGCCACTGCCAGCATCATGGATTTATTACCGCCGTGGCCGTATTACCTTATCTATTTGGAATTGCTTGGCGTTGTGACGATACTTTTGCTTTATCTGCCGTTCTTCGTCAAAGATTGGCACTCCAAGAAATCCATTAGCGCGCAACCCCAACAATAGCTACAAGAAACTCTTTCTACGCGGCGTTACCAACGAGGTAAAATCAAGGGCGGAGAATTATGTAAAGGATGAATTTAGTTAAGAAGTATCCTATAATCTCAATTGCGCTTTCGATCATCTCGGTATTAATAATACAGAGCGCAATTGCCGAAAAGAGCCTTATTAGCGGGGCAATGATTCAGCTTGGATGGTGCAAACAAGGAGACGATATATGCCTGTTCAAGCATTACTTTTATATCTCGATTGCTATCCTTTTATTGTCAGTCGTTATCCAATTTGTTGAAACGCGCACCGTGCACGGCTTCAACGTAAAGAAACGCCTTTCCGCCAAATATGATGGAATGGAAACAACATACGATGAAATCTATATTGAGAATGATTCTAATGACGATTGGACAAACTGCACAATAGATCTAAAAGAAATAAAAGGAATGGATATAGAAAGCCAGCCATTATATTGGGACAAAGATTCAGAACTTTTATCAATTGATATTCAAAGCAAAAGAGGTAATTATTTTCGTATAATGCAAATTGTAAAGATGGTTAGAGATGCGGGCGTCGACGTTACCGAAATTGTTGGAACATATAATCTGGAACTACTTTTTCATTTGCGAATAGATGGTAAAACAAAGATTATTCCGATATATGTGGTTTTAGATAGAAAGCCAAATTATACAAATATTCTGAAATGCTATACATAGCGCGGGAAGACGAAGGGAATCTGATGACTAAAACACAAAAACTGATTCTATGGCTACTATCTGCAACAATCTGCGTGCTTCTCGTTCTAATAGTCGGTGTGATTATTTATACTTTACCCACTCCTGTCTCTACCAGCGTGCAGTCAAATAATCTCCCTACTCCAGTTAGGACAAGTCCACCTCTGGCAACTCAAAGCCCTCAGCTATGGGTAATTTATGAAGTCCTCTTTGTAAGCAGGGAAGCAAAGCCAAATCCATTTTCAACAAGCGAAGGCGGGAATGTGAATATTACATGGACAAATAATACGGGTGGCACGAACCAATTGGCAGGTTATATTGGTGACGGTGTTACCTATAATTGGAGCAGCAATGCAACACCAAGTTACGTTACTACTAAGCCATTCCGAATCGCGTATACTGCTTATGCAGGTGAAATCTTTTCTCTAGTTGCTCAAAGTGAGGATGATACATTAGTTGGAGGATTAGTTTGTAACATCTACTTAGCAGATACCCTGGGTAAGCAATGTATGATTGACCAAGGTCGAAATTATTGCGGCAAAGGCGAGAAGATAACCGCATGGAGGAATTCATCTTGCAGCGGTCAATACTGCATTTGCCAAATTTCAGGGATGGTTGGCTCGGGACAATAACGATTGACTTGACGATAAACTGCCTTAAGTTACAATTAGCTTTGCCGGGGCGATGGCAACAACAATCACACTTTTCAAATTTGCTGTGCTCGCACCTGTCATTCAATCAATAAATTCCTCCCCTTGAAATAATCCGATACAGCCAAGTCGAACGGGCGCTTGCCCTTCTGCACTGCTTCCTTCTCATAGATTGTACGCGCTTTGGAATCTGCCAATGCGGCATGTGCGTACTCCACCGCCCGCCTGAACCGCTGTCGATGTTCCACCTGCGCCGGGCTCCACTTCACCTTCGACATATCCGGCGGCTTTGAGATCGTCTGCCCGCCATATCTCACGCGGTACACAAACCCTGCCAACTGCCCGCGCACCTGTTCAAGCGCCGGGTTGAGCTTCACTTTTGCCATGTTCCCTCCACACTTGCTCCATCAATCCTGTACTAATCCTATACTAATCCCATAGTTATGGCTCAATTATAGTCCACAAAAGGCTCAATGAAACTTCTCTTTATCACATGAGTATTCAAAATCATGATTTAGATTCATTGCGCCATTCCTGAGAATGTATATTCCCAATGATGTTTACTGACTTCTTATTTATTCTCTTTGGCATTCCACGATGCAACTTCTCAACGATTGCAGGTGTAATGGTAAAATAATGCGCACGCCGGGGCGATGGCGGAATCGGCAGACGCAAAGGACTTTAACAATTTGAGCACCAGGGTAGGAAACTCCCTGTGTGAATTCGGTCAAACTCGGGAAAACCTTCGATAAACGATGGCAATCCCGAGCCAAGCTTCTTGCTGATAGAAGGAAACATCCTATGCCAAAACAGCGAAAGTACACAGACGATCAACTCGTAGAGGCAGTGGCAACTTCCTACTCTATCCGAACAGTTCTGGAGAAGGTTGGTCTGACCCCTGCCGGAGGAAATTACGAGACGGTGTGGAAACAAATTCAGTTCCTGAATTTGGATACGTCTCATTTCCTTGGGCAGGCCATTCTGCGGAATAAGACCCACCATTACAACACTCGTCCTTTAGATACAATCTTAGTCCACGGCAAACTCGAAAACACGTGGAGATTGAAGAACAGACTTTTATGTGAAGGTCTAAAGGAAAACCAGTGTGAACATTGCGGTAAAACGAAATGGCTGGGTTTACCAATTCCGCTTGAACTCCATCACAAAGATGGTGACAGGACCAACAATTCTTTGCAGAACATCGAACTCCTTTGTCCTAATTGTCATTCATTAACAGACAATTATCGGGGAAGCAAGAAGAAGGTGTAGAGACTTGACGGCCGAGACCTAAAGTGGACATCCATGGTCAAGAGAAAGTCCAGACTACAAACCTCCAAATGAGGGTGGCGCAAGCCATAGTAGCAAGAAAATCCTTCGGTAGCGATACCATGTGGGTTCGACCCCCACTCGCCCCACACTCCCTCACCCCATCCCCTCTCCCTCAGGGAGAGGGGCAAGGGGTGAGGGCATAATTACCATGTATTTTGACCGCCAAAAACTCGAAGAACTCGAAGACAAGGCGCTCGCGCCATACGCTGTCCGCAGCAAGGACAGCAAGGGCCGCGCCTATCTCGACACCGAACCGGATTACCGCACCGCATTTCAACGCGATCGCGACCGCATCCTCCACACCACGGCCTTCCGCCGCCTCGAATACAAGACCCAGGTCTTCATCAACTTCGAAGGCGACTACTTCCGCACACGCCTGACGCATACGCTCGAAGTCGCGCAGATCGGACAGACCCTCGCCCGCGCGCTGGGCGCCAACGAGGACCTGGTCGAGACGATCTGCCTCGCGCACGACCTTGGACATTCCCCGTTCGGACATTCCGGTGAAGTCGCGTTGGCGCGGCTGATGAAGGATTACGGCGGCTTCGATCACAACAAACAATCGCTTCGCATCGTGACCGAACTCGAACAGCGCTACCCGGAATTCCCCGGCCTGAATCTCACCTGGGAAGTCCGCGAGGGAATGGTCAAGCACGAATCCGAATACGACATCTCCGACGCGCGCGCCTACGATCCAAACCTGCGCGGCAACCTTGAAACACAGATATGCAATGTCGCAGACGAAATGGCGTACACATCCCACGACCTCGACGACGGTCTGCGTTCAGGGATGATCACACCGCAGATGCTGGCTGGCATCGAGTTATGGCAGGTGCTGGCCGAGACCTCCAACTGGCACGCTCCGCAGCTCGAAGACCTCGAGCGTCATCGGATGATCCGCCAGCTGGTCGGCTTGATGGTGACCGACATGATCGAGGCAACAGACAAGCGCCTGAAGGACAGCGCCGTCAAATCGCCGCTGGACATTCAAAAGCTGAAAATCAATGTGATCGGGTACAGCGAAGACGCGCAGCGCCGCAACCGCGAACTGAAGGATTTCTTATACGCCAACATGTATAACCACTACCGCGTGGTGCGGATGGCGGTCAAAGCCGAGCGCGTCATCACGGACCTGTTCAACGCCTACAAAGCCGAACCGGCGATCCTGCCGGACAGCGTGCAAACGTTCATTGACAAGCGCGGACTGGAGCGCACCATCTGCGATTACATTGCCGGAATGACCGATCGCTTTGCAATCGAAGAACATCAAAAATTATTCAATCCACTTGAAAAACCTTAGGATTAAATTATGCCCGAACCAACTTATCTAACACCTGAAGGCCATGAAAAACTCAAGGCCGAACTCGCAGAATTAAAAGGCCCGCGGCGCGAGGAGCTCGCCAAGCGTTTGCGTTCGGCGATCCAAATGGGCGATCTTTCCGAGAACGCCGACTACCACAAAGCCAAGGAAGACCAGGGATTCCTCGAAGGCCGCATCCAGGAAATCGAATTCCTTTTGCGAAACGCGGTCATCATCGAAAAGAATTCCAATCATGATGTCGTCAGCGTGGGAAGCCATGTAACGATTCAGGAAGGCAATTACGATCCTGAGACGTATCACGTCGTCGGCGCGAAGGAAGCGGACCCGCGCAACGGCAGGATTTCCAACGAGTCCCCGATTGGCCGCGCCGTCATGGATCACAAAGTTGGTGACATTGTCGAAGCCGAAACGCCCGGCGGCAAAATCAAATTCAAGATCGTGAAGATTGAATAGGAGCCATCGCCCTGAGCGGACGCCGAGTGCGAGCGAGGCGGAAGTCGAAGGGCAATAGTAGAACTGCGTTTCGACTTTGACCTTCGGTCTCCGCTCAACGCGATAGAAATCGAAGAGAACCAAACAGGCTGGCAATGCCAGCCTGTTTGGTTATAACACCATGTCACTCTGAGGGAGCGTTCTTCGCGACCGAAGAGTCTTTTAGTTTGCGAACACGAGACTCTTCGCTTCGCTCAGAGTGACATTGGAGGGACAGTTTCTATTTTATGTCTTCTGATCCGCTTTGCGCCAGACGGCAAGCTCGAGCGTCGTGCGTTCGAAATAACTCTTGTCCGGCATGGAACCGTTGCCGTATTGCAGATCCACGACGGTCGCCAATAATTGAAGCGTTTCCGTCTCCAGCATGATCTGCTTTTGCGGTTCGATCTGGATCAATTCGCCTTTCGCTTCGAGCCGCGCCCGCAAACCCGCATCGTTGAAGGCGTGCGCGCTCATCAAAACTTTTGTGGCGGTCTTGATGTCATTCTTATCGAAGAGCCAGATTTCCAGCGCGGTGACTTTCTTCGGGTCGCCCACACCAACCGTCTCGGAAACGCCGACGCCATATTCGCCCAAAAACTCGCCGCCGCTCGTATCAATGCTGAACGACTCGTCATAAAGGTCGTCGCCCAGCACATACGTGGTCATGTTTTGTGTAATGGGCGGAGCCACCCCCATCGACTCGAAGTTGGTGGTTTTGGTCTTGGCCGCTTCGCGCGTGATCTCCGCCGCCTGCATGGACGGCGTCACTTCGCCGCTTGTGCGGTTGGTAAGCAGCCGGCGCAGGAAGAAGACCGCGACCGCCGCACCAACCAGCAATACAAGCAACACACCAATGCCGACAACAGCCAATCCAGAGATCGGTGCGCCGGAGGAGGGTTGTGAAGACCCGCCGCCGACCAGGTTCGGCCCATTGACCATTTGAATCTGCTGCACAAACGCGGCAATCACCACCGGGTCAATTCCCTTCGGATCTTTCTGAACAGCCTGAAGCGCGGGAATCGCCGCAGGGCCAAGATCATTCCATCGCCGCACAGCCAGATTCGGGTCCCGGTTGACACGGAACGAATCGATCGTCATGCGAAGATAATCCTGCTGCAGATCCGGGCGAAGGACGGCTGGCGTTGCATCAATGAATTTGACCGGTTGAATCACCCATCCCCACAGCAAGCCAATGAGGATCCCGGCTACTGCCCCAAGGATTCCAACGACCAGCGGTTTTTTCAATAGATCGAGCGGAGACGTCATGGAGGCTCCTTTGTGTGATCTATGCTAATTATACAGGCTATCCCTCAAACTGCAATCACTCTGCGCTTGCTTCGGAAATGATCTCTTCCAGCAAAAAGGTTTCCTGGCAGTTCGTGCATTGCGCTTCGCGCTTATTGGAGACGACCAGCAGGCCGCCGCACTTCGGACACGGCTGAACCAGCGGCTTCTTCCACGAAGTGAAATCGCAGGTCGGATAATTCGAGCAGCCGTAAAACGTGCGGCCTTTGCGCGTCTTGCGCTCGACCAGCTCGCCGCCGTCCTTCGGACATTTTACGCCGATCTTTTCGAGCCACGGTTCGGTGTAACGGCAGGCTGGGAAATTCGAGCACGAAATGAATTTGCCAAACCGGCCATAACGGATGACCAGTTCGCCGCCGTCTTCGGGACATTTCCTTCCAATCGGCTCCGGCCCGGACTTTGTGACGGGCATCTCGGCCTGGGCCTTTTTCACATCCTCGGCAAACGGACGATAGAACTCGTACATCACTTCCGTCCATTCGGCCTGGCCCGAAGCGATCATATCGAGGTCTTCCTCCATGCGCGCCGTGAATTTCAAATCCACAATGTCGGGGAAATATTGCACCATCAAATCATTGACCTGCATTCCCATCTCGGTCGGCACGAGACGTTTCTCCTCGCGTACCACATAACCGCGCTGTTGGATCGTTGAAAGCGTCGGCGCGTACGTGGATGGGCGGCCAATGCCATCCTCTTCCAATGCCTGCACGAGCGAAGCTTCCGAATAACGCGGCGGCGGCTGCGTAAAATGCTGTTCAGGAATCAATCGAACCAATTTTTGTTCCTGGCCTTCCGCAACGCCCGCCGGAATTTTTACGTTTTCTTCCTCGTCCTCGGATTTAACATCTTCATTCCTGGCTTCTTCGTAAACCACCAAGAATCCGGGGAACTTCACCGAGGACCCGGAAGCCCGCAGCAAATATTCATGCCCGCCGGATTTGCCGGTCACTTCGACCTGCAATGTGTCATACACCGCCGCTTCCATCTGCGATGCAACAAATCTTTGCCAGATCAGGTTATACAACTTGAACATCGCCGGTTCGAGATACTGCTTGATCGCTTCCGGCGTGCGCGCCACCGACGTTGGCCGGATGGCCTCATGCGCTTCCTGTGCGCCAATCGTCCTCGTCTTATATTGCGGCGGATCGGACGGCAGGAAGTCCGCGCCATATTTGTTCATCACAAAATCGCGCGCTTCCTTTTGCGCGATCTCCGAGACGTTGGTCGAGTCGGTTCGCATGTACGTGATCAAACCGGTAGAGCCGCCATTGCCGACATCCTGGCCCTCGTAAAGTCCCTGCGCCAGGGCCATCGTACGCTTGGCCGTGAATCCAAGTTTGCGCGAGGCCTCCTGCTGCAACGTCGAAGTCGTGAACGGCGCGGACGGCTTGCGTCTGCGCTCGCTGCGTTTGACTTTCGTGATCGAATACGCGGCAGTTTCCATGTCCGCGAGAATCGGTTTGGTCGCGTCTTCGTTCGGCAATTCGGGATCTTTGTCGTCCATCTTCGCCAGTTTCGCCACAAAAGCAGTTTTCATCCCATCGGATTTGAACTCGGCATGGATCGTCCAATATTCGACCGGGATGAAAGCTTCGATCTCCCGTTCTCTCTCGACGATGAGCCGGAGCGCCACCGATTGAACGCGTCCTGCCGATAGCCGGCCCCGCACCTTTTCCCAAAGAATCGGACTGATGCTGTAACCCACAAGCCGATCCAAAACACGACGCGCCTGCTGGGCATTGACCAAATCCATGTCAATCGAGCGCGGACGCGCAAAGGCGTCATGAATGGCCGGCGCAGTAATCTCATGGAACGTGACACGTTTTGCAACCGCAGGATCAATCTCCGCGGCTTCCATCAAATGCCAGGAAATGGATTCGCCCTCGCGGTCAGGATCGGTCGCGAGATAAACTTCTTCTGATTTCTTCGCCAACTGCCTGATCTCTTTGACGATTTCCTTCTTCTCGTTTGGCACGCGATATTTCGGCTCGAAATTATTTTCGACATCCACGGATAATTGCGACTTGAGCAGATCGCGCACGTGTCCCACCGAAGCCTTGACGGTGAATCCCCTGCCAAGAAAACGGCCAACCGTTTTGGCCTTGGCCGGCGATTCGACGATGACCAGTTTGCCATCGCGCTTCACGATTTTTTCCATCTTCTCCGGCCTGGGAGGCGGAGTCAGTCCTCCATGTTCGGGGGTGCGGCCCATTCGATAAAGTTTCGTTCCACAGACGGGACAGGTCCCGGTCGTGATCGGCGAACCTTTCGCGTTAAAAGATGCAGCGGGGTCCTTTATCTCCCGCTTGGTTTTACACTTCATGCAATAAGCTTCCATTCAATCTCCAGAACTCAAAGATATTCACAGCCACCGTCATTGCGAAGCGTGGCAATCTCCTGTTTGATTCTCCAGCCAGATTGCCACGTGGCGCTAAAGCGCCACTCGCAATGACATGTGATTAAAGATATTTCTCCTGCCTGTGTTTCTGCAAATGCTCGACCACGTCGCGCACTTTCTGCGCCTGATCAGCCTTGCAGACCAGCAGCGCGTCGTCCGCATCAACGATAACAGTATCATCCAGGCCAATCGTGACGATCAACCGCTCGTGATTGTTTCCGTACACCAATGTATTGTGCGTTTCCATGGCCAGGTGCTGGGGCGTTGTCGAAACATTGCCGTTGATATCAGGGAACAACACATCGAAGAGCGTATCCCACGAACCGACATCGTTCCAGCCCAGCCCGCTGGCGGGAAGGATCGCGACGTTCTCGGCTCTTTCCATCACCGCATAATCAACCGTTTCGCTCTTCAAATCCATCCAATTCAACCGAAGCGCTTCGTCGCGGCCGGATGTATTCCACGCCGCCGTGATTTTTTCCAAGGCCGCGGACAGCGCAGGCATTTGTCTTTCGATTTCGGCCAGGATCATGTCCGCGCGCCAGACAAACATGCCGCTGTTCCATGAATGATCGCCGGAACGCAGAAAACCCTGTGCGGTCTCCTCATCCGGCTTTTCTTTGAAGCGCTTAACTTTATAGACCGGATACTTAAATTCAGCTTTTAGTAACTCGCCTTGTTGAATATATCCGTATGCCGACGACGGATACAGCGGCGCGATTCCAAGCGTCACCAGATATTTATGTTCCGCAACGTCGAAGGCGGCGCGCAAAAGATAATGGAATAGATCGCGGTTGCGGATGAAATGATCCGATGGCAAAACCGCCATGACCGCTTGCGGGTCACGCTTCTTCAACACCGCAGCAGCTAATCCGACAACAGATGCTGTGCCGCGCGGCGCGGGTTCGATCAAATAATTCTCTTCGGGGATCGAAGCGACCTGCGCGCGCATCTCGCTTGCCTGTTCTTGAACAGTGACGACGAGAATTCGTTCCGGTGGGAACAGATCAACCAGCCGCGCCACGGTGCTCTGGAATAACGTTTCCTGCCCAAGCAGAGGCAAAAGCTGTTTTGGGCGATTCTTTCTGGAGACCGGCCACAAGCGAGTCCCGCCGCCGCCCGCCATGATGACTGCGTAACAATGTTCATCCATGTTCGATGAATCCTACTTCATTATGTAGTATGTCGTTGCGAGGAGGGCGTTTGGCGCTGAGGCGCCACAATCTCCTCTTCCGCGGGGAGATTGCTTCGCGGACACACACCGCTCGCAATGACATTTGAATTTTGATTTTCCATAATCACTTCTTAAACCGAGTAGCCCGATTGTACCTCACGGACCGCAACGTAATGCATTCCGCCAACCTGCCGCACCATTCCTTTGAGTTCCATCATCACCAGCGCCGCGGAAACTTTTTCGACGGGCAGACCGGTCTGATTGCGGATCTCATCCACGTGCAGCGGTTCATCGCCAAGCGCATTCAACAGTTGTGCTTCGACTTCATCAGCCGGCAAAATCTTTCGCGCGGTTTTTTGTTCTCCGACACGAGTCAGATTCAAGGCCTGCAATAAATCCTGCGGCGTCAATAAAGGCAGCGCGCCGTTTTGAATTAATTTGTTCGCGCCTTTCGACTGCGGCGCAAGTATACTACCCGGCACCGCGAAAACTTCGCGGCCCTGCTCCGCTGCAAACTCAGCGGTGATCAACGCTCCGCTCGTTTCGCCGGCTTCGATGACAACGACCGCCATTGATAGCCCGGAAATGATGCGATTGCGCGGCGGAAAATTTGTGCTCTCCGGCGCAGTCCCAACCGGATAATCGCTGACCAGGGCGCCGCGTGACATCATCTGTTCTGCGATTCCGCGATTCTCCGGCGGATAAATTCGATCCACACCGGACCCCAAAACGGCGACCGTCCGCCCGCCGGCTTTGATCGCGGCGGAATGCGCCACCGCGTCCACGCCGCGCGCCAAGCCGCTGACAACGGTCACGCCATTCGCCGCGAGAAACGCGGACAACTCCTCCGTGACCTGGCGGCCATACGATGTAATTTTGCGCGTGCCGACAATTGCAACTGCAAAATGATCTTCTGGAAGGATTTCTCCGCGCACATACAATACAGGCGGCGGCTGTTCGATCTCCTTCAGTCGCGGCGGATAAAGTTCATCCTCCCACGTCAGGATTTTGATTCCCTGCGCGATGATCTTGCCCCACAACTTATCAAGGTCAACGCTTTTGCGGATTTCAAGCAGCCGCTCGATGATTTTTGGATTCAGTCCCGCCGCGCGCAATTCATCCGGCGTTCCCCGCCACGCAGACTCGGCATCGCCGAAATGATCCATCAGCGTCTGCAGGCGCACCGCGCCAATGCCGCGCACAAGAGTGAGTCCAACCCAGAATGGTTTTTCATCCATAGCGATATTCAGTGTTCGATATTGGATATTCGACTTTCGAATAACGAATATCCAATATCGAATCTCGAATTTCGTTTTACGATTCCTCGATCAAACCGTCCAGCAGGTGAACGCGAATTAAACGGCGATCCGCTTCGATGTCCAGAACGACCGAAGGGATGACCGGCAGGAGAATTTCGCTCCCATCGGGACGAGTCACAACGTAAACATCGTTTGCGCCCGTCTGCATGATTTCGGTCAACTTGCCGATGGAACCTTTTTCTTCATCCGCCACATCGAAACCAATCAACTCGTGATGATAGAACTGACCCTTCGGCAATGGCGGACGATCCGCTGCCGTGACATATACCAGTTGATTGCGATAACGCGCCGCGTCTTCGGGCTTGTCAAGGTCTTTGAATTTTACCAGCAGGCCCTCCTGGTGAAACCGGGTCGCGGCAATCATCATCGGTTGGCGTTTATCGCCCACAAAGACTTTTGTCTTTGCTTTGAGTCGTTCGGGAAAATCGGTGTGAACTTCCATCACCATTTCGCCCCGCACGCCGTGCGCCCGCCGCAAAAATCCCACCACTAAATATTCAGGCTCACCGGCGGACGGCGAGCCTGAACCAGCGTTATTTGAAGTTTTTCGTGCGGGCATTATTCCGGCTCGATCACGTCGAGAGTGGCCTGCCTGCCTTCGCGTTCAGCCGCCACCCGCAAAAGCGTACGGATCGAGTTGGCGACCTTTCCGCTCTTGCCGATCACGCGGCCCATATCCTCTTTGGCCACGCTCAACTCGAGTCGGATATGGTCGCCATTCCCGTACTCGCGCACTTCCACTTGATCGGGATGGCCAACCAGCGATTTGGCAATGAATTCGATGAGTTCCTTCATAATTCATCACTTCCCCTCTCCCGCTTTGGGAGAGGGTCAGGGTGAGGGCATTAATCCTTGCGCGTCCTGGCGGGTGCGGCACGCCTGACAGAGGCTTCAGACGCTTCCTTAAGAAGAGTCTCGACCGACTCACCTTTCTTGAAACGCTCGAAGCGATCCAGCACGCCGGCGCTCTTGAAGACCTGATCAACCGATTCGGTCGGCAGAGCGCCGTTCTTCATCCAATGATAGACGCGGTCCTCCTTGATGTTCAACGTGGATGGCTCTGTGCGCGGATTATAGAAGCCCAGGATTTCCAAAAAGCGTCCGTCACGCGGGCTTTCCTTGTCAGCCGCCACGATGCGATACGAGGGCTGTCCTTTTAAACCAATGCGGCGAAAACGAATACGAACCATTGAAAACGTACTCCTTCGATTTTATGTATACAACGTGTTCAGCCTGGTCATCCTCTGCATTCAATGTCATTCGGAGACCCTGCGTTCAGGTGACATCGCGTTAGAGATGCGTAAAAGAATAACATTCCGAATTCACGTTTTTTGATGGTTCAGTCAAGCGAGAGAGGGGTGCGTGAAAGGACGCGCTCGCAAGCCCAAAACCCACAGGCGCATATTTTACCAGAGATTTAGCAGGGAAGTGAAAACGAAATCTTCGTCCCGCTGCCCGCTTCACTTTCGGCTTTGATCTCGCCGCCGTGCGCTTCGACGATCACTTTTGCGATGGAGAGACCCAGGCCCATGCCGCGCGAATCAGCGGACTTATAGAACCGGTCGAACACGTGCGGCAAATCATTGGACGCGATGCCCGGACCAGCATCTTCAACCGAGACAATGGCGCGTCTTCCTGGACCGGAACCGGACTCCGACCAACCAATTTTGACCGCGCCCCCGCGCGGCGAATAGCGCAGCGCGTTCGACAATAAATTGGTCAGCACCTGGCGAATGCGTTCAGGGTCAACTTCAAGCGATAACTCGTTTTTACTCAACGACATTTCGATTTTTATATCTGCCTCATCCGCCTGCGATTGAAACGCCGCGACCGTTTCGCGAATCAAAGAAACCAAATCTGTCGGTTCGCGTTTCAACTGGAGCGCGCCGCTTTCTGCCAGGCTCAACGTACGCAGATCCTCGACCAGCCGCGAAAGGACCTGCGTCTCTTCGAGGATGGATTTCATCCGCGCCTCGTCGGCGGGATACATGCCGTCCAGGATGCCTTCGATGTTGCCCCGGATGATCGTCAGAGGCGTGCGGAGCTCATGCGACACATCGGCAAGCATGGCGCGGCGCTGCTGGTCATCAACTTCCAACCGCGCAGCCATCGAATTGAAAGCGCGCGCCAGCGAACGAACCTCGCGCGGACCGCGTTCATCCACGCGCGCGGAGTAATCGCCTTCTGCGATTTTATTGGATGCGTCCAGTAGATCATCCAACGGGCCAGACATGCGGCGCAGGTTCAATCCAGCCAACGCGATCATCGCAATGACAAAGGCAAGAAAAAGACCGCCCAACGGGAAAAGCCATTGAAATTGATCAAGGGAAAAATGGATGATGCCAAAGGCATTAAGAATTAAACCAATAATTGCCGCGATAAAAATAAAGCTGAACAGATTAAATACGGCAAACACACAACCCAATCGCCGCAAAAATGGGTTGCGCGCGCGCCAATTGCGCCAATGAGATCGCTTCGGCGGCCATTCTTCGTTCTCGGGCCACCACGGTGGACGATGTTCACGCCAGTCCCCGCGGCGCGAAAAATCTCTATTATGCCGCGAAGACCTCTCGAAGCCAGGATGACCAGATCGCTGCTCCATCTTTATTTTTCACCGATGTGAATGCCCTGGTGCCAGTCCGCCTTTACCGAAGAATACCTCAGCCCTGCCTGCTCAAATAACTGTTGAAATTCTTTCATGCTGTAAATCTTTACATGTTCAGGCTCAATCAATTTAGCCATGACATCCCAAAATTTTATGACCCATGAGTCGGCAAGCGGATCAAGGATGTAAAGTTTTCCGCCGCTTTTCAGCAGACGGTGTATTTCCTTCAAAGCTTTATCGGGATGGAGGTAATGATGAAACGAGTTGGTACAAATGATGATGTCGAAGAAATTATCGTCCAATGGAATCGATTCCGAGTTGGCTTGGAGAAAATGAAAATTGTCCTTGCCGCTAAAGTTGCTTTTCGCCTTCTCGATCATCTTTTCAGACAGATCAACACCATAGAACAAACCTTTATCGTTTACCAACTTTGCAACTTGTCCAACCGCCCAGCCGGTCCCGCAACCCACATCCAGAAAATGGACATTCTCTTTTACATTCAAAAGAGAAACGACTTTACTTTGGGCTTCTCTCAAAAACCTGGATTTCCGACCGTTGTTATCGAGCGTGCCTGCCTCTGCCCATTGATCCCACATTGCTTTATTCATTTGAACATGCTTTGTTTCGTCTTTCATTTTATTCATTCCTTTTATTGTTCTTCATCAACAATGTCATCGTCCTGAGCGGAATGGCGCTAAAAGCGCCATGAAGTCGAAGGACAATTTTATACGGAGGATACGTTTCGACTTCGTCGCGCTTGGTTTCGACACCTGCGTTTGGCTCTGGTGCAAGTGTGCACCGGAGAACACGGTTGCTCAATCGTCAGCGCCACTCCGCTCACATCGTCCCGACATTTGCACACCTGCCCCACGAACTGCGTGGGGTGCGCGCAAGTGCAGGTGTGTCCTTCGGGAGCGCGATGGTTATTTATCCGCAAATTTATATCCGACGCCATAAACCGTGAGGACATATTTCGGCTCGCTCGGCTTGACTTCGATCTTGCGGCGGATGTTCTTGATATGCGCGTCGATGGCACGCTCATACGACTCGAACGCTACGCCATGAATTGCGTCCAAAAGCTGCGCACGCGTGAAAACACGTCCGGGTTGGCGCGCCAGCGTGGCGAGCAGTTCGAATTCAGTCGGAGTCAACTCCTCGAGGCCGCGCCCGCTCGCCGTCACGCGCAGACGCGGCGCGTCCAGAGTCAGGTCGGCGATGCGGATAACATCCGTCGCGGCGGTCGTCGCATTTTCGATCCGCCGAAACACCGCACGGACGCGCGCCACCAATTCCTTCGGACTGAACGGCTTCGTGATGTAATCGTCCGCGCCGAGTTCGAGACCGACGAGTTTATCCGATTCTTCCGAGCGAGCCGTGAGCATGATGATCGGCGCATTGGAGACTTTGCGGTATTCGCGCGTGAAATCGAGGCCGTCCATTTGCGGCAGGCCAAGATCGAGAACGATCAAGTCGGGTTTCTCCGTTTTTGCAATTGATAACGCCGACTTCCCATCATGCGCCACGCGGACGCTAAAGCCCGCGCCTTCGAGATAATCGCGCACAAGCTGGGTGATCTTGGGTTCATCGTCAACAACAAGAATGGTTTTCATAATGCAACTCGTAGGGGCATAGCAAGACGATACTTCGTCAAACTTGTGCAGTTCTCCGCTATGCCCCTACATTATACGTTATACGTGTTAAAGCCAGCGGCGCGTGCGGCTTTTATATTCTTCATATTGCGCGCCAAAAGTGACGGCCAACTTCTTTTCTTCCATTCGGATGAACATCCTGTCCATCAAAAGCGCAAAGGCAAAGACGATCACATACGGTGAAAGCGATCCTAATAAAATAGATGCGCCAAACAGAATCAACGTGGAGCCAAGATACATCGGATTGCGCGTGAAGCGATACAACCCATGTGTGACCAACGTGGACGATGTTCCAAATGGACAAACCTCCGTATTCTCTTTGTGAAATAATTGATCCGCATTGACATTGATGACGATACCTGCCACAAGCGGAATGACGCCAAACAGAGTCCACGGCGAGGGAACGAGCGTCATAACAGGCAAAGTGAAATGTAAAATAACAATAAGGATGATGGCGATGAAAAGATAGGTTGGCGGTTTGATTTTATAAGATTGCATGAAAGTCTCCTGTACAATGCAATTTATCTAGAGGCTAAATGGTTTGAACTTGCATTCGGCTTTTAGGCTTATAGACATATTCAATAGCATTATGAGGGCAAGCTCGTACGCATTTCTTACAGCCGTTACAACTTTCCGCATCATCAATGTGAATATGCCGATGAGGACCAATTTCCAGTTTACCTAACACTGGCTTGGGACAAACATCCAAGCAGTTCCAACAAGCTTCACATAGATCGGTATGAACCTGAATGAATTTTGTCGCGGTATGACGATGAAAAGGATTGTGAAGATTCATCTCTTCCTCCCAGCCATAATTTTGTAGGCCGGATTTCGCGAAGCGCCGATCCGACCTACATGTACGTTCCTTATTCCTTGTTCTCTTCAGGCTGTTTGCCGTGTGCGCGGTCGTGCATTTCCTTGAACATCGGCGGGACACCGCCTTCTTCGTACCAGCCATGACGCCACATGCGATGATGTCCCCAGCCCCAGCGCGGACCCCAGAAAACGAAGCTGAGTGCGCGGAACGCGAGGAACAGCAGGAACAATGCGATCAGTGGACCGAAGCAGCCAAAGCCAAATCCGAAGAATGGGAAGGCATGCCAAGGCATTCCATATCCGTAATACGGATACGCCGGCGCGGTCTGACCGTTCGGCGCCTGGACCGTGATCGGCGAGCCGTGGATGACGCCAGCCTGATAGGCGAAGAAGGCGATGCCTGCAATCGCGGCCAACAAGACCAACGCAGCAACGATACGTAAAGCAATTTTATTTCCGTTCATTTTCACTCCTTTGTGTGAACTTATAAACGGCAGTATAGGATTCAGTTGTGAATTGAGTGTGAAGAGAGGAGGGAGTTTTGTAGCTTGGTAGTTAGATAATTCGATGGTCGGATCATCTGAAGTTTGGCAGTGCGAACCAAGCTTCGCGGATTCTGAACAGGGTATACAATCTGCCCGTCGCGAATCCTTGAAATGGCAAAGGGAATACTTGAAGCATAGTCATGAATGATCATAACATCGAAATCGCCGCTGGCTTCGGTGCGCTCAAAGATCAAGTCTAGCGCATTGGCTTGATGAGATATTCGAGCCGCAAAGAAAACATTACGCTATTTCTCGCGGCGTTGAGAGAGTTGTTGAAAGAAAGCAAATTGCGTTAGCGTAATCCATATTAACCGAGAAGATGGGATTGCATTTGCCTTTTTATATTTGCGAGCGTACAATCCAGTCAACGGTTACATCATGAGGCTATTGAGAGGAGATTATTAGCCATACAAAAATGGGAATACATGTGGGCGACTTTTAGATGGACAGGCACCAAATTTTATTCTGCTTGTTATCTGCAATGTTGTTATTGCACTAAAGCCTCTTGCTCAGTTCATGGAAGCGCTTCGCGCTAATGAGCAAGTCGAATTCACACTTGTACCGGGTGCAAGTGCAGGTGTTCGACTTTCATGAATTGAGGCAGGGATTCACGTGTACCCTGTTCTTTGGGTATCCCGCCGAACGACCACGTAACTACCCAACCAACAAACCATCGAACTATCCAAACAAATTTCCCAATCCTCTTCTGCCCGTTTTCTGTAAAGTTTTCACCAATTTCCGCGCTTCGCGGTCGACGCGAATGCGTCGCACTTGACAGATTGGACCAATCCACTTAAGAAGATTCGTCTCCTCGATTGGACTCGTCCCATCAAGTAAAGTGCGACGCACACACCACGCGCCATATATATACTTTGCACGGTCATAAATTGCGGTTTTCTGCCGCCCGGCCCGCGGAGATAAATCTCCTGCTCAGCACATGGAAGTCCCTGCGGACTGGAGCTCAATCAGTCGGTTTTAGCCGACTTTCATGGACTGAGGCAGGATTTCAATCCGCCGAAACCCGTTGAACAAAAACGCAATTTGTGGCCGCATGAGGTATAGAAGAATGCAGAGCGGCCGATGTTATAATCGCGCCATTCCAACCACAAGGATAAAGTAATGGCGCCGATCAGCCTGGGATTTCCCCTTCTCGTACTAATCGTTATGTATATTTTCGGCATATATACCTTCCGAAACATTGGATGGGTATTGCTCTGCCTGCTCTGGGGCGTCATCGGATTTTGGGCCGCCTTTTTTGCAAGCCACGAGCTTGCGAAGCTGGGTCTATCCAATCTGTTGATTGCCATCCTCATCGTGCCGGTCATTCAACAAATCTTCGCCATGCTGGGAGTGTTTTTCGTTGATCACCGTCGAAAATTCGATAACTTGATAGACGGCGCCATGTACGGATTCGCGATCGGTCTTGGTTACGCCATTATCGAAAATGTGAAGTATGCCCTTGGACTTTCCGCAGGCAATCTTGAGACTGTCCTGTTGAGATCATTCTCCTCGACTCTCGTTTACACCACCGCGTCGGGCATTGTGGGCGTGGTGGTGACACAATTCTATTTTCACCACCGCGGCAGCCGCATCTCGATCCTGTTCGGCGGATTCGTTGCCGCAGTTGCGTATGCGGCGATTTTCAGCCTGCTTGTCACTGGCAAAATCGGCGGCGATTATGCGCCAGCGATTTATGGGATCGGCGGCCTCACGCTTGTGGGACTCTACCTCACGGGGCAACTACGCAGAATTCTGATCCAGGTGGGAATCGAGAAACAGCGCGCCAACAATTTATTGGACATCGTCATTCCCATCGGCGTGCAGTTGAGCACGGAGAAAAATTTTGGCCGCCTGCTGGAAAACATGCTGGCGGAGGCGCGGAAATTTTGCAAAGCCGACGCAGGAATGTTGTATCTGGTTCGGGAAAAACAACTTGAACTCGCGGTCATGCACAACGACACGCTGCGTCTCAGCATGGGAGGCACCTCGCCCGTGGAAATCACCCTGCCCGGTCTGTACTTATACGACGATCAGGGGAATCCAAATGAGCGCAACGCGGCAGCCCACGCGGCACTCACCGGCCATACAGTAAACATCGAAGACGCGTACGAAACGAAGGACTATGATTTTTCGAGTATACGCGCATTCGACCGGACGCACAGCTATCAGTCCATTTCGTTCCTGACGATCCCGCTAAAAGGCGGCGAAGGAAAAATATTGGGCGCATTCCAGTTGATCAATGCCCTGAATTCGAAGCGGGAAATCATTCCCTTCGACAGGAATCTCGAACGACTGATGGAGTCCTTCTCATCCCTGGCAGCCGCGGCGCTGGAAGGATACATCCAGGAGCAGAGCTTAAGAAATGAGATCCGGCAATTGCGCATCCAGGTTGACGAGGTGAAGCGCGGCAGGCAGGTAGATGAGATCACCAACACGGATTATTTCAAGAATTTACAGGAAAAGGCAAGGACGCTTCGAAATACCGCGCCGGCGCAGCAGGAAAAACCAAACGACGAATAAGCTTCTCAAGCGGGAAGAATCCTGTAACCGATGTTCCCTGCGATGTGCGGCGGCAAAAACAATCCAACGAATGGGAAGGGCAGCGGAAGGTTGATATGTCCCAGAAAATCAAGGAGTCAAGGCTAATTCATCTGGATGCACTCAGGGGGTTCATCATGATTCTCATGGCAATTGATCACGCCAGCTATTTCATCGCGCACGTACACGTATCCGAATTCTGGGGCGCGCCGCTGCCTCAATATCAATCTGCGCTGGCATTTTTGACCCGCTTCGTGACTCACTTCTGCGCGCCGGGATTTTTCTTTTTGATGGGCGTCGGGATGTTTCTCTTTGCCGACTCGCGCCGCAAACTGGGCTGGACGGGGAACCGGATCCGAAACCATTTGCTTTTGCGCGGCGGATTATTGATCCTGCTTCAAATCTTCATTGAGGCGCCGGTCTGGCTTCTCGGTCCGACGAGCGCGGTAATGGGCGACAACATTCCCGGCGGCGGGAGTCCATTCTTCATCTACTTCGGAGTCTTATATGGTTTAGGCGCAACGATGATCGTCAGTGCGCTGCTGCTCGAACTCAATTCATGGATATTGATCGGTGTTAGTGTTGCCGCCGTAATAATAACGCAAATCTTTATACCCGATCCAAGCCAAGTCTCTGTTCTTTATTCGCCATTGATCCGCGCACTCCTGATACCCGGACATACCGATTTCATCTATGTACTTTATCCGTTGATTCCGTGGCTCGGTTTGACGCTGTTCGGAGTTGTCTTCGGACGATGGGTCGTCGCGGATTCGGAATCCGCTTCGCGTCGCGCGTGGATGATCGGCGTGAGTTTCATCGCGTTGTTCTTCGTTGTGCGTCTCGCGAACGGCTTTGGAAACATTCATCCCATCGAGGGATCGAATTGGATTGATTTTCTGAACGTAACGAAATACCCGCCAAGCCTGGCATACATTTTCATCACGCTCGGCGTGGATTTAGTCCTCCTTTATTTGTTCTCACGCATCGGCGAGAACATCAAAGGATGGGGCAAGCCGCTTTTGGTCTTCGGAAGAACCGCACTCTTTTTCTATCTTGTGCATTTGTATCTGTTCGGAATCGCGAGCCACATTATCGCCCCGGCAAATGGAACGTCATTGCCCGTGATGTATCTTTATTGGGCTGGTGGACTCGTCGTGCTTTATCCGTTATGCGCGTGGTATGGAAAGTTCAAGAGCAGCAAGCCCGCAGATTCGATATGGAGATTCTTTTAACAACAGAAAGCTTGATGGGATATTCGAGCCGCAAAGAAAACATCATGCTATTTCTTGCGGTGTTGAGAGGGCTATTGAAAAGAGATTCGTCACGTTAACAACACATTGGATGTGAAACGAGAAGAGAGAAACACAATTGCTTTTTTCTATTAGCAAGCGTACAATTTGTACTATCTGACTCGTGAACTTCAATGAAAAAATCGGAAAACCAACATCTTGGAGTTATTGGAATTTTAATCACACTTGCTGGTCTCATAGTTGCAGTGCTTGCTTGGCTTAGACCTTTCAACCCTGTTGGACCCTCACCATTATTACCAAGCGGGATAGTTCAGACTCAAACTAGCCCTGCGTTATTAACGCAAGCAATTATTCCATCTGTTCAGCCATCTCCTATTCCTTCCATACGACCATCGATTCAATGTTTGGGAAGAGAACAGATTGCTTTCGCATCAAACCGGAGTGGTAATTTTCAAATCTACGATATGAACATTGACGGTTCTTGCATAACACGCCTAACTGATAATTCTGCATCCGATCTGCTCCCCAATTGGTCACCCGATGGAACACGTATCGCCTTCACATCTGATCGGGACCGTCACAATGTTTCTAATAATACCGAGAATTTCGAGGTCTACACCATGAACTCAGATGGCACTAACGTTGCTCGGCTAACATTTTCGGGGGGTAATACGGGACCTGTGTGGTCTCCTGACGGACAACACATCGCATATATACATACCGATCAAAATGTCCTCAGTAATTATAGTATTCAGATTATCAGCCTTAACGGTTCTGGTACGATTTCTCTTCCAGTCTACACTGAAGCGGATTTTATGTATCTTGGGGTTCCTGAGTACTCGCTAGCTTGGTCACCAGATGGGCAACAAATTGCTTTTGTTTCTAAGTCTAGTGATTGCGCATGGGGAATTTTTGTTATAAATACAGATGGAACAAACCTTAAACGTATTCCATCAACATGTTACGGAAAGTATTCAAACCCCTCTTGGTCTCCAGATGGAAAATACATTGCATTTGCGGCAAACGATTTGGATCAAACGGTGGGTTGGTGGCAAGTTTATCTTATGAGACCTGATGGTTCAGAAATCAAACGTCTAACGAATAATCCATTTGCTTTCGATGGTAATGCTCATCCTACTTGGTCCCCCGATGGACAACACATCGCACTCGTCGAGGGCAATAATGAAGATTATACTATCTGCATTATAAACAGCAATTCATTAAACATGAATGTAAATGCAGGTTCAAGTTTAGTAAAGTGCTTTAATAAGCCCGTACAATCCAGTTATGATATGCAACCTTCTTGGTCGCCAACACATTAATTGTTTTAGGCTAAGGCATGCTAACAAGCCTTTATCCAAACAAATTTCCCAATCCCCTGTCGCCTATTTTCTGAATCGTCTTCATCGCGGGAATAAATTCCCTGCTCAGTTCATGCAAGCGCTTCGCGCTGGCACAATGAGTCGGATTTATCCGACTTCCCTAAATTGCGGCAGAGATTCATCTCGCCGAAGAACTACGCAACTATCTAACAATCAAACTATCTAACTACCCAACTACCCCCCCAAACAAATTTCCCAATCCCCTGCCGCCGGTCTTCTGTATCGTCTTCATCAGCTTCTGCGCTTCGCGCTGATGAGCAAGTCGGATTTACACTTGCACCTGGCGCAAGTGTAGGTGTCCGACTTTCATGAATTGAGGCAGGGTTTCAATCCGCCGAACCACAACGACGCGACTATCAAACTATCAAACTAACCACCAAACAAATTCCCCAATCCCCTTCCACCCGTTTTCTGAATCACCTTCATCGCGGGGATAAATCCCCTGCTCAGTTCGTGGAAGCGCTGCGCGCTAACACAATAGGCATGATGCGAGAAGAGAGAAATTTCAGAAACCAACCGGTTGCATAGTGCAACCAACCATGTTATACTGTTTCCGAAAGGAATAAACCATGAATACTTTACACGTACGCAGTGTGCCTGATGATCTCTATAAACGACTTCAACAATTAGCCAACGCACGAAATCGCTCGCTCAGCGCGCAAGTCATCACCATGCTTTCACAAGCCGTTGAAAATGAAGAACGCCGCAAAAAACAAGCTAAAATACTGGCATCTATTCAACGCAGACGTTTCAAACCTCCTCGAAATACACCTTCGACTCTCGAATTGTTACGTGAGGACCGCGGAAGATGATCAAATCCATCCGCTTTGTTATTGATGCAAGCGTCGGAATCAAGCTGTTCGTCACGGAAGAATTCTCCGACAAAGTTCAAAGTCTATTTGCTCATCTTGTTGATGAAATACCCGCAGAACTTCATGTCCCTGATTTGTTTTACATCGAGTGCGCCAACATTCTTCTCAAATACGCGCGTCGATTCAAACGCCCCATCGAGGATTCTCTTGCGGACCTCGCGAGCTTAAACGGTCTTGCTCTTCAATCCACCCCAACTGCAGAGCTGATGGAAGAAGCACTAACACTTGCAAACGAGAATAAACTTACCGCTTACGATGCCTGTTACGCTGTCCTTGCACGAAGATTAGCCATCCCGCTGATAACTGCTGATGATGTTCTCTTAAAAACTATTGAATGGGCAATGTGGATCGGAGATTTAGATTTAGAAAAATAAAAAGGCTGCGAATTGGCTGTGAAGCCAGCGAGGAGGTTTTGCAGTCAAATAGTCGAATAGTTTGATGGTCATTTGTTCACGAGCAGAATTCGGCTGGGTTATACTCGAAAGTATAATGAGCGTGCATATATCGTTCCAAAAGTTGAATTTTCCGATTGCCCCGACTGCGGTGAAAAGGTCTTTGACCATGAGGCTATGTTAAAAATCGAATCCCATTCGCCCGCCTATCGCAAAGCAAAAACACCGTCATCTATTCAGCGCAAAACTAAAGTTTCAAGCTCAGTTCGTGGAAGCGCTTCGCGCTGATGAGCAAGTCGGATTTACACTTGCACCTGGCGCAGTGCAGGTGTCCGACTTTCATGAATTGAGGCAGGGTTTCAATCCGCCGAACACCAGCCACGCGACTATCCAACTATCCAACTACCGAACCACTTCGCGCAACTACCCACCAAACAAATTTCCCAGTCCCCTGCCGCCCGTTTTCTGCAACGTCTTCATCAACTTCTGCGTTTCGCGGAATTGCTTGACGAGTCGATTTACATCCTGCACATCGGTTCCTGATCCAGCCGCGATGCGGCGTCGACGCGAGGCATTCAATAAATCGGGATTGCGGCGTTCCTTCAACGTCATCGAATAAATGATCGCTTCCGATTGCTTCAAGTTTTTCTCGATCTCTTTCGGGTCCGCTTGGCGCGCGGCTTGCCCAAACTGCCCGGGCAACATGTCCATCACCTGCGAAAGCGGTCCCATCTTTTTCATCTGCTTCATCTGTTCCAAAAAATCTTCGAGCGTGAACTGTCCCTTCATCAAACGCTCGGCGGTTTTTTGCGTGGTTTGTTGATCGAAGGCGGCTTCGGCTTTTTCGATCAAGCCGAGCATGTCGCCCATGCCCAAAATGCGCGACGACAGCCGCGCCGGATCGTACGTTTCGAGCGCGTCGAGTTTTTCGCCCGTGCCGATGAACTTGATCGGCACGCCAGTCACGGATCGAATCGAGATTGCCGCGCCGCCGCGTGAGTCTCCATCCATCTTCGTCAGGATCAAACCAGTGATGGACACGTTATCGCGAAAACCTTGCGCGATGTTCAACGCTTCCTGTCCGATCATCGAGTCGACGACGAGCAATGTTTCCACGGGCGTGACTTTTGCCACGATGGATTTCAACTCGTTCATCAATTCCGCGTCCAACTGCGACCGGCCAGCGGTGTCCAAAATCACGACGCCGAATCCGCCCTTCTCAGCTTTGTCGAAGGCGCGCTTGGCGAGCTCCGGCGGCTTGAGATTTGAATCCGCTTCAACGGGCACATCGAGCCGCTCGCCGAGCTGCTGCAATTGAGTCACCGCCGCGGGACGATACGGGTCGCCTGCAGCCAGCATCACGCGTTCGCCTTTCGAGCGAAGCAAGCGCGCGAGTTTGCCCGCGGCAGTTGTTTTGCCAGAGCCTTGCAGGCCAACCAGCATAATTACGCGCGGCTTTGGCCCCGATAGATTCAACGGCGCGGGTTCACCGAGAGTTGCGATCAATTCTTCGTTGACGATCTTGATGATCTGCTGACCCGGATTCAATGCCTTCGATACTTCCGTACCTACCGCGCGCTCGCGCACGCGCGCGATGAAAGTTTTGACGACACTGAAGTGGACATCCGCTTCGAGCAGCGCGAGACGGACCTCGCGCATCGCCGCGTCAACATCCGCCTCGGACAATTTTCCGCGTCGTCGAAGCTGGTCAAAGACTTGATTGAGTCGATTGGTTAGCGATTCAAACATTGTTATTTCATGTCACTCTGAAGGGGCGTTCTTCGCGACTGAAGAGTCTCGCTTATCATACTGGAGATTCTTCGTGGCGCTAAAGCGCCACTCAGAATGACATTCCTTTAGTAGATTCGTTATCAGTTGCAGGCGGGCATTGTAGTGCGGAAGCAGGCCGAGGTCAAGAGAAGATGCGATGGATCTGTCATTGCGAGCGCTTTTCCCTGCACTTGCACGCAGGGCAAGTGTGCAAAGCAATCTCCAATTATGCGAGGAGATTGCTTCGTCACAAAGAACGTTCCTCGCAACGACATCAAGATACCTTGCTTGACAATACCATCTTCGTCTAGTAAAATTTCGCACGCTTAACAAACAAATGGTTCTGGCCGAGATAGCTCAGTTGGTAGAGCACGCGACTGAAAATCGCGGTGTCCACAGTTCGATTCTGTGTCTCGGCACTCCCGGTCAGAAAGAGCGACCGACCTGCGGGCGTGGTTCAGTGGTAGAACGTCTCCTTGCCAAGGAGAAGGTCGTGGGTTCGAATCCCATCGCCCGCTCTGGATGAGGATTGCAAACCAGCAATCCTCATTTTATAATATGGATGAAATTGGCGTCGTGGCCAAGTGGTAAGGCAAGGGTCTGCAAAACCCTCATCACGGGTCCGAATCCCGTCGACGCCTCTACCAATTTCAGATTGAAGATTGTTGATTGAAGATTGCGCCGCGAGGCGCATTTTGTTTTTGTGATTTAAACACAAAGGTTCTTAATTTTCTTCCTTCGTGCACTTCGTGTCCTTCGTGGTTAAAAAGTTCTTTTACTTGACGCGCACAAACTTCCGTTTGCCTGCTTGCAAGACTCCCGCATGTGGAAATGGAACATCGCCGCGCCCCAATGTCTCACCATCCAGACGAACGCCTTTCTGTTCGATCAATCTTCGCGCTTCGCTCTTGCTGGACGCCAGCTTGGCCCTCAACAGAACATCAACCACGGTCGCGTCTTCGGGCAACTTGAATTCTGGCATTTCATCAGGAATTTCCTTTTGTTGGAATAATTTGACAAATGCTTCCTCCGCTTTCAACGCGCTGTCGTCGCCGTAAAAGATGCTGGTGATCTCATGTGCCAATTTCATCTTTATATCGCGCGGATGGGTTTTGTTGGCGGACATATCTTTTAACAAAGCATTGATTTCTCTCGGTGTCCAGCGCGTGACAAGACGCATGAACTTCTCCATCGCGAAATCAGGAACCGACATCAGTTTGCCATACATATCTTCAGCGGTGGTATGAATCGGAATGACGTTGCCCGTTGACTTGGACATGCGTTGCACGCCGTCCGTGCCGGGCAAAATTCCACAAATGATTCCAACCAAAGGTTTCTGTCCCAAAGCCTCCTGCAATTTGCGTCCCGCCACGATGATATTGAATAATTGATCCGTTCCGCCCACTTGCACATCGGTTTGCTGCGCGACCGCGTCGTAGCCTTGCATCAACGCGTAAAAAGTTTCATGCAAAAAGATCGGCTCATCTTTTTCGAGTCGCTTGGCAAAATTCTCGCGCGCCAAAAATTGTTGCACCGTAAAATTCTGACCAAGGCGAATCAAATCTACGAGCGAAAGTTCGCTGAGCCATTCGCCGTTATAACGAATTTTCATTTTACTTCGATCAAGCACACGCGCGGCTTGTTCAGCATAACTCTTCGCGTTCTCGGTAACCTGTTCCAAAGTCAAGATGGGGCGCGCCTTATTCTTATCGGACGGATCACCAACCAATGCGGTGTAATTCCCGATTAGGAAAGTGACATCATGGCCTAAATCCTGAAACTGTCGAAGTTTACGCATGGTGATCGTATGACCCAAATGCAAATCCTTCGAGGTTGGATCATAGCCGCAGTAAACGCGCAAGGGCCGACCGCTCTTTTCCGACTCGATCAAACGAGCGCGCAGTTCTGCAGCCATGGCTTTCTTCAAATCCTCGTCGCCATATTCTGTGCCTTGCATCAAAAGTTCGACTTGTTCGTCAATGTTCATGCTGTCTCCTCAAGATAAAACAAAAACGCGCCCGCGAGGGCGCGCAGTGATTCCCTCGCAAAGAATTACGCGTGGGAATAATAATAGCTGAAAGCAAAAGTGAAATTCATTGTCGTCATTATACCAAACTATTGACCAAGATCGAGAGGAAACGCCCACGGACCCTTGATCGTAAAGAATTCGTCGCTGTACACGATTTGGTCCGCTTCCTGATCGGACATCGAGGCAGGCTTGCTGAGAATCCGCATGGTCATCGCCCCGTTGACATCGCTGCATCCGATCGTGATTGCAATACCGCGCTGGCTGAGCGCTTCCTGTATTTTGGGCAGCAGGAGCGAACAATATTCATCCGAGGTTGGCTGGGAGCCAAGCGATTGAACAACCAGTGAGGCTGCGGACAAATCCGCATCGGGCGGAACGTAAAAAGACAACTCATCGCAGCGCCGGCCCGCTTGACCGTTCGCCGAATCCTGTTTGCTCAACATGGTTGTGCTGAACTGCGTCACCCGTTGATCGGCATAATTCAATTGCGCCTTCCAGACGATCCAGTCGGAGGAATCTGGAAGCGTATAACATACATCGGCATAAACCTGTTTTCCATCGCGCCAGGCGCGCTGAAGGCTGACCGCGAATCCGCTGACGCTTTGGCTGGAATTCGCTTGCGGCGCTTGAACTGTCGGGTAGGATGTGGCGTTGATGACCGGTGTTGCATAATTCTGCGGAACATTCAGAGGGGCTTGCCGCAAAATCGTAGATGAACTGCAGGCCGCGCTGACCAATGCAAGGGCGGTCAATATGACCAAAAGATATTTCATTTTATCTCCATGGGTAGCACCGCACTAAAGCGTGGTAGTGCATAGACCTTGCGGAAAATGGGGTTCATTGGCAAACTCTTGGGACTTCCAAATCACAAGGGATACCAATGAACCCACAAGAGCTATTTTGCCCGAAT
>JAJYLQ010000058.1 GCA_021787595.1 Chloroflexota bacterium | reverse complement strand
CGCTGCATGACTTCCAGTCGTGTGAGTTCTTTAGGGCTCATAGGTAGTATGGGGTCCATTGTGTGTCCCTTCAAAAGGGGACATTTTAACTTTGCACAAAGGGGACTCTACTACTTTGCGTTAACACTCGCGAAATCGCCGCTTGACGCATTCTGCATTCCCTGTTACAGTTGCGCCCTGTAGGATGCAAGTAGGTTTTCGTTGGAAGTGAAGGCGACGGCTCAAAGCAGGACTGCTCTGGGCCGTTTTTGTTTGACCGCCGATGAAAGACATACTACATCACCCAATTTTTTATTTGCCATAAGGAGGCAAAATGTCAGAACGTGTCGTCGGTACGGTCAAATGGTTCAATGGAGCCAAAGGCTATGGTTTCCTCGCCCGTGAAGGCGGAGAAGATGTGTTCGTCCACTTCTCGGCCATCGAAGGCGAAGGTTTCCGCAACCTTGAAGAAGGCCAGAAGGTGGAGTTCTCCATCGAAAAGGGCCCCAAGGGTTTGCAGGCTGCCAGCGTCAAAGTGATTTAATCAAGCGACTCGACACAAAAAAGAATCCCGTCACTCGACGGGATTCTTTTTATTTACTGGCAGCCAGAGACTCGCGTCCATTTGCACTGCCAGCGCGCCGACGGCAAACATGGCGCCGGCATTTTCCTTGGAATACACGCCTCCCGCGCCAATGATGGGGAGTGCTTCGCGAAGTTTGGCGGCGGAGCGAACGATTTCAAGCGACTGAGGGAATAACGCGGGGCCAAATAACCTTCCGGTGGTGGGTTCTCCTCCCTCATTATTGGAAGAGGAGTTGGGGGTGAGGGGCAGCGTGCCACGCGGCGCTGACATGCTGATTGCGCTTGCGCCTGCGTCCATCAAACGCGGACCAAGCGACAGCACTTTCTCTGCCGGCAGGGAAAAGATCAATGGCAATTCGCCGAGGCTCATTTCGACGGCCAGCAAAAGGATGTCGTCAGATAGCAAGGGAGCAAAGCCCAGCTCGACAGCCAGCACATTCTCCACGTCCTCGAGGGATTGGATCATGCGCTTCGTTTCCTCGGGGCGATCAGCCATCAAGTGAACAATGATCGGCAGGGATGAATCAGCCCAGCGGCGCGAATATTTTTTGATGACCGATTCGAATCCGGGATTGGGCAGGCCGGTGTGGAGCAGGAATCCGCCGGGGAATTCGATCAAGGCTGGTTTCGCCGCGGCCGTTCGAGGTCGGAGGGAGATCGGATTGGTCACGAACGCGCCGAAGCTTTCGCGATATCCAATTTCTTCAAGGACTCGAAAGTCGGGCGCGAAGCCAAGCGATCCCGCGGCGTTCATGATTGGTTTGCGAAAAGTCAAATCGCGTTTGGACATAATGTCTGATGGGATTGTACGACGTTTTGCGACCGCTCCCTGCGTTGAAAGAGCGGAAGCTCGAAATATTTTTGTCCCCACTTGCGCCAGATGGATTACATGGCCCGGAATTCAACGTCGGAAAGTTTCATGGATGCGAATTTTAACGCGAAGTCGCAAGGACGCGGAGGAGACCTTTTCGCCTTTGCGTCTATGATTTTGGACAGCGGCTTCAAATAAAGACTAGTGCAGGATATTATCCCGCACTACGAAGTGTATCATCGGTTTTATCCGAAACAGAATTCAGGCCGTGATCGTCGCGCCGATGGCCTGGAGCATCTCTTCGTTGGTGGCGAATTTGAATTCTTCCAAGCCGCGCTTTTGCGCCTCCGCGGCTTCGATGGCCTCGAGCTTTTGAATATCTTCCTTTGTGACAACCTGCCTGTCGAGGCTCTTGACTTTTTCGGAAACTGCTTCAAGATTTGGCGTTGTCGGCTGCAGAGTCTGCAAATACTGCCAGACCGCCTTCGACGCGTTCGTGCCGTCCTTGCGGGCCACGCCAACGAGTCCTTCACTGGCTTTGCGCGCCCAACCGCCGATGAACACATCCGGGATCGGCGCGTTGGCTTTGGGATCGAAGACCTCGTATGAGTTCCCTTCCATCGGATAACGCGGTGATGGACTCTTGATGAATTCATTCGTGTCCGATGGGAGTCCGAACGAATCATCAATTCGGTCGCCGATGGCGAAGATCACTGTATCCACATCCAGCGTGCGCTTGTTGCCGATGCCGCGCGATTTCAAACTGCCGTCCCTGGCAACGAGGATATTGTCCTCGACTTCGAGCTGGGTCAGCGCGCCGTTTTCGCCGAGCATCTGAATGGGCGAGGTCAGAAATTCAAAACGGAAACGCGTATTGCCAGATTTGGGTTCCGCCCGGGGCAGCGCGTCCAGCACTTTGTGGCGGCCCAGTTCCGGGTCCTGATTGACCGCCTGCAGTGCCGGCAGGACGCGCTTCAATTCGGATTCGAATGCCTCCAGATCCAGATTGGCAATCGTGCGCGTCATCTCTTCTTTGGTGAAGTTCACCTCGCCGGGGCCGCGCCGCACGACCGCGACGACCTCATCCGCTTTCACTTCGTGGATCAGATAATATGCAATGTCGAGCATCACGTTGCCCGCGCCGATGATCGCGTAGCGCCTGCCCAGCCGGAATTTTTCCCCGCTGAAGGGTGGGAGTTTGTTGTAGAAATAAACGAGATCCTTGGCGTGATAGACGCCCTCAAGCTGTTCGCCGGGCAGGCCAAGCCATTTGGTGCCTTGTGCGCCAACGGTAACCAAAATTGCCTGGAAGCCCAGCGCACGCAGGTCGTCGAGCGTGAGATCGCCTTGCGCGCCAACTTTCAAATTTCCATAGTAGGTAACATTTTCGTTCGCCAGCGCCTGCCGGAACTGCTTGCGGAAACCTTCCTTCATTTTACGTTTGTTGGGATAGACGCCGTATTCGGCCAGTCCACCCGGTTTGATATCGCGGTTAAAGATGACTACGCGTGCGCCCCGGGTTGCTAATTCGCGCGCACCGAATATCCCCGATGGCCCGGCTCCAACCACGGCCACCCCATAAGCATTTGTTTCAGACATAGTTCCTCCTCGCTCGGTTGTATAGGACGGGGCAATTATACTTAGAAAAGTTAACCCCGGATAAGTAAAGGTTATCGGGACATAAAATCACAGTAAAGGTCGCCGCGCGGCCCGTCAAGTTATTTTTCGCCTGTGAAAGTTTTCGGGAATCTGGGCTGCCCTCGGGCCGGGATTTCGCAGCATCTATGCTAAGATAGAGCTGCATTTACGAGGAGGCCTTATGACAATGCCTGACAATGACAAGAAAAATCCTGGAGACCGATTTCGAAGCATCCTTTCCGCAGCCGGGCCCAAAAAATCGGACGCGGCAGAGACCCGGAAATCTCCAATCGCCAGCCTGCCGCGGCTCAAGGCGGAGGGTCAATCTGCGAAGGTGGAGAATGCCGCACCGCCTCCGGGACATCCAGCTGATGCCGTTGATAAAAACGAACGTTTCCTGCGCGCTCTTTGGACGTTTGCCAGCATTGTTTCGCTGCTCGTCAATGCCGTCTTGATCTTGACACTGTTTCTCGTTTTGCGCGCGGCCGGCGGGATAAATGTCACCGGCCTTGGCACCGGACTCCTCGGCGGGCTGTATTCCAACTTCGAGCGAATGGACGCGGCGACCATCAAGGCAAATATTCCAGTAAATGATAATATTCCATTAGACCTGAAAATCCCGGTGCAAACGACGACCGGCATCACGCTGGCGCAGGATGTGCTGATCCAGAACGCGCACGTCAAGATCGCCACATCCACATTCAACATCGATTCGAATGCAGATGTGACCCTGCCTGCCGGGACAGCCTTGAACGTGGTCCTCAATTTCACCGTGCCGATACAACAATCCGTGCCTGTTTCGTTGAAGGTCCCCGTGAATATTCCCTTGAAAGATACCGAGCTGCATCCCGCCATCGCCGGGCTGGAAAGCACCATCCAGCCGCTGTACTGCGCGGTGAATCCGTCGGCGCTTTCAATAAGCGGTTCGCCAATTTGCCCCGCGCATTGATTTCGGCAGTGTATAATCCCAGCCTATGCCCAACAACCTGACCAAAACCAAACTTTCGAACGGCCTGACCGTTCTTCTAAAGGAAATTCATTCTGCGCCGCTGATCTCTTCGTGGGTATGGTATCGCGTCGGCTCACGCGATGAAGTTCCGCCTCTTACCGGAATTTCTCACCTCGTGGAGCACATGCAGTTCAAAGGCACGCCCAATTATCCGGCCGCGCTGATGGAACGAGCGGTGGCGCGCGACGGAGGCATGTGGAACGCGTTCACCTTCCTCGATTGGACGACTTTCTTCGAAACCATGCCCGCCGACAAAATTGACCTGGCCCTGCGCCTCGAAGCGGATCGCATGTTGAACAGCGTCTTCGATGAAAAGGAATTTTTATCAGAGCGAACTGTTGTGATCTCCGAGCGCGAGGGCAACGAGAACGAACCGATGTTCCTGTTGAACGAAGCGATCCAGCAGGCGGCCTTTCGCGTTCATTCCTATCATCACGAAGTCATTGGCGACCTGGCTGATTTGAAAACCATGACGCGCGATGATCTTTACAAGCACTATAAAACTTATTATATTCCCAATAACGCGGTCATCGGGCTTGCCGGTGATTTTGAGACAGAAGGAATGCTGGCGCGCATCCGCGAATTATTCGAGTCCATTCCCGCCGGCGCGACTCCGCCGCGCCTCGCGCGCCCGGAGCCGGAACCGCGCGGCGAAACGCGCGTCACGGTCGAGGGGCCGGGTGAGACCACTTATCTCGAGGCGGCGTATCGCATCCCATCCGCCTCGCATCCGGATTTTATTCCGCTTTCCGTTTTGGACAGCTTGCTGGCCGGCCCGACGAATCTGAACATGTTTGGCGGAGGCGGCATTTCGAACAAGACCTCGCGCTTGTATCGCGCGCTTGTGGACAGGGAATTTGCGGTCGGCCTTTCCGGCGGATCGAACACAACAACCGATCCGTTCCTTTACAGCATTTCGCTGACGGTTCATCCGAAGCGCAAACCGGAGGAGGCGCTCGCGGCGTTGGATGCGGAGATCGAGCGCGTGCAGGATAAGCCCGTGTCGAAACAGGAGATCATGCGCGCCATCAAGCAGGCGCGCGCCAATTTTGCGTACGGCACCGACAACATTACCAATCAAGCGTTCTGGCTCGGCCATGCGGAGATGTTCGCCGGTTATGATTGGTTCGAATCTTATTTGGAAAAATTGGGAAAGGTGACTCCCAGGGATGTTCTGCGCGTGGCCCGTCAATATTTTCGCCCGCAGTCGCGCGTGATCGGAACGTTCATTCCCGGCGGCAAGGAAAAGAAATGATCACACACCGCGCTCCAAATTCGGCAAGTCATTCCCTTCCCGGCCCGGAGGATATTCATCGCGAAGTTCTTTCGAACGGGATCACTGTGTTGGTGCGTTCCAACTTCAACAGTCCATCCGTTTCCATCAGCGGATACGTCCAAACAGGCAGCTTGTTCGATCTGGACGAGAAGCTGGGCCTCGCTGATTTTGCCGCGTCTGCGCTGACGCGCGGCACCGCCAAACATTCCTTCGACGAACTTTACAACGAACTCGAATCGGCTGGCGCAAGTCTCGGTTTTGACTCCGGTCTTCATACGACCAGTTTCAGCGGACGCGCGCTTGCTGAGGATTTGTCTTTATTGCTTGGCCTGCTTTCGGAGATTCTCCGTCAGCCGACGTTTCCAAAGGCCGAGGTCGAAAAACTTCGTCATCAATTGCTAACCGGTTTGGCGATCCGCGCCCAGGACACTTCAGACATGGCTGATCTCACCTTCGATAAAATCCTGTTCCGCGGTCATCCGTATTCGCGTCCGGAAGATGGGAATCCCAAAACGATCAAAGCAATTATGCGTGAGGACCTCGTGAAATATCACAAGCGGAATTTCGGCCCGCGCGGCATGGCCATCGCCATCGTCGGCGCGGTCGAGCCGGAACGGGCAGCGGATCTCGTAAAACGGGCTTTGCTGAATTGGGCGAATCCGTTGCAGCCCGAAGTCCCGGCGGTCATAGAGCCAAAGCGTTTGACATCCGCCGCGCGTCGTCATCATAAAATTTCCGGGAAGTCGCAGTCGGACATCGTGATCGGTACGAACGGCCCGCGCCGCAATGACGAAGATTATATGGCTGCCTCGCTTGGCAATTCCGTGCTCGGTCAATTCGGGATGATGGGGCGCGTGGGCGAATCGGTGCGCGAAAAATCCGGCCTGGCCTATTATGCTTATTCGAGCCTGAGCGCGGGCGTGGGGCCTGGTTCATGGACGGTCAGCGCGGGTGTCAATCCGGGAAACACCCAAAAGGCAGCCGAATTAATCGTCAAGGAACTGGAACGCTTTGCAGCAGATGGCGTGACCAGGGAGGAACTGGCTGACAGCCAGGCCAATTTTATTGGACGGCTTCCGCTCTCGCTCGAGTCCAATGGCGGCGTGGCGAATGCGTTGTTGACGATTGAACGCTACGATCTGGGTTTGGATTATTATCGCCGCTACCCGGATATCGTCAATGCAGTGGATCAGGATGATGTTGTTGCAGTCGCGCAAAAGTATATTGATCCCCAGCGGCTTGTCGTTGCGACGGCCGGGCCTTAATGGAATAATTGCAGGGGCGATTGGCCAGTCGCCCCTGCCTAAGAGTATGATCTTGCGAACTGGTGTTGACCTGATCGAAATATCCCGGATCGAAGAAGTGATTGCGCGGCACGGCAAGCGTTACCTCGAACGAATCTATACCCCGGCAGAATTGGAACAATGTGGGAAATCAAATGAATCCCTGGCTGGACGATTCGCAGCGAAAGAGGCCGTCGCCAAAGCGTTGGGAACCGGCATCGGCGATGCAACCTGGAAAGATATCGAAATCCTCGGGGATGAACAACACGCGCCGACACTGACTTTGTATGGTGCCGCAGATCAAAGGGCAAAAGAACTTGGGTTGCAAAGCTGGTCTGTCAGTATCAGTCACAGCATGAGTCATGCGATTGCTGTGGCTGTCGCTATTGGCGCATGATGCTCCGCACAATTATTTACTCACTCATGTTACGCAAAACGTCCCGGAGACTCCCGCAGTGCAAGCCCGCTTTCGCCCTGAATTCGGGGTGGTGTGTACAACATCAGTTACTCAATTTTACAAACGCCAAATCGGACTCGCTGAACAAGTCTCTTTATAATATCGTATCCATTGTATTTCGCCTTGGCTTGTGTGCTACGGCTGGGTGTCGTATGAGGCGATTGCCGCTGGCAAAACTTGAGTAATGCCATGGCCTGCGGCAGGCAGACCTACAAGAATTGCGCTAATCACTTCCTCGCGTGAAGCGCCTGCCTGTTTGGCTGACTGCACATGAAAAGAAATCCCGCTTTCCATTCGAAGAGCAGCAAGCACAGCCAGATACGCCAGCTCTTCAGTTTTCTTGTCCAGAGCGCTGGCACTATCCAATCCTTGAACTGCCGCCATCCAAGCCTGGGCATGCAGGGGCGCTTCGCTCATGAAAAGCTGAAAAGCGTTGCTCACTGAGGGTTGTGGATTAGTCATTGGTAAACTCCTTGATGTGCTTATGGTATTTGCATTGCAACGGAAGAGCTGCTAATGATTGTCCTCGATCCCAATCCACAAATGTCCCGGCAGAACGGGCTGATATGGACGGATCGTCATCGAATCCATTTCAGGTTTTTCGTCTTCGATCATGTTGGGGTGAATCAGACACAGATTTGGCTCGCGATGATACTTCTGCCGGTAATACTTTACCGCCTTTTCGATTTTCATTCTTAGCGAGATATTTGGCGTGTTGTCGAACCATAACATTCCGGTGTGCATACGGCCTCCTAACCCAATCGGGGAATCCAGAACGGCAGCCAGGATTCGCCCTCCCGCATTGCGAATTGCGAACCGGGAAGCAATTCCTGGAAAAGATTTTCGGTTGTGCCGGCGAGAATTTTGCTGATTTGCGAATCTTCTATCTGGCCAAATAAACGCGTGCGGAACTCCCCCAGCCACGAAGCGAGCTTCTCACTGCGCCCTGAATTCAATGTGATGAAGGGCCAAACCCGGTGCGACGGCCCGCGGAGAAGCAGCCAGCGAAGATACTGTCGAATTTCATTGGAGGACAAGAGCGTTTCGAAATCATCAATCAACAAGATGACCATCTGTTGATTATTTTGTTTCCCATGCGCCCATTCCACCAGCCCGGCTAAATAGCTTGCGCTCTCTGAATCGGTGATTGGCAAAATCCCTTCGCAATTCTGATTTTGAAGCGCATTCCATTCGTCTGCGTAATTGGTGAAAGCAACATACCTAATGTTGTGATTTGCTGGCACGCGGGCAATACTCTGGGCAACGATTTGAAGCAGCTTTGTTTTTCCGCTTCCCTTGTCGCCTGCAATCAAAATCGGACCCGGGCGGGGGTCCAGCATATTCAGTAAGATGGGCAGCCCATCGTTTGCCATGCCAAGGAATAAGGTGCCGCGCGGTAGGGGAGAAATCTCAGCTAGGATTTCGCTCAATTTTGGCAGGGCCGGCGCGGGGTCCGTGCGGGCCGACCGAATCTCGGATGAGAGTTCCGCCAAAGTTTCAAACGTCAGAGCATATTTATTGGTCTGTGTCATATCAAACTTGCTTTCTGAACATTTGTTCTAATTATAATTGAATTGAATTTTGTGTCAAGAGGTGTCTTTTGATTTTTTCTCAAAGAAGAAAAACATTGACGCACTCTTTGAATTTGGTATAATTCGCCTGCTTAATTGCCGAAGGTGCGCGCCGACGTAGCTCAATCGGCAGAGCACCCGCCTTGTAAGCGGGCGGTTACGAGTTCGATTCTCGTCGTCGGCTCAGTTAGTCGCTTGGTCAGTTCGTCTCATGGTCGAATGGCTCCTGATGAAACTAAGTGACTGGTCGACTAAGCGACTGGAAAACTAAATAGCGGGCGGTTACCCAAGTGGCCAAAGGGGACTGACTGTAAATCAGTTGGCAGATGCCTTCGGAGGTTCGAATCCTTCACCGCCCACAAATCCCGCTCAGGCGGGATAACAGCAGTAAAAGCCCATGTAGCTCAGTCGGTAGAGCACACCCTTGGTAAGGGTGTGGTCGTGGGTTCAATTCCCACCATGGGCTCACTTGCTGAATGTCGCACTTCGTTGAAAAAGGAGATAGAAAATGGCGAAAGTGAAATTTGAGAGGACGAAGCCGCATCTGAACGTGGGGACGATGGGGCACATTGATCACGGGAAGACGACGTTGACGGCGGCGATCACGAAAGTGAGTCAGATGCTGGGGAAGGCGG
>JAJYLQ010000057.1 GCA_021787595.1 Chloroflexota bacterium | reverse complement strand
CTCATCCTGAATGGCGTTGAGTTCAATATCTTCAAACATATGACTAGCAGTTTACCCGCGGATTCATATCTTGAATAGCGTTTGATGATTTTCGGCCTCTTCCCCCTATTTATTGAGATGATACGATTTCAAGGGAGAAAACGCTCAGAACAGTCTCGCGGCCAGGCAGCTAACATTGACGGCTCACACCCGCGGAGCATTCCATCAGATTTCACGCATTCAAATGATACGTGTGATACGCGTTCTGACAGGGGTTTCCCCAGCAGATGTGCATTTCGCGCGCTGTCACATCCATGACCATGGCGTTGATTGTTTTCTCCCGGTCCAGCGGGGCCGTCCATTCGACGGCATGATTACAAATCGAGTTTGGCAGGTTGACGTGATCCTTTTGGATCGCTTGCAATGTCTTGATGGAGTGGGCTGAGTTCTGCCGCAGCAGCCGGTTGGCGCGGAAATAACGCACGCGTGAGGAGATCAATTCCTCCGGGTCGCTTTCGATTTCCTTCATGTTCTGTGCGAGGTAATGATTGGTGTGGACGAGATAACCGTCGGTGCCGTGATGGATTTCGAATCGCCGCGCCGAAACTTCGATGGAATACATCTCGCCGCTCTCGTGGGCGATCAGGTGATTGTAACCGGCGGCGCGGTGGGGAACGAGCGCGCGTCCGATGGCGCCTGAGATGCGGCGCGAGGCCAGGACCGCGCGCGCAACCACGAGACGCGGAATGCCGATGCGCGAATCCTCGGGATAAACGGAGTCGATTAACTGGGCGATGCCGTAGGCGTTGAAGCCCACGTTGGGCAGCAATCCGCCATACGTCATGGCAAGGAACGGCGGCTCGTCCTTGGGACTGGCCGAGACAACGAATACATCGTCTTCATCTTCGGGAACCCAGTCTTCGTTGTGCGCGACGAGAGCATGTCCGTCTGCCGTGCGTTGTTCGTTGACAGCAAAACTCGTGCAGCGCGTCAGATGCAGGGCGTCCGTGGTCACGGCTTCCATGGCGTTGAGTGCCATGATGTCGTCGAAGGCCGCGTTTGCGCCTTCTGCAAAGCCGCGCATTTCATCCACGTATTGAGGGTAACGTTCCTCGGCAAAGGGCAGGTATTTGCGCGCCTGGATTTGCGCGCCGTCCCAGGTCAGCTCGAGCTGATCGTATGTCTGTTCGATCAAAACGTGCGCGTTGGCGATGCTGTGCTGGATTTGTTCGCGGCGCGCTTCGCCGATCTGGCGGCCCATCTCGCGATGATTGCCGGAGACTTCGATCAAGGGCGGCGGCGCGTTGTGAATGGGTGTGTTTGGAACATCCACTTTTGGCAGCATACTTCCTCCTTCTAAATCAAACCCGCCCCGGCAGCTTGCACCGAGGCGGGGTGATTATATCATGCTGAAGGAACACAGCACTTTGCGAACAAAATTCTCATGCGGCGGGCGGAATGTTCTGACTCGAATCGGATGGAGGAGTTGCAACGATCGCGGCGGGGCGGGAGAACGGCTTCGTGCCAAACAACGTCATCACCACCGCGCCGACTCCGACCAACCCGACCAGCACACCAGCCATCCAGCCGATGCACGGCACCAGGTTTATTGCGCCGACCACGATCATCAGCAGGAAGGTCCCGAATCCGGCAGAGAGCACAGGCGCCCAGTTTTGATGAATGGCCTGGGTGAAGCGGCCGCCAACCTCCATGCCGAGCGCGATCACACCGAACAACCAGGCAAGCACGAGCAGGATGGCTGCCGCCAATGCAACCGGAATGAGGATCAACGTGATGACTAAAATCACCAGCGTGATGGGGGCCAGGAAGGCGGTCAACAGCCCGAGGCTCCCGGCGATGAACGGCTGGCCGACAATGGCCTGCGCGACGCGGTCCAGCTGCGGATGCAGGAAAACAGTCAACAGCATGGCTAATGCCGCGAGGGCGATTGCCTGGAAGAAAATATTTGCGACTCTCCAAATGGGATTGAAGAACCAGTCATATCGCGGAGTCGGCGGTGTTTGAGGTGCTGACGGCGCGGACGGGACCGGTATTTGAATGGATGGCGCGGGCATGTTAGTCACAACGTTGCCGCCAATGACAGCGCCATCCGCGCGTTGAAGCGAACCGCCCAGCGTCACCATGTCACCGGAAAGCGAGGCATGTGCGCCAAGGGATGCCAGGCCGCCGATCACAACCGCATCACCAGTGGCTTGTCCATCCAGTTTCAGGCTTCCGCCGATGATGACGACATTTCCATTTACAGTTGCGCCGTCTTCGATGACTGCCTGCCCGCCAATCACAACCAGGTCGCCTTCGAGTGTTTCCCCGCTTTTCAAGGTAAAGTCCTGGCCGATGACCACGCGGCCATCCAGGTGGCCGTTCGTCTGCGCGTAGGCCGAGCCGACGGGCGCAAGCAAAATTATCAGCAGGATCAAGGCGTAAAAGATCTTTCTCATTGTTCAGACTCCTTGCGGGACACGGGTGACCCGCCATATTGAAACTACCCACAATCCACCAATCACGATCATCATCAGAAACGCACCCAGCCAATCAGCAGGCGGTATAAAGCCTGGTATCACACGCATTAAAACCGAACTGACCTCGCTCAGGGCCTGGATGGAAGTCAGGATGAAAAGGAAATAGCCCACGGCGGCGGTCAGCCATTGGGCGGGCGATTGCAATATTTCTTGAATCGCTGGACCAGCCAGCCACGTCAGCAGCCCCAGCCCGCCCAAAACCAAAATCACAGTGCCGATGATTTGCCGCCAGCGCTGTTCCTGCCGGCGTTGTACGAGCCGCGCCTGGAACCGCTCCACGAATCCCGCCGCCGGTGAAACCATGCGTGTCGAATGCAATGCAAGATTCGATTCGGCCATGGCCGCGCAGGTTGTGCAATTGCGTAAATGCGCTTGCAGTTCGCGATTCTGTTCGAGGGTGAGAGGCTGGTCATCGAGCAGCCAGTCTTCAAAAGGCCGGTGATTCATTGGGCCTCCTTTCATGTTTGACGCGCGGAGATTTGTCGCCATCGCGCCGCGTTGCCGCTTCCTGCCAAAGTCCTGCCAGTTCGCGCCGCGCCCGATGAAGCCTGGATTTGACCGCGCTCACCGTCAGGTTGAGTGTTTCGGCGATTTCGGCTTCCGAGCAATCGTGCCAGTAGCGCATGATGATCGCGGCACGGTCCACCGCGTCGAGACGTTTGAGCAGGCCCTGCATCCGCTCACGCTGCTCGCCGCGCACCGCCTCGGACTCCGGGCTGGGCGCGTCCGCGTCAGGAAGTTCGAACCCGCCCTCGTCTTCATCCTGATCCACAGAGATCATGGAAAACTTGCGGCGGCGCAAACGGTCAATGCAATAGTGCGCGGCGATGGACAGCAGCCAGGTCGCGAACGGGCGCTTCTGGTCGTAGCGATGGATGTGCTGGTACGCCCGCAGGAACGTTTCCTGCGCCGCGTCTTCAGCCGACTCTGGTTCGCCTAACATGCGGAAACACAGGTTGTACACATGCGTTTGGTAGGCTTCGACCAATTTCGTGAATGCTTCGTCATTGCCTTGCTGGGCCTGGGCCACCCAGACCATTTCTTCGTTCACGCGTTCTCCTTGGACTTTCTACTTACCTTACGAGAGAAAATGAGAAAAGTTGCGAGGTTCTCTTCCTGAATATCAAATCATATATGTCATTGCCGCATGGCGCCTTGGCGCCACTCGCAATGATATTTGATTTTTTGCTTTGGGGAATACACATTTCCAAACTTTACCACAGAGCAGGAAAAACTAAAGCAGATTGTATAATTGACCAAATGCCTGTTGATAATTTCGCCGCCGGGAGGAAACTTTCATGAAACGCCTTCGCTGGTACGACTATCTTACCCTGAATCTGTTCTGGTTTGGATTGAACGTCCGCAACACTGCGCTGGGCGCCATCTTCATGCCGTATCTGGTTGGGATCTTTGCGCCGGAGGCCGTCAAGAATTCCGCGTTGGGCGGGATGCGCGCCGCGGGGCTGGTCATCGCGATGTTGGTGCAGCCCGCGGCTGGGCTTTTGAGTGACCGATCCACATCGCGCTTTGGCCGTCGAAGGCCGTATATTCTCGTTGGCGTTTTATTCGATTTGCTGTTCTTGACGTGGATCGCTTTTTCATGGGACTACTGGTCGCTGTTGATCGGCGTTCTGTGCATCCAGTTTTCATCCAATATTTCACACGGCCCGCTGCAGGGATTGATTCCCGATCTTGTCCCGGAGGATGAACGCGGGCGCGCTTCAGCAGTCAAAGCCATCTTCGAATTGCTTCCGATCATTATTGTCGGTTTGACGATTGCCAAGCTGGTCGGCGCGGGCGCATTGGGTTGGGCCGTCTTTGCTACCGGCGCGACTTTGTTGATCGTCGCCATCATCACGGTGCTTTTTGTAAAAGAAGAACCGTTGAAGGAAAAACCGAACACGCCGTTCTGGCCTCCGATGTTACGCGTGCTGGGAATGTTGGCTGGCATCATCATCGGCGCGATTGCGGGAATTCTTGGCGGCGGTATTTTGGGCGGGCTTGCAGGTTTAATTACTTTGATCTTCGCGAATCAAGTTGCCGCATTGGAAGTTGGTATCGGCGTGGGCGGCGCGGTGGCGATGATTGCGGCGGTGATCGCCGGAGTCTGGGCCGGCGCGCTGGCTACGCTGGGTCAGGATGCGCGGCGTCAATCTTCGTTCACGTGGTGGATCGTCAATCGCCTGATGTTCCTCGCCGCGGCCACATCGCTTCAAGGTTCCGTTTTTTATTTTGTGATGTTTGCCTTCACGCTCAACGAAAAAGACTCGTCTGTTTTGACCGGCAATTTGACAACGGTCATTGGTATCTTCATCCTGATTACTGCACTGGCCAGCGGCTGGCTGGCAGATCGCATCGGACGCAAACGATTGGTTGGCATCAGCGGCGGGATCGCGGCCATTGGAAATTTCATGTTGTTGAGCACCATTTGGATTCCAAATCTGACGATGGTTTATATTTCCGGCACGATCATCGGGCTGGCAACCGGTTTATTCATGACAGCCAATTGGGCGCTCGGCACGGACCTCATTCCCGCGGCTGAAGCTGGGCGTTATCTTGGCGTTTCAAACTTGGCTGGCGCGGGCGCGGGGATTGTCGGCGCGGGCATCGGCGGTTTGATTGCCGATTATCTGAATGGCTATCGTCCGGGACTGGGATATTTCGCGATCTTCGCGAGTTACGCGGTGCTCTTTGCGTTGAGCGCCGTCAGTTTGATTGGCGTGCGCGAGGCTGGCCGAGCCAGAGAGCAATCAGCCTCGGAACTCGCCTCGCAGGTTTGACGGCAGCAGCGGCGCAATATTTTTCATGATGATTTGCGCGGCCCGTTTATCTTTTTCGTCCGCGGATAAATTGTCCGGCGCGGATAATTCGTAAGCCTCGCCGAATTTCAGGCAAAGTTCCCCATCTGCTTCGTAGATTCCCGCCGGAACAAACTTCAGACGTTGGGCAGCCAGCAGCAAAGCGAATCGTCCCACGCCCGAAGCGGGCATCGTTAAAACCCCGCCGGGCTGGTCTCCGCCTTCAGGCGCAAGGCCGGTGATCGGATTCTCAGCGCGCATCACGAAATCCAGCACCGCGCGCACCGACGCGGCGCGCGCCTCCACGTCACGCGGACGCGGCGGCATGGGCGGCATGGTGGTGAATCCATAAACGCGCGCGCCGCGATTTAAAATGAATCGCGAGATCGGCATTCCAATCGGCGCATACCAATCACCGGGAAACGTCAATTCGCCGGTCATGATCCAATGCACATTTTTTGGGACAACCGAGGAAATGGCGATTGCCAGCCACTGCGCGGCGAAGTGTCGCCATGGCGCCATGGAGCCACCCGGACGAAAATAATGATTGACTGTGATTACACATGGGCCGTCTTGCGGAATGTTCTCTTCGCCGAAAACGCGTAAGGGCGGATCGAGCCGCGAAACGGCAGCCCGCGCATCGTCCCGAAAGACGCGGGGACGTAAAAAAATCGCGTCGCGAATCAGTCCGACGATCACATTCAGTGGATACGAATATTTTGGATACATAAAAACGGACTTCGCCCTGCCATCTCGTGGCGCCATGGCGCCACGAGATGGCCTGCATGCAAGTGCAGGTGTGTTCTTCGGGAGCGCGATGAATTATTACTTAGTGATGTTACGCACCCTCACCCTCCCCTCTCCCTATGGGAGAGGGCTCCCTTCCCCTTTTGGGGGAAGGGCCGGGGATGAGGGAGGAAAACTGCGTAACATCAATTACTTACTCAAATCCCGCGAGGTTGATTCCATTTGCGCCAGCACGGCCGCAACTTGTCCGGCGGGAATGTTCAAGCGGAACATGCTGTTGAACCCGTCGCCGAGCATGATCCGCACATTGCGCCACGAAGCCAATTGCGGCTGCATTTGCGCCTGCGGCAAGAGCGCCACCGCCGCGGCCCATTGCGGATGCGTGTTCTTATAATCGCTCAACGCGTTCAGTGACGAAGTCCTCAGCGGGAATAGATTCGTCACCTGCACCCATTGGGTTTGATTCTCCGGCGAAAGCAGCCAGCGCGCGAACAGCCACGAAGCCAGTTGTTTTTCAGGCGTGGATTTCAAGACAACATACGATGAACCGTAAACGACCAGGCCTGTTTGTGTGTCGCCGGGAAAACCCAGGACTGTCCATTCGTCGCTGTTGTTCGCAGCGGCCATCGCCCGCGCGTAATCGGGAAGTTCTTCAAGTCCCGCGGTGGCAAAGATGGCTTTGCGTGAAGCAAACGCTGCCGGCAAATCGGCATTGGGCTGGGCCGTCCACGCGCAGCCGTCATCGTAAAGCTGTTTGACGAACGTGAACGCGGCGATATTCTTCGGCGTCAAAAAGCGATAACCGCTGCCTTCCAAAACACCGCCGCCAAATGCTGTCATCCACGAAAGGGCCGTCATCGGGTCCGCGTCGTTTACAAGATTCGACCAATCCAGCGGCTGGTCGGAATTTAGCTGCGATAATGTGGCAATGGGATTTGTGTCCACCAGCCAGCCGCCGTACGCGTCGTTGGTTTTGTCGGTGTCGGTCAACATGGTTTGATGCGCGCGGCAGGCCTGCTGGCGAAAGTCGGACGAAGTTTGCGGCGACGAGTCAAAGCCAAGTTCGCGCGCCCAGCTTACGTTGTAAAGGATGAATCGGGCGGAACGTTCCGCAGGCACGCCGAGGCGCGTCCCATTAACAGAATCCTGATTCCAAAAAACGGGCGGAATGTCTTTGATATCTGCGCTGGATAATCCGTACTGCGGGTCGTTCACGTAATCGTTCAAATGGACGACCGCGCCGCTGGCGTTCCATTCGAGTGCGTGTTCGGGGAACGCGATGGCGAGATCGGGCTGGTCCGGCGAGCCGAGCGCGGCCGTAACATTTTGATAAAGCTGTGAGTAATTGATCTGGCTCGTAGATTGGACCTTGATTCCCCATTCGTTCGTTTGATTGAACGCCTGAACCTGCGAATCGAACAGATTCGATTCGACGCCGAACCACGGAGTCCAAACCTGAATCGTGACCCCGTTCAGCGCTTCTTTCGGGACTTGAATTGGACTGTCCGCTTTCGGCGTGGAGGTCGCCGTAGGCGCAACCGTTGCGGAAGGCGCCGTGGTCGGGGTGATCGCCGCAGGCTGGCACGCGGCGAAAATGAGAACAGCGAATAGGATCAGCCCGCGGCGATGAATCATAATCCGCCGAAGACGGCAAAGGGCACGGGGCTGAACGTCAGGATGAAAATGATAATTGTCAGCGCGGCGACCCATCGTCGGCGCGGGTCGAGCGGCGTGATCTGGTCGAGCGGCTCCGCGTGAACGCGTCCAAGCCATAACAAAAGCACAGCCCACAGCCACCATCCGCTCCAAAAAATTCCGAGACCAAGCAACGCCACAAAGATGAACGGGAAAGCCTTGGAGGCTTTATCGCCGAACAATGAATAAACGAGATGTCCGCCATCCAGTGTACCAGCGGGAATCAAATTGAGGGCGGTAACGAGCAGACCAGCCCAGCCTGCGAATGCAATCGGGGATATCATCACATCCGTTGCTCCGATTGGAAATGGCAGCCCCGTGAAGAAATACTTGAGCCAGTAAGCCATATAGGAAAGCCCGTGTGTTGTCGCCGGGTCGGGAAGCAGCTTTCCGAATACCATGTACTTGGCTAGAAGATACAACAGTGAGTTGCCTTCTTGAAACATCCCGTTGGCAGGCCTTATGATGCTCAATTGTGAAACGGATAATCCGTAGAACAGCACGGGGATTGCAACCACCATTCCTGCCAGCGGGCCAGCCACGCCGATGTCGAACAGGACGCGCTTGTTCTTCGGCGTGCCTTGCATCATGATGGCCGCGCCCATGGTTCCCAGCGGGCTGATCGGGAGTGGAATAAAGTAGGGAAGGGTGGCCGGGGTTTTATGATGGCGGCTCATAAAGTAGTGACCAAACTCATGCGCCAGCAAAATTCCCAGCAGGCTTGCGGCAAAAGGCCAGCCGGTCAAGAGACCTTTTACAATAAATAGAATCTGTCCGAGTGGATCGTTTGGCATCGTGCCTTGCGGCTGCGAACCAACGAATAGAACGCTCAGGACTGTCAGGACAAAAAGGATAATGTTGATGGAAGCTCGCGCGGGTTTGGGGTCGGGCTTTTTGGGCGTGAGATAAATGATCTGCTGTCCCTTTTCGGAACGAAAGAGCGGCGTGATGTTATAAGGTTTCAGCGAATCTGCAAGCTGGTCGTACGCCGCTTCCGTATCTTCGGGAATTAGCTGTCCGCGATAACGTGCGATGAGCCCGCGTGCCGGTTCGCCGAGCGTCACATCATCAATTCGAAAAACGCGCGAGACAAGGCTGCTCAAGACTTCGGTTTCAGGGGTTGGCATTGTTCACCTTTATTTGTGTGAGGATTATCGAGCGCTCAACTCAAGTCACATGAACTGCAAATGATTTCACAGAGCGGGAGTGGATGGGAGTCGAACCCACCGCGGCCCGCAACGCGACCCGCCACAGGTTTTGAAGACCAGGAAGCCCGCCGGGACTTAACCGCTCCCGCACGCAAGCATAATCGAAGCGATAAGGATTGGCAAGCCGCGCTTCTGGAAACAAATGGAATTCTAATATTGGCTATTTCAAGAATTGATGAATGAAGTTGATGATCTCCGGCATCAACAGGATTCCTGCGATGACCGCGCACAGGAGGACGATGCCTGCCAGTCCGCCGACGATGGAACCGATCCACGCCAAGGCGCGTCCATTCTCGCCGTTGGAGCGGATCTGTCTCAGGGAAATCAATCCCGTCCCCAAAGCGATCAGACCCAACACCGCGCTCGATGGGAAACACACATAACCCGTGAATGGGATTGGGGCGACGCCGCCGCAGAACGAAAGAACCGTCAAGATTGCGGCGATGAGGCTGATGATCGCGGTTCGATTCGTCGAAACCGCATTGGGTGGAGATTCCATCATAGAATTTTATAACCGTAGATCAATACCTTCGCCATTTGTGGGACAATTTTCCAAATTGTCCCACGTTCGCCGCTCCCGATACCGCATTGGCGAAGGTATTGGCAGATAACACGTATCATCTCAATAATTGGGGGGACGAAGGCTAAGCAGCAACCCACGACCCGCCGAGGTTAAGTTCACGGGCGCGTTGGGTTACCAGAGTAGCCATCGGTGGAATCTGGTTTATTCCAGAGATGCGG
>JAJYLQ010000027.1 GCA_021787595.1 Chloroflexota bacterium | reverse complement strand
CGTTGCGGTCTCACCCAGAGTTCCTCGGTGAGGTAGATGGCTGTTGCCCAATCCCAGAGATGCGGCCCACAAAGTCGCCTTGTATCACCGTTTGTTTATTCAATTTTCAAGGTGCAAAAGTCGAGTTCTAAGCCTGGCCAGCTACATGCTCCCAGCGCCGCCGGTCCCGCTGCGCGGGATCTTCGAGATGGCGGCTGGAGCATCGTTCGAGTAGTTCCTAAATAAATCGGCCGGGAGAAATCCCGGCCAGTTTTTTATTCTGCCTTCAGTTGTTCTTCTTTCTCTTCGATCTTCTCTTCCTCATTCACCTGCGCCCCGGCGCGCTTTAAATCTTCAGCGGCGATGCGAGCCACAGACGCCACATAATCGCCTTCCTGCGGCTTGATCAGATGCACGCCTTTCGTGGCGCGTCCCGATTGTTTGACGGCTTTGACTTTCAAACGCAGCGCCACGCCATTCGCCGTGATGATGGTCAGGTCATCGTCTTTATGCACCACGCGCGCCGCGGCGACCTTTCCAATTTCGGGCAGCACCTTTTGATCTATCGTCGCAATGCCGTGCGTGGCGCGTCCTTTGGGCGTATATTCCTTCAACAGTGTCTGTTTGCCAAAGCCCCCGGTCGTGATGACAAGCAGCGAGCTGTCTTTGTCCACAACATCCATGCTGGTGACGGCATCCTCCTTCGCGAGGCGAATGCCCTGCACGCCCGCGGCCTGCCGTCCCATCGAACGGACTTTTTCTTCACCGAATCTCAAAGCTTGTCCGCGTTCGGTCACGAAGATAACCTCGTCCCTGCCGGAGGTCGGACGCGCCCAGCCGAGGGTGTCGCCGTCCTCCAAATTCATGGCGATCAAACCGGAAGGCCGCACCGACGCGAACTCCTCCATGTCCACGCGCTTCACCTTGCCGCGCGACGTTGCCAACATGCAATATCCATGCGCGGAAAAATCCGAAACCGCGATGGCAGCCGTGACGCGCTCATCCGGCTCAAGCGCCAGAACATTCACCAGCGGGATGCCTTTGGCCGTGCGGTCCGCATCCGGGATTTGATAGACCTTTTCGCTGTAGACTTTGCCGCGGTCGGAGAAGAACAGCATCGAGTCCAGGCTGCGAGCGGGGATGAGCATCATGACCTCGTCTTCCTCCTTGGTCGTGTGTCCCATCACGCCGCGCCCGCCGCGGCTCTGCAATCGAAACGCGGAGGCTGCCACGCGCTTGACGTAGCCGCGTTCGGTGAGACTGATCAACACTGCCTCGTCCTGGACCAGGTCTTCTTCGGTCAGTTCTTCTTTTGCATCCGAGGCGATACGCGTGCGGCGGTCATCGCCATATTTCTCAGCGAGTTCCTTCATGTCGGTCTGGATCAGCGCCAGGATTTTCTTCGGGTGCGCCAATAAATCTTCAAGGTACGCGATCTGATCCGCGACCTGCTTGTGTTCATCTTCGATCTTCTTGCGTTCCAACGCGGCCAAACGGCGAAGCTGCATATCGAGGATGGCCTGCGCTTGAAGGTCGCTCAACTTGAAGCGCTTCATCAAGTTGGTCTTCGCAACATCAGCGTCCTGCGATTCACGAATGGTCTTGATGACCGCGTCGAGATTGTTCAGCGCGATCAGATAACCATCGAGGATGTGCTGGCGCGCCCGCGCTTTCGCCAGGTCAAAGTTCGAACGGCGGACGATGACCGTCTGGCGATGCTCAATGAAAATTTGAAGAGCGCGTTTGAGCGGAAGCGTACGCGGTTCGCCGCCCACGAGCGCCAGCATCTGCACGCCGAACGTGGATTGCAATGCCGTGTATTTGTAAAGCTGGTTGAGAACCTTCTTGGGCTGCGCGCCGCGCTTGAGTTCGATGACGATGCTCATGCCGCGCTGGTCGGACTCGTCGCGCAAGTCCGAGATTTGATCGAGCTTGTCCTCGCGCACCAGTTCCGCGATTCGCTCGATCAGGGTCGTCTTGTTGACCTGGTATGGAATTTCGGTGATGATGATCTCGAACTTGCCGCCCTTTCCCTCCTCGATGTGCGCCGCGCCGCGCACAACCAGGCGTCCATGCCCGGTGGCAAAAGCCGATTCGATCCCCTCGCGGCCGACGATGATGCCGCCCGTCGGGAAATCCGGGCCGGGAACGAATTTCATCAATTCGTCAACGCTAACATCCTCGATCTCATCATATTTATCAATCAGAAAGTTGATGGCGTCAGCCAGTTCGCGCAGATTATGCGGCGGGATATTCGTCGCCATGCCCACCGCGATGCCCGACGCGCCGTTCATCAAAAGGTTCGGGATTCGAGACGGAAGAACCAGCGGTTCTTCGAGTGAATCGTCGAAGTTCGGGCCGAAATCAACGGTGTCCCTGTCAATGTCGGCCAGCATTTCCTCGGCCAGACGATGCAGGCGGGCTTCCGTGTAACGCATGGCTGCCGGCGCGTCGCCGTCAATCGAGCCGAAGTTGCCCTGGCCATCCACCAACAGATAGCGCATGGAGAAGTCCTGCGCCATGCGCGCCATACTTTCATAGACCGCCGCGTCGCCGTGCGGATGATATTTGCCCAGCACTTCCCCAACGATACGGGCGGACTTTTTATATGCAGAATTAGAACGTATGCCCATATCCTGCATGGCGAACAAGATGCGGCGATGAACGGGCTTGAGCCCATCGCGGGCATCCGGCAGGGCGCGCGCAACGATCACGCTCATGGCGTAATCGAGATAAGCCGTACGCATTTGGGCGTCAATGTCAACTTGCTGGATGGTTCCGATGTCCATGGAGGCTTCCTAAAATGGCATAAAAAGACACGAAGACGGCAATGTTTTGACTTCGTGTCCATTAGATGAAGTGCTTGTGTTAGTTAGGCTAATTATACCACCGCGCTCTTGTTTATCATCATTCAGCTTGCGCCATAATTTCATAAATCCAATGGAATGACAAACAAAAAACTCGCCTTTCAGCGAGTCCATTCTGTGTGCCGAAGGTGGGACTTGAACCCACATGACCTTGCGATCACTACGCCCTGAACGTAGCGCGTCTGCCAATTCCGCCACTTCGGCCCAAATGCACGCCAATTTTATCCTAAACAATTTCTTTGTCAACCTGAACGCAGGCCAAGGGTGCGCTCAAAGGTTGATACTGTTGGCGAATTCATTTTCCATCCGTAAATGTGTGCCTGCTAAACGGGTAAGCAGGCGCAATTCCCGATTTCGCCAACAGTATCAAAGGTTGTAAGCGTATTTTGATGCGCAGGGCTAAAGCCACCTGCTCAGTACATGGAAATTGTCGCCACGGCGCCACGGCGACGCCTTCGGATTAGCCTCCTGAGTGGCGCCAAGGCGCCACTTCCATGGGCTGAGGCAGGATTTCAATCCGCCGGCATAGTTGCAGGCTAACAAACTTTGATACTGTTGGCGAAATCGAGAAATTGCGCTTGTATAACTGTTTCCAGCCGCACATTTACAGGCGAAAAATGAATTCGCCAACAGTATCAAACTTTGAGCACTCCCCAGGCCAACAATCCATACATATCTTTTTCATCTGTTCGAAATGTTCGCATCATAAAATCGAATCAGTCATGAGGGACAAAAACTGTCATCTCCTCGTTGCTGGTTCTCCCCGGTCGTTACTGTATAGCAAATTCATAGCAGTACTGATGGGGGATGTATCTTTTGGCATCGAGAATCGTTATAGTAGTCAGGAAAAGGAGGAGCTATGTTTATGCTGGCGATCATCGTCTGCTTGCTCTTGTTCCTCGCCCTCTCCGGCGCGGACCTGCTCGTCGAGAACATCAACCCCGACGAGTTGAGCAACATGGGTGTCGAGAAGAAATCATGATTGACGACATCCACCTTCCCTAGCCCGTTGGATGGCACGCTGCATCTAACGGGCATTTTTTATTCTCCAAGATGCCTACCGAACGGTCGGTAGAATTGGTTGATTTGGGATATAATACCGGAAACTTTTTCGGAGCATCGCATGGACTTCGACCTTTCGCCCGAACATCAGATGACCCAAAAGATGGTGCGCGGCTTTTCGCAAAAGGAAGTCGCGCCGGTTATCAAAGAACACGACCGCAAACAGGAGCCAATTCCGTGGGTGACCAAACGCATGGGCGAACTTGGCATCCTCGGTCTGCCCTTCCCCGTCCGGTATGGCGGCCAAGGCATGGATTATCTTTCGCTTGGACTGGCCTGCGAAGAGCTCGAGGCTGTGGACACGCACCTGCGCGTCGTCATGTCGGTTCATACCGGACTTTGTGCCATGACTCTGTTTCAATGGGGCTCGGAGGCGCAAAAGCAGAAGTTCCTCGTGCCGCTGGCAAGAGGCGAAAAGATCGGGTGCGGCGCTTTTACGGAATCCGGCATGGGGTCCGATGTGGCTGCGATGCGAACATCCGCAAAACGTGAAAGTACCCCGAAGGGGCACGACGACTTCTACATCCTGAACGGCGAGAAGATGTGGATTTCGCTGGCGTCCAAAGCGGATTATGTGATGGTCACGGTCAAGACCGACACGAAGGCGAAGAAACCATCCGAGGGACTTTCATCTTTCGTCGTTGACCTTTCCTCGCCGGGCGTGACGCGCGGCGACATTCATGGCAAGCTCGGCGTGCGCGCGGGTTCGACGGGTTGGGTTTCATTTCAAGACGTAAAAGTTCCAGTGGAAAATCGCATCGGCGAAGAAGGCGAGGGATTCAAGATCACAATGTCCGCCTTCGATAACGGACGTTACACGGTTGCATCCGGCGCAACGGGAATTATTCGCGCATCGCTGGAGGCCAGCGTGAAATACGCCAAGACGCGCACAACCTTTGGCAAGCCAATTGCGGAACACCAACTCATTCAAGAGAAAATCGCGAAGATGTCGCAGGATTACGAGATCGCACGATTGCTTTATTATCAAGCTGGCTGGTTGAAGAACCAGGGAAAACGATGTACGCGGGAAACGTCCTATGCCAAAAAGTTCGCAACCGAAGCATCCTTCAGCGCGGCCAACGAAGCGATTCAAATCCACGGCGCGTACGGTTACAGCGACGAATATGATGTGGAACGTTATCTGCGCAATGCACGCGGCGCAATGATCTACGAAGGCAGTTCCGAAATTCAGACTTTGATTCAAGCTGGCTACGCGCTCAATGAAAGATCAGATAAACCTTTGCGCTGCGAATTGCCCGCGTACGATGAGAAGACATGGCAAAGTTAGCAGGCTGGAAAGTTAGAAAGTTGATGTTCGGGCATTGACCAGTAGCCAACCGATTGTTATACTAATGGTATAAAGAAAGGTATAACAAATGGAGAACATAAAAACCGCCATCTCAATTCAAAAGTCGTTGTTTGAACAAGCCAACATCCTTGCCCGCAAGATGAAAGTCTCGCGCAGTCGCTTATTCGTGCTTGCATTGGAAGATTTCATTCGGGAACATGAGAATAAGGAATTGCTGGCAAAGATCAACGCGGCTTATGCAGATGAACCTGATAAGGTTGAACAAACTTTGCGCCGCAAATCGAAGAAACCACATCGCCGTATTGTGGAGGGGCAATGGTAATTAATCAGGGCGATATTTATTGGGTGGAATTGGAAGAGCCATCAGGTTCGGAGCCGGGCTACAGTCACCCGCACGTGGTTGTACAGAACAACCTGTTTAACCAAAGTCAAATCAGAACCGTTGTTGTTTGTGCGCTGACATCAAACCTGAAACGCGCCGAAGCACCAGGGAATGTTCTACTTGATAAAAGCGAAGCGAATCTTCCCAAAGCAAGCGTAGTAAACGTAACACAAATCTTTACAGTAGACAAATCTCAATTGGGAGAATATATCGGAGCGCTCTCTCCTAAAAAAATGCGCGAGATTCTCAAAGGTATTAGTTTGGTGTTGGAACCGCGCGAGGCCGAATAGGAACAAACCGTTGCAGGTCTCATGATGAAGCTTTTTGGCAAGGGTGAAAGAACTTTAACCCTGAAGGGCACAAAGTGACACAAAGGTTTTTAAATCTTTTCCTTTGCGCTCCTTCGTGTCCGTTGTAGTGAAAAGCCGAAGAGAAAACAAATGTTAGATTTTCAATCGGTTCGAGAAAAGAAAATCACTTTACAAGATCTGGTCAAAGGCTTGACCAAAGACGATCTGCGCCGCGAACTCAATGAAATGTGCGATGAGATTCTGCGGCGTATTCAGAACGCCACCAACGCGGACGTTATCTTCCAGCCCGTTGACCCGAACGCGCACGACACGTTCGCCAAAGAAGGCGAAGCCGAGCTGGCATGGACTCTCGGCCACGTGATCGTGCATGTGACCGCATCAATGGAAGAGTCGGCATCCATTTCACAGGAACTCGCCCGCGGCGTGGAATTCCACGGACGCTCGCGTTGGGAAGTGCCATTTCAAGAAGTGAAAACGATTGCATTCTGCCGCACACGGATGGAAGAATCACGCCGCATGTGTCTCGCCGCGTTGGATATGTGGCCCGACCCGCCGCACATGGATAACACCTACGTTCCCATCGCGGGCGCACTGCCCCACACGCCTGTTTCGAGATTCGCTTCAGGATTGAAACATGCATCCGATCATCTTGAGCAAATCAGCGAGATCATGCGGCAGGCAAAGGCACAAATGTCATTGCGAGGAGTGGCGCGGTAAGCGCCACGACGAAGCAATCCCCAATTAAACGGAATGAACTTCAATCGAAGAGATTGCTTCGCTTCGCTCGCAATGACAGAGGACTTTTTGTTTTATGGAAAGACAATACTGCGTTTACATAATGACCAACGCATACAACACCGTTTTATATACCGGTGTAACCAATGATTTGCAGCGAAGAGTTCTGGAACATAAGAATGGAAAAGGCGGCACATTTACAAAACGCTATAATATAAATAAGTTGGTTTTCTTTGAAGTAACAAATCGAATTGAAGAGGCTATCGCTGAAGAGAAAAGAATCAAAGGCGGTTCTCGACAAAAGAAAATTGACTTAATAAACAGCACAAATCCCGAGTGGAAAGATTTATCCACAGAATATTTCGGCTAGTATTTGAACACTAAGGAGGAGAAATGCCCACAATTGTTTGCCCTCAATGTGAAAATGACAACTCGATTCAAAGAGTATCAGCGGTTGTCGCAGGTGGAACATCAACAGGAAGTTTTTCGGGGCCAACAGGGGCGGTAACATATTCTGACGGAAAGATTGGCAGTGCTGGAGGATATACCACTCTCAGCGGAGGTTCAAGCACAGCACTAGCAAAAATGCTTGCCCTGCCTATGCGACCCCAAAAAATCTTTTCAAATTCTTGTAACGGTACAATCCTAATAGTCTTGTTTCTGTTTTTGGTTCTTATCGGTATTTCAATGGTCATTGGTTCACTCAGCAATGCTAATTACGACTCTCTTGGATGCGCCTTGCCATTTGGAATTCTTTTCACATTGGGCAGTATGATTGCAATAATTGCTATTAACAAACGTGATGCAAGGATTGAATCTACTGAACTACCATTTTGGGAAACATACAAAGCAAGATGGGAAAAACTCTATTATTGTCATAAACATGGGATTGTCTTTGACCCTGAAACGAACAAAGCTTGCGAACCTGCTCAAATCAAAGAATTTGTAAATGAATTAATAAAAGATCAAATTATCAAACCACAATCTTCAACAGGAGAAACAACTTGAAAATCATTGCCTGCATTAAACAAGTCCCTGACTCGGAAGCGAAGATCAAAGCCGAGAACGGGCAAGTATCATGGGGAGAATCGCCGCTGGTGATCAACCCGTTCGATGAGTACGCCGTCGAAGGCGCGCTTCAGCAAAAGGAAGCCGTCAATGGTTCTACAGTCACCGCGTTGTGCATTGGGCCTGAATCCGCGAAGGAGGCGCTCAAACACGCGCTCGCCATGGGCGCGGACGATGCCATCCTGGTCTCGGACGCGGCGCTCGACGCGCTCGACACGCAAGGCGCGGCGCGCGTCCTCGCGGCCGCGATTCAAAAGGTCGGCGGCGTAGACATGGTTGTGTTTGGCCGCCAGACGCTCGACGATGGTTCCGGTCTCACCGCCGCGCAAACGGCACGCATCCTCGGGTGGCCGATGCTCGGGTTGGCTGGGCAGATCAAAGTCCAGGATGGAAGCGTACAGGTTTCGCGCGTCATCGAAGAAGGCCGGCAGAACGTCAAAGCCAACTTGCCCGCCGTCATCAGCGTTGTGCAAAGCATCGGCGAGCCGCGCTATCCGTCGTTCATGGGAATCCGCAAAGCGTCCAAAGCCAATATTCCTATTTGGGCATCGAGCGACCTCGGTGTCAGCGCACCCGCGCAAATCGTGAGTCGTCTCGAACTCATCACGCCGCCCAGCCGCGATGTGACCTGCGAAATCATCAGCGGCGAAGACCCGGCGGAGATCGCCGGACAACTTGCCGACAAAATTCTCGCGGAGAAGGTGCTATGAAAACCTTTGTTTACATTGATCACTTCAAAGGCCAGGTTCAGCCCGCTTCGTGGGAAGCGCTTGGTGTTGCAAAAAGTTTTGGAAGCGCGGCCGCGTTGATCTTCGGTTCGGGGCTCGACGCGTTGGTCAAGACCGCGTTTGAATTTGGCGCGGACGAAGTTCTCGCTGTGGACGATCCCGCGCTGACGGATTACCGCGCCGAATCGTTTGCATCCACGCTATCCGCGCTCGCTTCATCCGGGACTCCGGATTTGATTCTGTTACCGACAACGACGCGCACCCGCGAGATGGCCGCCATGTGCGCGGTGGACTTGAACACAGGCGTGTTGGTTGATTTGATTGGATTATCTCTTGAAGGCGATGCTTCGACTTCGCTCAACATCATTGCGACGCGACCGATCTACGAAGGCAAGCTGAACGAAAAAGTGGTTTGCTCCGGCAAGCCGGTCATCGCGACGTTACGCGCACGCGCCTTCCCGCGTCCAACGCAGGATGCATCGCGTTCGGGAACCGCGACGAAAGTCGCAGCCAAAACGGATTCGCCAACCACGGTCGAAGGTTATGAAATGGCCGAGCAGGCTGTGAGCGTGACCGACGCGGGCGTGATCGTTTCCGGCGGGCGCGGCGTTTCGAATAATCCATCGCTGACTCCACCCGCGGGCATGGACGAAAAGCAGGCCGAAATCTGGCGCGCGCACCAGGGCTTTGAATTGGTCGGCGAACTCGCCAAAGTTTTGGGCGGCGCGGTCGGCGCTTCGCGCGCCGCGGTGGACGGCGGTTACATTCCATATTCGCATCAGGTCGGCCAGACCGGAAAAGTTGTCGCGCCGGATTTGTATATCGCATGTGGAATCTCCGGCGCGATCCAGCACATCGTCGGAATCCGTTCTGCGAAACTGGTCATCGCCATCAACAAAGATCCCGACGCGCCAATATTTAAAGTTGCGCGTTATGGCGTGGTCGGAGATCTATTCGCGATTGTCCCTGCATTGACGGAAGCATTCAAGAAGAAGTTGGGAAAGTGACGGACCCCCACCCGCCCTGCTCGCAAAGAACAGCGAGCCTTCGGCGGGCACCGCTTCCCATCCCGCGCTTCGCGGGATGGGAAGCGGTAAGCAAAAGGCCGAGAGTTTCTTCCCAGCCTTTTTTAATTTCAAAAAACAGGATTTCCAGAGAGATATAATTCTGTTAATCAATCCCCCCGCCAATGCGGTATCTGGAGCGGCGAACGTAGGGACAATTTGGCAAATTGTCCCACAAATGGCGAAGGTATTGTTAATGGCAAACATGAAAAAACTCAGCTGGATTGTCCCGGTAATTATGCTGCTTCTTGCCTCTTGCGCGCCTGCATCCACGCCGGTGCCGCCCACGCCGACGCGTGTTCCGCCCACGCCGACGCTCGCCCCGCTCGATCTTTCCGCGCCGATGCAGGTCGGCTCGAGCATGACGTACACAGATGGTGCGGCGCTTGTTGCGGTCCCATCCGGTTCATTCATCATGGGCGACAGCGGAACGGACAATTACCAGCATACTGTCACATTGAGTGCTTATTGGATCTATGCCAACAAGGTTACGAATGAACAGTATTCTCTTTGTGTGGCACAAGGTCAGTGCACGCCGCCGAATCAAGTTGATGATCTGGGCTACAACGATTTTGCATCCAGAAATGATCCCGTCGTCGGCGTCACGTATGACCAGGCCGCGGCGTATTGCAATTTTGTCAACGGCAGCCTGCCGACCGAAGCGCAATGGGAAAAAGCCGCGCGCGGACCGGATGGAAATCAATACCCGTGGGGCAGCAATGATCCATCCTGTGATCTCTTGAACTTCAATAATTGCGTGGGGCAGTCCACCGAAGTGACAAAATATCCAAAAGGCAAAAGTTATTACGGCGCGCTCGATATGGAAGGCAACGTCTTCGAATGGGTCGCGGATTGGTACGACGCGTTGTATTACAAAAGCAGTCCGACCCAAGACCCAACCGGCCCGGATACCGGCGGCTCGCGCGTGATTCGTTCATCCAGCTACCGAAGCAATCCCGGACAAGTGGCGGCTTACACGCGTTTCTTTGCCTCATCCGGCGAACATCGCCGCGATCTTGGATTCCGCTGCGTGGTCACGGATCCAACTTATTACGCGCCCTATTGCCAGCTCGTTTCGACAGCGGACGCATCCCAGCTTTCATCCGTTACAACAGATTGCCCGGTCATCTCGATTGATTCCACCACACAGAGCTGTCCTGCAGGCGGCGGCGCGATCGTGACGTTCAAGGATGATCATCCGAATGATCCGAACGCCTCCTTTGGCGGCATCGGCGGATGCAAATTGATTTCCGGCACGCCGGGTTCGTATCCGCTGCAATTCAAATGCACAAACGCCTCCACGGCGGTGATGACATCCAGCTGCACTTATACAGGAATCACAGCCACAACCTGCCTGGCGCATTATCAGCTGGACGCGGCCACCGGCATTTGCCAATGGATCGGGGGCCGCACCACCGGCCTGGATTGCACCCCCGGCAACTATTATGATCCGGTTCATCATTGCTGCATCAATGTGTCTGGCACCGGGCCGAATTATCCCGCCTGCCCGGTCGGAACCGTTCAAACACAAGATGCAAAAGGGCATTATGTCTGCCTGCCCAGCGCGAACGCGGTCAACGTCCCGGCGCAGATCGAGAGTGTAAGCCCATCGTTTTGCGGGAACACCTGCAGTTTGAATGATCAGATTTGCAGCCAGCGGAATTTGGTTTTCTGCTCCACGCTTTGCACGTGCATTTCTGTTGGCGTGAAATGCCCAACACACATAGGTCCATGACGCGATGGATGGTCAGGGGGCAATTTGTTACAGGGTATAATTTTATGTGACAGGAGAACAAATGAAACAAATTACCTGGATTCTGCTGGCGTCCGCGCTGATATTGGGATCGTGCGCGCCCGCCTCCACTCCGGCCCCGACAGCGGCTCCGCCCACACCGACGCTTGTGCCGGCCCCGACCTCCGCTCCCCCGACGGCTACTCCAACGCTCGTACCCGTCGCGCTGGCCGGTCCGCAATCGGGAACTACAATCAATTGGCTCGATGCAGGTCAGCTTGTTTACGTGCCCGCCGGGGATTTCATCATGGGCACGGGGGCGCAGGGTGTGCCGCAAAAAACCGTATCGCTGGACGCCTACTGGATTTACAAAACCGACGTTACCAACAGGATGTATGCTCAATGCGTGGCGACCGGCAGCTGCGCGCCTCCCGCGCAGGAACTTGGCACGCCCGTTTACACCAATCCAAGTTATGGAGATTATCCCGTTGTCGGCGTGACGTGGGATATGGCATCCAATTATTGCAAATGGATCGGCGGTCAGCTGCCGACCGAAGCTCAATGGGAAAAAGCCGCCCGCGGTTCACAGGGAAACAAATATCCATGGGGCAGTGATGCTCCCAGCTGCACCCTGCTCAACTTTGCAGGCTGCTTCGGCCATACGATGAGCGTTACCAGTTATGCGGCGGGCAGCAGTCCGTATGGACTGTTGGATATGTCTGGCAACGTCTTTCAATGGGTCAATGATTTTTACGATCAAAACTATTACGACAGCATGCCCGCGTCCAATCCAACCGGGCCATCTTCCGGCACGAACCGCGTGATCCGCGGCTCGAGCTTCGAGAGCGATGCGTCACAAACGGCCTCCGGCACGCGTCACTTCGGTGTGCCTTCCTATACTAATTATGATCTTGGTTTTCGATGCGTGGTGACCCAGCCGAAAACATACGCGCCTTATTGCCAGATGAGTTCATTCATTCCGAATGGTTCAGCGCCCAGCACTGGGACTTGCCAGTCGCCGACCGCCAATGTGCTTGGCAATTTCTGTACGGCAGGTTCCGGTTATGCAACGGTCAATATTTCCGAAGGCGCAACGTACCAGGTTGATACGAAGGGATACAGTTGCACCGCAGGCGTCATCAACGGACAGCGCGTCCTGACCTGCAACGGCCCAAATGATTCGAGCGGCCAGATCACGGTCTGCAATGCTTCCTGCAGCAGCCTGCCGAGCAATACAGGCGCTTCCCCTGTCTGCGATTCCGGTTATGCGCTCAACTCCTCGACGGGCGCGTGCACCTATCGTCCGATCACGATTCAGCCGGGTGTGTCGGGCTGCCCGCAGGGCTACAACCTGATCACACGCGGCGACCAAAAGATCTGCGCCATTGGCGAGAATCAAAACGGTCAATGCCCAACCGGACTCTACTTCGACAGTCAATACGGCGCATGCGTGCCGCCATCCGGCCTGCAGAACGCGCCCTACGGCATTGATAACAGCGCGCTCGCATCGCAAACATTTCAAGGCTGCGCGTCGGGTTACTCCTACGATTCGACGTATCAATGCTGCCAGGCAAATACCGGCGGAAGTTATCCGGGCTGCGCGGTCGGTTACACGTTCGATTCGAAGCAAAATACCTGTGTTCCGAATCAAGCGCAGGCAAACGCGCCCGGCTGCGTGACCGTTCAGGTCAACATTTTGAAATGCAGCCAGCCGGTTGATTACTGCAAGTCGATCACCCAGGGGCCGGTTTGCGTACGAACTCCCGGCTGTTCATGGGATACAACGCACGATATTTGTTCCCTGATAAAGCCAAATCCATGATCGAAGACAAAGCCTCCGTCCCGTCAACGGAGGCTGTTCTTTTCTGGGGAGTCAGATCTTCTCGGATACAGGCCCGATTCATTCCTCGACGATGGGCGGGCGCCGCGCTCCCCAGCCGGTTTCATGCTCATAGCTTCGCGCGGCGCGCAAGACCGACGCCTCGCCCCATTCCCACGAGACGATCTGCAGCCCGATTGGCAAACCGTCTTTGCTGAATCCACATGGAATCGAAATCGCAGGCAAACCCGTTAGATTGAACGGCGCGGTAAAGCGCGTCAAACGGCGCGCTTGCTCGACCGCGTACTCCTTCGGGGTACTTTCATTGCCTTCGATGAACGGCGCAGGAATCGGAGTCGTGGGCAATAACAAAATATCGTACTGCTCAAAAAATTTTCCAAGGCGGCGCTTCATTTCCGTCTGCGTGCGCCGCGCCAAAATATATTCCGTGGACGTGAAATTGCGGCCCGTTTCCAATCTTTGACGCACATCCGCGCCGAACCATTCTGGATGTTCGGCCAATCGTTCGCGGTGAAACGCGGCGCCGTCCGCGGGCGTCATCAAACTATTGGCAAGCGCAGCCTCACGCAAAAACGACATGTCCACCTTTTCAATTTTGGCTCCGAGTTCCTCGAAGACTTTCATTGCATTTTGAATCGTGTCGAGAACTTCAGGGTCCGCCTCGTCAAAATAACCTCCAGTGGCGTAAGCCACGCGCCAGCCCTTGACTCCCTCTTCGATGGCTGAAAGATAATCATCCACGGGAACGTTTGCCGACGTTGGGTCATCAGAATCATAACCAGCGATGACTTGCAAAAGGATCGCCGCGTCCCTAACGGATCGCGCCAGCGGGCCAACATGATCGAGATTCCATGAAAGCGGAAACACACCACGCGTGCTGACTCGTCCGAAGGCCGGCTTCAAGCCGACGACTCCGCACAACGAAGCCGGGATTCGAATCGAGCCGCCGGTGTCCGTGCCAAGCGCGACCAGACTCATTCCGGTCGCCACCGCCACCGCTGACCCGCCCGATGAGCCGCCGGGGACACGCGCGGTATCCCATGGGTTATGGCACGTTCCAAAATGCGGGTTGACCGTCGTCACGCCGAGCGCAATTTCATGTGTGTTGGTTTTTCCCATCACGACCGCGCCCGCAGCTTTGACCTTTTGAACGGCGACGGCATCTTCATCAGGAATGTAATCCTTGAAAAATAACGATCCCACTGTTGTCCTGATTCCCTTTGTTTCGAATAAATCCTTGATGGCAATTGGCATATTTTCGAGTGTCATTGCCACGCGGTGCTTTGCGCCACTCGCAATGACATTGTCGCAAACAGTGATAAACGCGTTGAGCGCGGGGTTGAGACGCTCAATTTGACGGGAGCAGGCCTCGGCCAGCGCGCGGGACGAAAGCGTTCCATCCCGGATTGCCGCGCTCGCTTCTTCGATTGAAAGTAGGTGGGGGGCGTCCATGCAATCCATTATAATGTGCCATCGTGCTAAAAAACTTGTCCATCGAAACCAAATTCAAGATCTATCTTTCGATCCTTGCAATCGTTGGGATCATCTTTGTCTTGATCGCCACGTCGAAATACGGCGCCGGCGTTTCATCGGACGCGGTGCGGAATCTTTCGACCGCGGAAAATCTCCTGGCGGGCAAAGGCTTCGTAGATTTGACAGGCGCGCCGTTCCTGCTTTGGCCGCCGCTGTATCCGCTCCTGCTGGCCGGATCAAGTTTGATCACAAAATGGTCAATCTTTCAATCGGGCTGGTATCTCAACATTCTGCTTTACGCGCTGAACATCTGGATCATGGGCTGGTTCCTTTTTTCGATCTTCAAGGAGAAGCCAGCGTACGCGTTCGTGGGCGCGCTGATGATTTTATTATCGCGTTCCACGCTGCGACTTTATGCGAACGTCGCGTCCGAGCCTTTGTTCGTCACGTTCATGCTGATTTTTTTCTTTGCCGCCGCGAAATATTTGAAAGACGCCTCGCGCCGTGCTTTGTGGTGGATGTTCATCATGGCGGGATTGGCGACGCTCCAGCGTTATCTCGGTGTGGTGCTGATTGGCACGGCTGGACTGGTTGTTTTATACAAGGAACAGTTGCGCGGAGTTTGGCGCGCGGCGTTGCCGATTCTCGCATCCATCCTGCCGACCCTGGCGTGGATGGTGCTGCACAATTATTTGGTCAGCGGGACATTTTTTGGTCCGCGCGATCCGAGCGCGATGCTGCCGCTCGAAAACATCAGCCTTTCGCTGACGAAAATCCTGTGGTGGTTCATTCCGCGCGCAGGCATTCTCGACACGATTGTCTTGCAGCCATGGATTCCTATTGGTATCTTCGCCTTGATTTTGATTCTAATTAATAAAAGGGCAAATTGGGCGGACTGGCTGAAATCACTTTCTGACAATCTGGTTTGGCCTGCCATTTTGTTTTCAGTTGTCTATTATTTTGTAGTCGCGTTCGCGGTTGTCACCGCCGATCATCTCGACCTGACCTCCGATCGTTACTACGTGATCATTCTTCCCATTGTCTTGACATTCCTATTCATCACGTTGGATAAACTTGTTTTTAGCCATCTCCATTTTGATCGCCGCCTCGTCTCTTTCGGACTGATTGCCATCGTCGCATTGTGGTTCGTTTATCCGATTTACAGCATACAGGAATATTTGCGTCTCGCGGTTGTGATGGGCGAGCCGACCAATTACAACGTCGCGAATTCGTCGCTGTTCCGCGAGAAGAGCGTGATCAAAGCCGCGCAGCCGATTTTTGCATCTGATCCTTCCGCCGCGGTTTACACCAATTACGTGAATATCGTGTGGTTCATCTTCCAGCGCCCGGTCGCGGAACTTCCGCTGGAAAATCCCGGCCTGCCGCGCGAACAGCGCATCGAGGGACTGCAAAAATATTATCCCAACTGGCCGCCGAAAAGCGGATACATCATTTTTTTCGCGCCGAACCAATATCACTACGTTGCCCCGCCGGATGAAGTGGCGGCGATTGCAAACTTGAAGTTGATCTACCAGGACAAGACAGGACAGATTTATTATGTTCAAGCCAAATCGCCATAAAAGATATTTGGCCGGGGATGGACGGAGATGAAAAGATTTTTTGATTAACGTTTGTCTTTGTTCAACGCCCTGCGCCCTTTCAGGGTCTCCGGTTTCCTTCCTGAACAAAAAGAAGGTTGGAAGGATTTCCTCCCAACCTTCAAACTTTGTCATGTCATTGCGAGGAGTGGCGCTTTTGGCGCCACGACGAAGCAATCTCCTCTTTGCAGGTTACTTGAGATTGCCACAACCCCTTCGGGGTCTCGCAATGACATTTAACGATTTAGAACAACCCCATCACCTTGCCGGTCTTCAAATCTAAATCCACATCGTAGAAGACGGGGCGTGTTGGCAAACCGGGCATGGTGCTCATCTTGCCGAACAACGGATAGATGAAGCCCGCGCCGGCCGACGCGCGCACCTCGCGCGTCATAATGCGGAATCCGGTCGGCGCGCCTTTGACGTTGACATCCGTGGTGAAGGATAAATGAGTCTTTGCCATGCAGATCGGCAGCTGATCGAAGCCAAGCCGCGTGTAACGCTCGATTTGTTCTTCCGCTTCGGGGCTGTAATCCACGCCATCCGCGTGATAGATTTCCTTCGCGATCGTTTCGATCTTTTCCTTGATGGACATTTCGAGCGGATAGAGGAACTGGAATTTGCTCGGCTTCTCTGCGGCCCTGACCACGGCCTCCGCCAGCTTGAGCGCGCCTTTGCCTCCATCCGCCCAATGCGTCGAGACGACCGCATCCATCGCGCCGAATTCCAGCGCGGACTTGCGGATCAATTCCACTTCGGCGGGCGTATCGGTGACGAACGAGTTGACCGCCACCACGACATTGATGCCGTACTTGAGCGCGTTTTGGATATGGCGTTCGAGATTCGGCAAACCCTTGCGAAGCAGATCGAGATTCTCGTCCGTATATTCCGATGCGAGCGGTTTACCTGCCACCACTTTCGGGCCGCCGCCGTGCATCTTGAGCGCGCGCACCGTCGCGACCATCACGACCACCTGCGGGATCAAGCCTGAATAGCGGCATTTGATATCGAAGAATTTTTCCATGCCAATATCCGCGCCGAAGCCGGATTCGGTCACAACGTAATCAGCCAGCTTGAGCGCGATCTTGTCGGCCAGGATCGAACTGTTTCCGTGCGCGATGTTGGCAAAGGGTCCCGCGTGAACGAAAGCCGGTGTGCCTTCGAGGGTCTGCATCATGTTCGGTTTGATGGCGTCCTTCATCAGCACGGTCACCGCGCCGGCCGCGCCGAGGTCTTCGACGGTCACGGCTTCGCCGCGTTTGTTCGTGGCGACCACCATCTTGCCAAATCGGTCGCGCATATCTTCGAGGCTCGTCGTCAGCGCAAGGATGGCCATGATCTCGCTTGCCACCGTGATGTCGTAGCCGGAGCGATGCTCGAAACCTTTCTCGTCCGGGCCGAGGCCGACTTCGATCTCGCGCAGCATCCGGTCATTGACGTCAATCACGCGCCGCCACGTGATCGTGGCCGGGTCAATATCCAGGCGGGCGAAGCGGCTGCGCTCTTCAGGCGTCAGTTCGTCCGGGTTGGTTTTATCAATGCCGAGTTTCTTCAAACGTCTCAGCATCGTCGGCGAAAATCTGCGATTGCCTTTTTTGTCGGGCGGACAAAGCGCGTCGAACAATTTCGTATCATCCTGCATGGACTCGTGCAGCATGCGCGCGTCCATCGCGGCCGCGACCAGATTATGCGCGGCGGTGATGGCGTGGATGTCGCCGGTCAGATGCAAGTTGAAATCTTCCATCGGGACGACCTGCGAATAACCGCCGCCTGCCGCGCCACCTTTGATTCCGAACGTCGGCCCCTGCGACGGCTGGCGAATGCAGGTGATCACTTTCTTTCCCAAATGCGCGCCGAGCGCCTGCGAAAGACCGACGGTGGTTGTCGTTTTGCCTTCGCCGAGCGGCGTGGGCGTGATGGCGGTCACGTCAACGTATTTGCCGTTCGGACGGTTCTTCAATCGTTCGAGAATTTCGAGTTTGACTTTGGCCTTATACGGCCCATAAAGTTCGAGTTCATCGGGACGAATGCCAAGTTCTCCGGCCACTTGCAAAATCGGTTTCAGCCTGGCTTCCTGCGCGATCTCGATATCCGATGGAACGGGGCGGCGCAGTTTGAGTTTGGTCGGCGCGAAACCTGCAGCTGCTTTCTTGGCAGAGGCCTTCTTCACGACTTTTTTTGCGACCGGCTTTTTTGCAGCGGTCTTCCTGACTTTTGCTTTGTTTGCCATATTTGCTCCTTTGAATGTGCACTGGTTTATTATCGAAAATTTCGGCGATTTTGACAATAGCTTTCCGTCACGAATTAATCACGCGCAATCAATGTGCCAAGGACGGCGCCATTCAGAACGCGCTCGACGTTTCCCGATTCTTCGCCGGAAAAAATTTGTACGGTCATCTGCGGGATTGTCTGAACCAGCCGCAGCATTTCCTCGACTTTGGATTTCATCCCACCGGTGACGTCCGTGCCGTGCGAGCCGCCGACCTTGCCAGCCACCGCGTCATAATTACCGGGCGTCACTTTCTCGACCCGCTGGCGGCGCGCCGGAAAATCAGCCCAGACCGCGGCTTCGAGTCCCGCGAGCAAAATCCGTTGCGGACGGATTTGCTGGGCGAGGTAAAACATCAGCGCTTCGGTCGAAAGCACCGTCCCGCCTTTGGTGATATCAAACGTCATGTCGCCGTAAATCATGGGAACAATCCCCGCGTTCAACGCCGACACAAGCGGAGCCAGTTCCCAATTCCGAATTACTCCATTTTTTGAAATGACCGCAGCCGATGGTTGGATTGCCATTGCAGGCACGCCCGCATCATGGAATGCTTCGACCACATAACGATTTAATTGCGAAGCGCGATACCAAACCTCGTTAAATCCCAACCAATCTTTTTTCTCTCGAATTTCGAGATTTGGATAATGTTCGGTAACGGCATAATGCCCGAAGGAGCCGGAACCGTGCCCGATCACGAGGCGCAGCCCGGGCGTCCGCGCGCGAGCCGATTTGATTTCCCTTGCAAGTTCCGATAATTTGTCGCGTCGAACGGTGTAAGGTTGAGTCTTGTCTGTGATGAGTGACCCGCCAAGTTTTAGAAAGATGATCTCATCCATATCCTGATTTTACACCTGTCTGTCAGCGTGTTTCATTTGCGGGGCTTGAATTTTTTCACCACGGAGTTTGTGGAGAAAAAGAATGGAAAAAACTCCGTGTTCCCTGTGCGCTCCGTGGTGAGTCGCTACCAGAAATGACGAAAGATGCCATGCTATAATCCCTCACATGGACATTCATTCCGGCGTCATCGCGATAGTGATTCTGCTGCTCATCTTTGCGTTCTTCGCGTTACGCGGCGGGATCCGCACACTGCAATCGGCGCGTAAGATGACGTTTTATCGTTTGCGGCGGCAGCGCGAAGCGGGCGCATGGCGGTGGATTGGTATTTCACTTCTGATGATTCTCGTTGCCGTCGCGATTCCACTTTACGGCGAACCAATTGCTTACGAATATTTTCCGCCCAGTCCCACACCTTCGCTGACCCCGACGATCACCATCGTCCCCTCGATCACGCTCTCGCCGACGATCACGCTTTCACCAACGATCACCGATACGCCGCTCGTGACGGATACGCCAACGATCACGCCAACGCCGTTCATCCCGGATGCAATCCTGGCGCTTTTCAATAGTTCTGTCACGCCCAATCCGGGTGTGATCTTTTCGCCGATTCTTTTTTCAACGCAGATGACCAACTTCCAGGCCGTGAATCCGAATACGGTCTTTCAAAACCCGGTCGGGCACATGTACGCGGTTTTTTCGTATGATAAAATGTCGCCCGGCGCGCAGTGGACAGCATTGTGGGTCCATGAAGGCCAGATCGTTCATTACGAAACAAAACCGTGGGATGGCGGGACCGGCGGCTTCGGCTATACAGATTGGAATCCGACGCCCGACCGATGGACAGCTGGAGAATACCAGGTCCAAATTTTTGTCGGCGAAGCCTGGCAAGTGGTTGGGAGTTTTCTTGTGCAGGGCAGCCCGCCAACTGCCGTTCCGACTCTAACGCCGACCATCACCCGGACGCCGACTTCGACTCCCACGCCGTCCGAGACGCCCACGTTAACCAGCACGCCAACTCCATCCGAAACGCCGCGCCCGACGAAAACGTCCGCGCCGACGAGCACGCCGATACCCACCAAAACTCCACCTACAACAGGAACTCCATAAACCATGACCAACAAAGCATTCCAGGATTTCTATCCCGATCACATGGCTCATTGTTACGGCTGCGGGCATTTGAACGAATCCGGTTATCAGATCAAAAGTTACTGGGACGGCGATGAATCCGTCGCGCATTTTCAGCCCAAGTCGCATCACATTTCGATTCCCGGTTACGTGTACGGCGGGCTGCTGGCGTCATTGATTGACTGTCACGGCACGGGCACAGCCGCGGCGGCCGGTTACCGCGCCGAGTCGCGCCCGATGGATTCCGAGCCGGCTCTGCGATACCTGACCGCATCGCTGCACGTGGATTATCTCAAGCCCACGCCGCTTGGCCCGCTGCTCGAGATCCGCGGCAAAGTCAAGGAAGTCAAAGGCCGCAAAGTTGTGATCGAGGAATGGATTACTGCAAATGGTGAAGTCACTGTGCGCGGCGAACTCGTCGCGGTGCAGGTTCCGGATTCGCTGGTGCAGGAATTGTTGGATGCGAAGAAGTAAGACGCAAAAAGAAAAACCAAAGCGCAAAACGCAAGCTGAAATTCCTTTGCGTTTTGCGCCTTTGCGATTTATGGTCATAGGCTCGAAATAAGATTCCCCCGCGCTTCAAATCTCCCTTCGCTTCTGGTTCACAACGAGGGCCTTTGAAATCTGCGCGGCGAGTTGCGCGTTGTTCAACAACAACGCCAGGTTTGCGCGCATGGATTTTTCATTCGTCAATTCGCTGATGCGGCTTAACAGGAATGGCGTCAATGCTTGGCCGTGGATCTTTTTCTCTTGCGCTTCTTTCGACGCTTTGCCAATGATCGGTTCCATCTCGGACTTTGGAATGGCATCCGTTTCGGGAACCGGATTCGCCACGAGCACCGCGCTCCGCATTCCCAGCGACCAATGCGCCTGTGCGAAGTCCGCGACATCTTTTGGCGAATCCAATCGCACGCTGACGTTTAGATTCCCATCCCGCGAATAGAATTCCGGAAAGGTATTTGTTTGATAACCAACCACCGGCACGCCCATCGTTTCAAGATATTCCAGCGTGGCAGGCAAATCCAAAATGGCCTTGGCGCCCGCGCACACAACGATCATGGGCGTCTCTGCCAGCGCGCGCAAGTCCGTCGAAATGTCGAATGAACTTTCCTTGTGGACTCCGCCGATGCCGCCGGTCGCAAAGACTTTGATGCCAGCGCTATTTGCAACAAACATTGTCCCGGCAACAGTTGTGCCGCCGCTGGCTTTTTTGACGATGGCCGTCGCGAAGTCGCGGTGACTCACTTTCAGTGCGGATTTGGCTCCAGCAAGCCGCGCCAGTTCCTCGTCCGAGAGACCGATGCGGATTTTTCCGTCGAGCAGGGCAATCGTCGCAGGCGTCGCGCCTTCGCGCTTGATCGTCGCTTCCATATCCCGCGCCAATTGGATGTTCTGCGGCTGCGGAAGTCCGTGTGTGATGACGGTGGATTCGAGCGCCACGATGGGCAGGCCTGTTTGCAAGGCGCGGTTGATTTCGGAGGAGAGAGAGAAAAAAGAGTTCGGCTGCATAATAAAATTCCATTTACTCTTATTATCGTGTCATTGCGCGGCAATCTCCCGTTTGATTCAAAAACGGAGATTGCTTCGTCGTGGCGCCTTGGCGCCACTCCTCGCAACGACGCGCTTACAAGAAAAGATTCTATCTTCCATATCGTTCCATGCGGGTGTTGATGCGTTCGATCAACTCGATGCGCGGCAGGCCGGGATGGCGGCCCGCTTCGCTCGCGAGCATGCGCTCGATCAATTTGTAGTTGCCGTCGAGCTTTGTCAGCAGGATGCGGTATTGTTCCGCCTCGGCCTCGGAGGACGGCGCGGGAGGCACGCTTTCGTCGTTGTGCGAGAACGGCCTCGGTCTGACGCGGCTCAAGCTGGCCCCGCCAACGGTGTGCGACCCGCCGGAAATGTTCAGCAGTTGCTCGATTGCAAGGACCGCCTCTTCGATCTGATCCACTTCCGCGGAGCGGGCCTGATTCTTGTAATAAACATCGAGCGCGTCGCCCATCTGTTCCAGGTAGGATTGCAAAAGCGCCTCGACCCGTTTTTTCTTTTCCGAATACATTTCCTGATTCTTTTGATGCGCCGCAAACGGGACATTTTGAATCAGCCGGAGCTTTTCGTTGAGATAGGATTCGTCCTTGACCTGTTCGAACGCGCTCGGATCGGAACGCGCCATGTTCTCGCGGTTGAGCCGCCAGGCTTCCAGGTGGCGATTGCTGATGGCATCGTTCGCGATCTGGTCGGGAATCTTCCACGTACCGGGTCCGATCCAATGCAGTTCCACGCCGCGTTCCCGCGCCCGTCTCGAGAAGCCCGCGGTGTATCGCCTGAAAAGTTCGCTCAATTCCGTGCGCGGGTGGAACCTGGGCGGCTGCGCCGATGACGGTGTGTCGGAAGGCGGCTCGCTGGAGTATTGAAGAGTCTCGCGCAGGATCGCGTCTTCCTGATGTTCCGAGGCCTCTATCTCCGGCTTGCCGATGCTCGAAAGATATTCGGCCAGTTTATGCTGACTCATGAATTCGCTGATCGCGCCGCGCACCAGGCCCTGCATGGCATTCGTCCAATGAGACGGAAGCCCGGATGGGTGAGGGCCTTCGATCAGGACAGGAACCGCCTGCCGATAGATCAAATCTTCGACGCTCCTGGGATCGAAGGGATAAGGCGATTCGATGGTCGGTTCTGAATCTTTGACATCGCGGCGGATGCTGAAAACCGCGCGGACATCAATTGCGCTGACGGGGATTCCGTCCAGGCTGCGGCTGACGATGGTCATCGGCTCGGCGGAAGGATTGCCGATGTACTGGTCGCGCAGGTTGATGATCGGTTCGCGGAGGCGCTCGAAGCCATCCAGAATCAATTTGTCGGCGTAGAGGGACGCGGGTCCGATCACATGCGGCGTCCCGTCCGTTTTTTCGAACAAGGCCGCGCTGTCGAACTCGACGAGGACGCGTCCCGGGCCGCCGATCAGCATGATGGGCGAATCCTGGCTCGCCTCCGCGATCTTGCCATCCCGGATGTGAAGCACTTCGTTCGCGCCGCCCAGCGACAACTCGCTGATGAATTTCCACGCGCTGCGCGCATCCTTGAGTTCGAAGACATCCGCAAGATAATTCCCCGCCATGTTGATGGCAATCGAAGCGGGAATGAGCAGAATGAGGAGCAGTTGAAAAACGATGATAAAGGATGGGGCCAGAAAGGATTGCAGGCTGACCGCGGGCGGCGGTGCGAGAACAGGGAACACATAAAGCAGGATGTGAACGATAAATCCAAAAGCGATGAAACCCGCGCCCAACGCCAGTATCCTGAACCGGCGATCTGCGGGGCCGTGAATGCTCAAGTCGAAGAATTTGCTCGACCGCGCTTCGAGCCATTCATGGAACAGCTTCCTGAACCTTTCCCGCTCGATCTGCCACGCGGATGGAATCTGCGCCTGCCCGTTCATAACTCTTTTGACTCCATCCAATTGATGATATCGTCCAGCGCCGAGGCTTCATTGGTCACGCGCCGCAGAAGGCCGTCGTTCGTCTTGATCTCCGCCTGCGTGCGTTGAAGCAGCGTCTTGACTGCGGAGGAAATATCGCGCGGTTTATCCCTCGTCACTGCCTGGCTCAGGAAAAAGGCATGATCTTGAAGCGCCTTTATTCTTCCGCTTTCGCCGTAGACGAGATCAAGGCGCTCGATGCGGCGGCGGTCGGCCTTTGCGTTGATCAGCCAGTTCGTCGTCCAGTTCTGGACGATCTGCGCCTCGATGGTTGGATTGAACCGCAGCGCGCCCACACTGACGCTTGAAACGGCCAGTCCGCGTTCCTTCAATTTTTTGAATTCGTCGCTGGCAATGAATCCTTCGACGGGCCGGCCAACCTCGTCCAACACCGGGACGACTGCCTGCGTCATGCGTGCCCGCATCATTTGCATGATCGTCTGCAACGCGGTCTGCTTTTTTAATTCCACAGGCAGGCTGCTTGCAGAAACTGGTTCTGTAACCCGCGATTCAGATTGGGTCAGGTCAACATTGGCGGCAGCCTGCTCTTGCAGGCTCTTCTCCAGCGAATTGTTGATGCGCTTGAGAACGTTTGCAAAGAGTCCGATTTTTGTCGGCGCGGGCGGAGGCGGCGGTTCCGGCGGCGGGGCAGGCGGTTCGGGCTGCGGGACTTCGGGCAGAGGGTCGAGGCTGGCTTCGAAGAGCTGGTTCAACGTGAACTTGCTGAGATATTCCCTCCACAAGTCCGCCGCGATCATGGCGGGCAGTTGATTCCACGGGACGTGATGTTCGCTCTCGGATATCGAATCGGGATTGACGCCCTCGCCCCGCGCGGCTCTCTCCACCGCTTCTTTGTCGAACCCGAAGCGGGATCCCGCTTCACTGGGCGACGCGGGCCCCGCATCAATCTTAAACGTAACGCTGATGTTGGGAATGATCTCGATGCCGTCGCGCGTGATGGCGCTGACCGCTTCGCGTCTGTCCTGGACATCGGCGTGCCTTTTGCGTTCCTCTTCGCTCGCGTTTTCTTTCAGCTTCGCAAATGGAGCATCGTCGCGGTGAGGACCGATTGTCTGGGACTGGGCATGCAGGCTGATGACGCTGGCGATCTGTTCCCACCGGTCAATAAAATGGACGCCGGGGCCAAGCACCTGTTTGTACGCCGTCGGCGTGCGGGTGACGACCGCGCTGGCAGTATCCAGCCACAGAACGCCCGGCCCGATCTTTTCGCTCTCGCCTTCGCGTTCCACGAGCCGCCCGTTCTTGACGAAGATGGCTGGTCCGTGTCCGTTCGTGGCGTGGAGCCAGAGACGATTAAAGATCCTCCTGCGATCTTCGAGAGTCCGAATCGGCAGGATGAACTGGGCATAGAAATAGACGGCGGCCTGCAAAAGCAGCACCAGCGCGATCACGTCAAAGGCGATGCCTAGGATATTTGCCCACAGGCCCCGCTGCCAGACGCTGTACGCGTACATGCCCAGCAGGAGGAATCCCAAAATCAGACCGCGGAACCAGGGTTTTTGATAAAACGGTATCTCTTCCATTGCTGGAAGATTTTATAACAAAACAGGGAAATCAGGGGATGAAGTTAGGAGTGTGGGATAGCATCCGCGTGTTTGCTTGTTCAGATCACATCAAATACTTTCTGAAAGAGAGGAACGTGCGACGACTAACTTTTAGGCGAGGTAAAGTGGGAGAGTCTGAGGGCGCAGAAACTCTCAGGAGCCGTGGCGATAGCTGATACTTGATCCCTCGTTTTATCTTATACACTCCGCAAGCTCATACAGACCTCTATTTGAGGTACTTGGAGAGTCTTTTTTCTGTATCTCTGACGGCGGTTCGCACTTGGGCCTCTAGCAAATCACCATCGGCGGGAAATAGGACAGGGCGGCTTCTTTGAAATTTCTCAATTGTTTCTTGATTACAAGTTTGAGATTCCAAAGAATGAATGAGTTTTTCGTAATCCCCGAAAGCCTCAAACAGCTTTTTGTATGCCTCCTCAAATGGCAGCGTGATTTCAGCCTCTCTTTCGCCTAGGTAGCCTTCCACTTCTATGCTCGCGTTGTAGAGCTTTTCGGTTATTTCATATAACATATCTATGTGATGCTTGCGTTCGTAGAAATCACCCACTAGGCGCTGGCTGTTCGCTATCCACTCAGATTCTCCTGCCTCATCTTCCGTTAAAAGGCTCAAGGGCGCTTGATGCCTTATCAACTCAAATTCCCTTTTGAAGCGAAGGGACAATCCCCATATGCTGTGAGCAGTTTTATATTGATCTCCAAATTTCAGTTGAAGCCGCCACTGGTGTAGGCCTTGGATACCTACTATTGCGGCAATAGCCAAGAAGATATCCGATATTGCTGAGATCATCGGTACAAACGGGACAACACTTGCTGCCATTTTTGAAAAGGCCTCTAATATCATTACCATTGTTTTACCTCCCGATTCGGTTCCTTCGCTCTGGGTTGTTGGGTTTTGCCACAGCAACAACGATTCCTACAATCCGGCAATGTTCACATGGCGGACGGGGGGCATACTTTTTCTCGTTGTTGTAAGAATATAGGCAGTTATCAATCTTACTATACTGCTTCACCAATATCCGCTCTTCTTCTTTGGTTTCATCAGTTTCGCTTACAACTACGATGCTGGCTTCTGGAGGCGGGGTATTACATTCATAGTAAAGGATGTAATCGCCCTCTTCGATTGGCGGGTCGAAGTTTTTCATGCTGTCGTGTACCACCTTGATCCAAGCATATCTCCTTGATGCGACCAGCTTGATGATTCGATCAATTCTAGCAGAGGTTTTCTTCAGCGCATGGATAGTACAGTCTCTATCTTCAATGATGATATGGCTGATCGCAGTTGGAACTTTTTGGGGAGAATCCAAGCGAAGATGGTAGCCGTCAGGATCAGCTTGCGCTGCAACATCAATGAAGTCCAGCCAGGGGAGCGATATCTCTTCGACGATTTCTCCTTCCTGAATAGACAGCTCTGTGTCGTGTGGACTGGACTTTGCTGCCGGAAGTGCGACGTTCAGGCTTGCGGCATCTGCGCTAGCGAGGGACTTGACATCGTTCACATTTATCGCGCTCGTATCGATTGGCGCTTCGATTTCGTTGTAGTTCACTGTACGTAGGGTGACGGGAGCCTCCACTTCTGAAGATATCGCTGATTTCATTAAATTGGACAATGTAATATCTATTGGAATATTTACCTCGATTCGTGGCGTGGGGGATGTAACAAGGGGAATGCCCTCATCATTTCCCGGTCCTCCTGTTTGTCCTGTCGGAGGTTCTGGATGATTAGGAGTAGAAGTTCCACGGGAACCTGATTGTTCATCCGTAGGCCTGGGAGGAGGAGTACGAACAGAGGCGCCAGGGGGGACGGTCTTTGGAATTCTCTCCTTCAAGCGATCATTGATTTGACGCAGTATTTCGCAGATATTTTCGTAATTCTTTTGTCTTACCTTCATCGGTGTAAAGTTTCGGCAATCAGACAATTTCTTCTCCATCAGTCCGAGTGCCTCGCTGATATCTTTTTGTGCATCTTCGAAGCGTTTCTCCTGCTTGTATGCCAATGCACCGACCCAAAGAGCAATAGCTTGATTGTGCGTCATTCCACGTTGTTCGAACTCTTCGTTGGCATGTTTTGCAAATATTATGGCCTCGTGGAATTTTCCCCATTTGTAAAAGATATAGAATAATAACAAGGACGAATATGGCACTTTTTTGTTGAAATCGATCGTCGAGGAGTATTGGTTACTCCGAGGTTCTATTTTCGCCTTGGCCTTTTCAAAACTGTCCGCATCCCGACACAGAGCCAACATCTCTAACATCCAGCTTTTGAGCAGCGCATCTTCGGATGAGGGATTTTTTTCCTGAAGATCGAAAGATAAGTAATCTCTTAAAATAGTAACAATCTCGTCGGTCATATTACTCCTGTGAATCGGTAGTGAGCAAATCCTTCAGTCTGGCTAACGCGTCCAGAGTTTCTCTGGCCATGTACGTTTGGACGAGGGGATCTTTCAAGCCTTGGTCCAGGATTCCGGATAGCGACAAAAGTAGAGGTTCGGGCAAGCGGGAGGGATCATCCACTCGTCCGAGGCTCTTTGTAATTGCCACAATCAAATCGCGTTGCGCCTTGGCTCTTGCCTCTTCGATAGTGCGAATCTTGTATGCCTGAGCTTCACCTTGTATCCGTGTGATCAGGCTGTCTTTTTGGGCACCCCATACATTTAATCGTTGGTGGCGTATTTCTGAAGGTGTCGAAACTTCAATAATCTGCAGGCTGGTAACGTGAACTCCAATAGCTTCTCTGAGACGTTTATCTGATTTTTCAAGCAACGTACTTATCACTTGAAGAGATAGCATTTGGCCATCACCTTGGTTGCGGATGAATAACTCGTCTAGGCGGTGACTGGAAATATGATGAGCCAGGAGGCCTGTTACGCTTCCCATGGTGCCTTCGCGCCAATCTACCTCTTGCAACTTCCCTTCTCGCATTCGAACAGCAGTGTATTCAACAGCCTTACACACTGCCTGTGGATCGAAGGAATAAACCAGTTTCGAGTTGCTGGAGTCTCGAACAGGATTTGATTCAATTTGAAATTCCACTTGTACCTTGATGGTGACCTTGATGCCGTCGTTGGTCCATGCGCTTACACTGGCACGCCTTGTCTGAGGTCGTAAATCCACCACGGCTTTGATGGTTTCTCGGGCGTTAAGGTGTGGTACTGGGAATCCAGCGCCAACTACACGCGAGAAACGATTGCCGCGCTCCAAGTACACAGCGGCACCATCGTTAATGATTAGATAGGTAGGACCGCCCAGCCAGGTGCTCCATTGAATGTTTGGTGCCAGTTGCGTATCTTTTATAACTATATAGTTGTAGAAGGATAATCCTTGTAAACCCCAAAGCCTGTGCCATATCCTTTCTTTGATTTCAGATTCGGTTTCGGAGGGGGGATGATAGAGCCCACAGACGAAGGCCTGGCTTGTATGGAGCAAAAAGTGAACACCCGCCAAAAATAGTATTATCGCGGGCAGCGAAATTGCCAGCCAGGTCGGTAGATGTGTAAGAGAGAAGGTTGTCGTCCCAAACCATTTCACGTACCCAAAGTGGAAAGACAGGAAAGGAGAGACAAGGGCTATCCAAAGGAAAATTAACAGAAAAGGAACACCCACAAGCAGAAGTTGCCTGGGGCCGCGATTCATGGAACGAATCGCTAAATACAGGCGCAGCCCTTTACTTCGATTTTCACGAGCGTCCTGAGGTGCCATAATGCACTTACTCTCGTGTTGCCCAGGGGATCATTTTCTTTACCTCCTCCAATGATGTGCGTGCTTCCCGGGACTCTTCCCCTTCAGGCTGCTCTTCGATTAATCCCTCCATTGCGCTGACAAATCGTACAGCAATAACGTAATGCGCTATATGCGGATCAAGAAGGCGGGTCTCTTGCAGGCCTTCAGCCACGGCGGTCAATAGATTTGTGTATGCGTAGGCGCGCGCCTCCTGTTTCAGGAGATCGGCTTCTGCCCTGCCTTCTGCACGCGTCTGTTCGGCCTCGCGTTGCCAGTCGGCGCTCCAAGCTTTCAGTTGCTTTTGCCTGATTTCATCGTCTTTTTCCTCTCGCGCCTCCATTCTTGGAAATTCGAAGTTCACAATCCGACAGCTATACAAGTGAACTCCCCGTTTCTTAAGTTGAAGAAAGCATCTATCCCTTATGGCACCAGCAATTTCATCCATTGCATTGACACTGTTGCGATCATCTTCAGGCTGCCATAGGTTATCGAGGCGCCGTTGAGAGAGAATCTCACGTGTTGCCCTTTCGATTTGATAGAGCGCGCTCTCGTCCCATTCAATGGTTTTGGGCTTTGAAGAGTCATCGGAGGGGGAACTTATACCAATTGTGCTGAACAAAGCATGTAATCGTGCCCGCGAAAAGTGGTAAGTACCGCTGGTGCGGTCAGGCTCTTTTGCGTTTCTCAATGATGGATTTTCCCGAACGAGTTGATGATATAGATCCCGGTCCCATTTCTCTCTGTCGGCCGCGAAAGCCGCAAACAGCAAGGCTTTGTAGGGAATGCCATCACTAGACACTACCTCAATCCAGGAGGTACGTAATTGGATTCTCAAATCTACAACACCGAGCGGGCGCTCATACGCTTTTGTAAATACCACCCCTGACTGTCTGACGCCCGAAAAAGCCAACCCCGTAGTCAGGCCAACTACTTGATGCGAGCGCGCCCAAACAAGCCCGGGTGCAAACGATCCGAACTGATCTCCTGGAATTCGTATCTCAACACCCTGCCCCACAGTATCGCTCACTATCCAGAGCGGGTATTGAACCCCCCACTGATACCAGACGAGTAACAAAAAACGCTGTATCCATTCCCTCCAATTATCCGGATCAGAAAGCGGTACCACAACCAGTGCAAGGTGAAACAACAGATAATAATAAAAGACCAAGATGGGTAAAGAGATTAGGAAAAGGCCAATCCACCTCCCCAATAACCAGCCCAGGCCTATCACGATCAAATGACCCAGATAGGTGATCACTCCCCTAGAGCCGCTATTCTCGTGAGTTGAGAAATAAACATATAGCGTGGAGGCAATCACAACAACTACTAAAGCCCACGGAAAAAACAACTTCCAGATGTAAGCAATCAATTGGAGTATGCTCATTCCTCTATCCCAATTTTTACGTAGGAATCGTGAGCAAAATTCTGAATAAACCCAGCTTCGTTGACTGGAATTTAGTATACTCCCCCCATCTGGTTTGTCAAGTAGCCTATGTCACAATTTACCCCATTTCTTTCCGTTGAGTTTCATTGTCACACCCTTTTTTCCAAGGACTCCCTTATCCGTCCGGCGGATTTGGTTGCAGCGTGCGAGCGCAAGGGAATTGACCGCGTTGTCGTCACGGACCACAACACGATTGCGGGGGCGCGGGCGGCACAAAAGCTCGACCCGGAGCGCGTGATCGTCGGCGAGGAGGTTATGACCACGCGCGGCGAAATCCTGGCCGCGTTCGTGACGGCGGAGATTCCGGCGATGCTCCCGCCGCAGGAAACGATCCGGCGCTTGCGCGAGCAGGGAGCGTTCATCAGCGTATCGCATCCGTTCGATGAATGGCGCAGCGGCGGATGGAAGGAAGAAGATTTGCTAGAGATCATTCCATTCGTAGATACGATTGAAGTTTTTAACTCGCGCTGTATGCGCCCGGTCTTTAATCGGCGTGCGGCGGAATTTGCAAGGAAGCATGATCTCGCGGGCACCGTCGGTTCGGACGCGCACGCGGCTTTCGAGCTGGGTCGAAGCCTGGTTTTGCTGGAGCCGTTCGAGGGTCCGGATGAGATGCGGAAGGTCATCCGCCATGCAAAATTCCAGACGCGCTGGTCGCCGCCGTGGGTCCACTTAACGTCGCGTTATGCGACCCTCCGCAAGAAAATTAATTTCCGTCTTGACACGTCAAAACGGGCATGATAATCTTGTGCCACGTCCCGTGATCGTCTGATGCGAAAGCGACACCAGGCAGCGGGATAATTTTTTTGGCAGGAGAAAAGTAAGATGTCAGAACGTTATACCGGCACCGTCAAGTGGTTCAATGCCACCAAGGGCTACGGCTTCATTGGCCGCGAAGGCGGAGAGGATGTGTTCGTCCATTATTCCGCATTGCAGATGGAAGGCTATCGCAAGCTCGAGCCTGAACAGAAGGTGGAATTTTCCATCGAAGAAGGCCCGAAGGGTTTGCAGGCCGCGAATGTGGTGGTGATTTCGTAAGACGCGGCGCTGTGGCGCCATTTTGCGAATACAATATGTGACCCATCCTTGCAGGATGGGTCATGTTTTTTAGGGTGAAAGTTGCAAATCGCGCGACCTGACCTTCGAGAATTTCAAAGGCATCAAAGTTTCGCCAGAAGAGATGAGGGGTGAGTATGCAGATCAACGAGGATGATCGGTCTTACATTCCCAAAAAACTTTTCGCAAAAGTCCTCACCGATTTCATAATTTGCATCGCTTCTTTTGCATCTTCTTCGGTTGGTTCTTCGCCAGGATAACGTGTACGCACTGCATAATCAGTAAGTGTGTTCAAAAGTTTCGGGTTGATCTCCAAAAAGATTCCGGCGTTTGAACACAGATTGTTGAGCATCAGAAGATCATGCGTCTTGGGAAATTCCGCGCCTTTTGAAATCAGCATAGCCTTCACATATTTTTCAACGCATTGCTGGGCGTGGAAACACGCACCGGTTGTTAAAGGTCTCTTTCTTAGCAACGCGGAACGCGCCAATTCATAATCTTCTTCCGCCTTCTTCGCCCACGCGCGCGGATCATTTGCTTCGCTCATATAGCACCTTACCACGCGAGAGAATCTCTTCGACAAAGAAATCGTTTGACTTCAAAGCATCATCAATTTCTTTCGGTGTCTTGACGATAATATCCACAGGGAAAGGACGCGGCAATAATAAACGCGAGACCGCCCAACTCCGTTCTTTCAGCGTCGCCCTCGTTTTCATCACAATCAATAAATCCACATCGCTATGCGGATTCGGAGAGCCATACGCATAAGAACCGAATAGAATGATCTTTTCGGGATTCAATTCTTCGACGATCTTTTGTATGGCAGGACGCAAAGATTTACCCACCGGCATTTTCAATCCCACGGGGATCGTTTCAGGTCGGCGCAGACCAGCTACTTTGATGGACGAGATTGGGAGCGTCATATCATAAGGTATTGTATATCAATTTATTGCGGCGGACAATCATTTGAGTATATGATCAATTCAATCTCGGCTGGAATAAATTCCCTGCGCAGGCGGGCGACTACCTCATCACCGGTCCCGGCTGGAAAGGACAGACACCGAGCGGCATGACACAGATAGCCTCGCCGAACAACTCGGTGCTCGGCCGCATCCTCGTCTACAGCGACAGTGATCTCTTGACTGCTTGTGACCTTGCGAAGCAAATTACAGCACATGCCGCTAAGCCAAAAGTGATAATATAAATAATATGAGCAAAACCTACACGTACATTATAGCCATCGTCGGCGTGGTATGCGTCGTGTTCCTCATCCGCTTGTTCTTCTTTGCCGATTTGAGTTCGAGAACCGTGCAAAGCGACGTCATACAAGGCATCCTCATTGGCTTCGGGCTCGCGGTTGCCACAGCCGTGGCGTACGGGAGGCTCAACGGCACGAAAACAAATGGCTGGGTCACCATGTACGGATGCGGCGAGCCCGGCAACGGCATGTTCCTGCGGGCCGCGCAAGCGTTGGTGTTTGTCGGCCCGATATGCGTCCCTGCCGAAGCGATGTATTGGTTTGCGAACGCGGACGGCGCGGGCCGGACGCTCTCCGGAGCGCAGGACTACGTCATGCACTTCCCCGCAGGACAGTTTCCGCCCAACGATGCGTTCTGGTCGCTCACCATGGGCGATGCGAAAAACCACTACGTGCCGAATTCACTCAATCGCTACAACGTGGGCGACCGCTCGGGTCTCGTGCCGAACGCCGACGGCTCATTAGATATTTACCTCCAGCACGACGCTCCAGCAGGTCATGAGTCGAACTGGCTTCCGGCACCGACGGGAAATTTCATACTCTGGCTGCGCGTGTATATACCCGGCGCGGCGATTCTTAACCGCGAGTACAAAATACCGCCGGTCGTCGAAGTGAAATGATCACGCATTGAAGCATATTTCAGGAATTGAACATAAGATATTCGATCCGCAGGATGGATCACTGGGTCATACAGGCGACGAGCTGCTCGACCCTAGTGTGACCCTGCGCAATTACCAGTGGTGCATGTTCAACGCCGGCCAGGCGCATGGGCAGGGCGCGCCCAACATATTCAGCGCTACGCTGCCGCAAGGGACGCCTCTATCTGCGCAGGGATGGTCTCCGGTTCGAGATACCAATGGCGAATTACAGCCGCTCGCAAGGGCGAGCCGTAGTTCCGTATGGGATGGCGGAGGAGGGAGACACTGTCCGTCGTATGTCAAAGGATGGGATTCCAAAAAACGGGAATGGGTGGAGCGCATCTACTATGCCGGAGCAGCAGAATCCATCAGTGGGCCGTATTCGATTGGCTATTTGGAATGGGACAGCACACAATGGATCGATCAGACCACGCCTTGTTTTTCAGCAAATAAAGAGTGGGAGCGTGGAAGCGTTTATGAGCCGAATCTCATTTGGCACGATGGTATATGGAAGATATGGTACGTCGCCGGAGCGAATCGAGACAACTATCTGATACATGGCTATGCGGAAAGCTAAGACGGAGTGCACTGGGGAGCGCATACGCCCTTTGCTCCGGAAGCAATGAAAATGTTCGATTTTTGCGTGCGGGAGCGAGACAGCGGATTCGATGCAATTTTCTCCCGCGTGCATGCGGGTGCGGGCGAGCCTCCTCCGGAGATGGGGTTATGGTGGTGCCACGTGAAGAGGCCATCGGGAGTTTTGTCTGATTGGAGCGAACCGGTGCAGATCATGACGGCAGAGGATAAGGGTTGGCACGGGGGCCCGTTCAAGCCCTCACTTGCATTCGAGGATAACGGAGACAGGGCGTGGGTATTTTTTGCGGGGAGGTATCATCCATTCACATTCACCACAGGATGCCTAGAGATCAATTTACCGCCGGCCGTCAGAACAAAATGATACCTATGGAACACTTACTCATATTCAGCGCGATCTGTGTGGCAACATGGCTTCTCGTCACCTACCTGTTGCCGCGCCTCATGCTGTCCATATACAAGAGAGCCGCTCTCTCTCAAGGGTTCGGCGATGGCCCCATCCCGGTCAATACGCTCTATACGCAACCGCAAAAACTTTTTGCAGATCCCTTTACGCCGCTGCCGCCGGGAAGCTCGAAGCTGATGAGCTACGGCACAAACCGCGACACGCTCTACACGGTCGGTTGGCTCGATTTGAGCAAAGGATCGCAGGTGTTGCATGTGCCGGAGATGGCCGGACGCTACTACAGCGTGCAATTCACCGATCCATCGAAGAACATCAACTTCGCCTACGTCGGCAAACGCACCACGGGCACGAAAGCTGGTGATTACCTCATTACAGGGCCGAAATGGAAAGGAGCCGTGCCACAGGGAATGAAGCAAATATCCTCGCCGAACAATGCGGTGCTCGTGGTTGGCCGCGTATTCGTCGAGAACGACAGCGATCTGTCGACTGCTTATGATCTTGCAAAACAGATACAGCTAACCTCTTTGATTCACTGGCAACCCGGCCAGTAGCACATCAGCGTCCCGCTACTGTACACCTCAATTCTGCGGACTGCCCTTTCACGAACTGAGCAGGGATTTTAATCCCGGCGGCATAATTATCGCGCGACCCGACTAAATAAGACTTCCGAAGTTTTGAAACTTCGGAAGTCTTTGCGCTTGCCCTGAGTTTATCGAAGGGGTTTACTATTTGCGTTTTGCCGTCTTCGCTTTTGCTTTCTTTACCGCTTTCGGCTTTGCTCGTTGCACTTTGCGTTTTGCTTCTTGCGTTTTATGTTTCAACGCCACATGTGCGGCAGCAAGACGCGCAATCGGCACACGGAACGGCGAGCAGCTCACATAGTTGTTGCCGATCATGTGGCACCATTCAATCGATTCGGGATCGCCGCCATGCTCGCCGCAGATGCCCACTTCGAGTTCGGGCCGGGTCGTGCGTCCATCGGCAATCGCCATCTTCATCAAGCGTCCCACGCCGTCGCGGTCCAACGTCTGGAACGGATTCTTCGGCAGGATACCCTGCTCCACGTACGTGACGAGGAAGTTGCGTTCGGCGTCATCCCGCGAATAACCGAAGGTCATCTGCGTCAGGTCGTTCGTGCCGAACGAAAAGAACTGCGCGTGCGTGGCGATCTCCGCCGCGGTCACTGCGGCGCGCGGGATTTCGATCATCGTGCCAAATTTATAATGGAACTTGACTTTCTTTTCATCCATCACCGTTGCAGCGATACGTTCGAGTCGCGGCTGGATCCATTCGAGTTCCTTCACCGTGCCGGTCAGGGGAATCATCACTTCGGGCTTGACCACGATGCCCCGCAAGGTGCAATCCGCGGCGGCTTCGAAGATGGCGCGCACTTGCATCTCGACGATCTCCGGCATGGCGATGCTCAAACGCACGCCGCGCAAACCCATCATCGGGTTCGATTCGTGCATCGCTTGAATTGACTTCAACAATTTTTCTTTTTCCGCGAGGCCAGCCGCTTGCCCTGAGCCTGTCGAAGGGTCGCCTTTCACCCGCATCGTGATCACTTCTTCGAGCAATGCTTCCTCGGACGGCATGAATTCATGCAGCGGCGGGTCAATCAAACGGATGATGACCGGATAACCATCCATCGCTTCGAACAAGCCATCGAAGTCTTTACGCTGAGTCGGAAGCAATTCATTCAACGCCATGGTTCGCTCGGCGCTTGATTCAGCGAGGATCATGCGTTGGACAATCGGTAAGCGTTCCGGCTCGAAGAACATGTGCTCGGTGCGACATAGACCGATACCGACCGCGCCATACGAACGGGCGCGGCGCGCATCCTTTGGATAATCCGCGTTCGCCCAGACTTGAAGCCCGCGCGTCGGCCAGCCTTTCGGCGCGGTACGGATATCTCTGCGGGCGGAAATGTCGTCTGCCCATTTGAGCAGAGTCATCAATTCGGTTTGTTCTTCCAGCGAAGGCGCGGTCATCGGGATTTTGCCAATGAACACATTGCCCGTCGTGCCATCCACTGAGATCCACTCGCCTTCTTTGACCGTTTTTTCCGCAACGGACATCACGCGCTTTTCAAGATCAATCGCAATCATCGAAGCGCCGACCACGCATGGAATTCCGAATTGGCGAGCGACGACCGCCGCATGTGACGTCGCGCCGCCTTCGCTGGTCAGCACGCCTTTGGCAGCGATCATGCCGTGCACATCATCGGGCTTGGTGAACGGACGCACCATGATGACATCCTGTTTGTTTTCCTTCGCCATCTTTTCGGCGGTATCCGCATCGAAGTAGATTTGTCCGACCGCCGCGCCAGGCGAAGCGTTCACGCCTTTGGCAAACAGCGCGCCTTTTTTCTCGGCATCCTTCAAAGCCTGCGAATCGAACTGCGGATGAAGCAAGGCATCCACCTGGTCCGGTGTGACGCGTTGGACGGCTTGCTCTTTCGTGATGAGTCCCTCATTCGCCATATCCACCGCGATCTTGACCGCGGATTTCGCCGTCCGCTTGCCAACGCGCGTTTGCAGCATCCACAACTTGCTGCGCTCGATGGTGAACTCCACATCCTGCATATCTTTGTAATGCGTCTCGAGTCTGGACGTGATTTCCATGAATTGTTCATACACATCGGGCATGCGGCCTTTCAGGTTTTCGATCTGGTCCGTGTTGCGGATGCCCGCGACCACATCCTCGCCCTGCGCGTTGAGCAGATACTCACCCATCATCTTCTTCTCGCCAGTGGACGGGTTGCGCGTGAACGCCACGCCTGTGCCGGAGTCGTCGCCCATGTTGCCGAAGACCATCGTCACGATGTTGACTGCCGTGCCGAGATCATGCGGAATGTGTTCGTGGTTGCGGTAATCAATGGCGCGTTTGCCATTCCAGGATTTGAAGACCGCTTCGGTCGCCAACTCAAGCTGTTTGTACGGATCCTGCGGGAAGTCGAATCCCTTCTGTTTCCCGACCACTTCACGGAAGGCGCGAACCATTTCCTTCCAATCATCGGCGGTCATCTCGACATCGAGTTTATAGCCTTTTCTGGCTTTGTATTCCTTGAGCGGTTCTTCGAATGCCTCGTCGGGGATTCCCAACACAACCGTGCCGAACATCTCGACCAGGCGCCGGTACGAGTCGTAGACGAAGCGCGGGTTGCCCGTTGACTTCGCCAACCCCTCCGCGGTTTGATCGGTCAGGCCGATGTTCAGGACGGTATCCATCATGCCCGGCATGGAAAACTTCGCGCCGGAGCGGCACGACACCAGCAGCGGATTCTTCGGGTCGCCAAACTTCTTACCGGCTTTCTTCTCGACTTCCTTCAACGCCTTCAATTCCTGATCCCACATCCCTGCCGGGAACCGGCCCAACCGCTGGTATTCATTGCACGCTTCGGTCGTGGCCGTGAGAAATGGCGGCACAGGCACGCCTGCGCGCGTCATATCGAATAAGCCCGCTCCTTTGCCTCCTACAAGAGCCTTTACATCATCCCAATCACCGCCGGCAGCTTTTTCCACATCCTTGAACTCATTGAACAAGTAAACCCACTTTTTCATTCGAGCCTCCTAAGCTTCGAGATATCCATGTTAAATCGGGAAGTATTCTACCAAAAATAAGCCTTTTGACCAATGACAAATATCACCTTCCAGCAGGTCCAATCTGTAAATAACCTGCAAAGTTCAAACAGCAATATATCCATATAATACAATCATCCATGAAAACAAACATATTGACCATAGACGACGATCCTGCGATCACTGAGCTCCTGTCGGTCATTCTGCGGACACACAATTTCGAGGTGCTGGTTTCAAACAGCGGCGAAGAGGCCATCCGGGTCATCAAGGAAAAAACTCCACAATTGGTCCTACTCGACCTGATGATGCCGCACATGGATGGCTGGCAGATCTGTAAGGCTGTGCGGGCTTTCAGTAACGTACCGATTTTGATTCTTTCCGCCCTCGATGATCCATCCATTGTAGCGAGCATTCTCGACGCAGGCGCAGACGATTACCTCGTCAAGCCGGTTCCAAGCGCCGTGCTGGTGGCGCATCTGAATAAACTTATCCGGCGGACGGGCACCCTTTATCCGTCGAGCGACGATGGGAAATGGCGCCAGCAAACTCACCCGCTGACGCCGTGACGCATCGAAAACGGGACCCGATAACGGATCCCGTTTTCAATTCGATTCTACCCTCTGGTTCCTGCAAAAAAATTTCAGCGCATCCGCCACCGCTTTTGGATTTTCCATCATCGGCATGTGGCCCAGCCCCGGCAATTCGACATAATGCGCGGCCGGCAGCGCGGCTTTCATCTCGCGCCCGCGCTCGACGGGGATCAATGCGTCCGCATCGCCGTGAACGATGACCACGGGAAATCTAAAAGTTTGCAGCGATTCAGTCGAGTCGGGACGTTCAGCCATCGCCGTCAGTGCGCTGCACACGCCCAGCGGCCTTTGCTTCGACATCAACTCATGCACAAACGTTTGGACGCGCGCATCCGCGGACAGTTTTGGCATCATTGATTCGACGACAACTTTCACTCCCTCATCCAGGACCTGCTTTGCGGTAGCATAACGGCCTTCTTTTTTCCCGGCTGAATCCGCCGCCGCCTGCGATGAAATCAATCCGAGGCCGGAAACCGTGTCAGGATATTCGCGCGCAAAAGCCAATGCAACGTATCCGCCCATCGAGTGGCCTGCGACGAAAGCTTTTCTGATCTTGAAGTGATTCAACAGCCCCTCGATATCCGAAGCAAATTCGATGATCGAATCATCGGCTTCCATTACGTCGGATTGGCCGAAGCCGTGCAAGTCCGGAATGATGAGATCGAAATCATTTTCGAGCAAGGGAGCGACTTCATCCCAAACGCTGTGGTCGAGCGGGTAGCCGTGGATCAAAACCAGCGGCGCGCCTTTTCCGCGGCGTTCGTATGCAAGATGGATACCATTAATTTTTGCTTTTTCCATTTTCGTTATCCGATGTGTAGGGGCACAGCGAGCCTTTCGCATTCCTTTGTTGCATCGGACCACGCTGTGCCCCTACCGAACAAATCATTTCCAATTCACATTCACCTTTAATTTGCTTCCCAGCTTGCTGTAATAATAAACAAAGCCATTGTCGCGGCCAAATTCGTAAACACGGCGCGTGATGTCCACATCGGCTTTGCAGTATTCGGCGACCTTATCCTTCTCGCCATTGCGAAACCATTCCACCGACTGGACGCCATCCGCGGTTTTCGTCGCGCCGAGGCAGGCCTTCGCCAGCGCGTCGAGGGGAAGCCGAAAGCCGAGAGCCCGGCTGAGGTCGAGCATCAAATCCAACGTCCGGAGCGATGCGAAATTGAATGATGGCACATACGGACGCAAAACTTCGTAATCGAATTCGCGGATGTTGAAGCCGATCACCTTGTCCGCCAATTTGAGTTCATCCACCAGCGCCTGCGCGTCGCGTTCCCAATAGACGCTGAAATCATTTTTGTCTGTCGAAAAGGTGACGCCGCAAGCCAGCAGCAATTTGCTGGCATCGCGCCCGCCGACATCCTGAAATAACTTTTGCGTTTCGAGATCGAAGAAGACAAGGTTCACTTTGGATTTTCCTTCAACCACTCGCGGCCAAATAGGAGCGCTTCTTCGCGCGTGGATACTTTGCCGGTTGCCTGCGCTTCACGGATGGCTTCAAGCACTTGACCGATAACCGGACCCTGCTCAAGTTTGTATTCGTTGATCACATCGAGTCCGTTTACAAGACGCGGCGGCGCGACAGTTTCTTCCGGGCGCTCCCAATAATTTTCCAAAAGGAGGCGGGCAATGTCGAGCGCGGCGGCCCACGTTTCCTGCGTCAATGTATGGCCGCGCGTGCCGCGCAAATCCGCGAGGCCCAGCAGAATGAGGTCCACGCCGCCTTCGCCTGAATCGCGGAAGAAGCGATAAATGGCTCTGCGCGACGGTTCCTGTTTCTCGTCCTCCATGCGGCTCGAAAAAGCGTGAAAGCGCATGTGGTTCTCAATGATGACTTTCAACCGGTCAATTTCATCGTTGCTGAGATTGAATGCGTGTGCGCGTTTGGACGCGGCCTTCGCGCCCAATTGATCGTGATCGAAGAAACGGATCCGTCCCGTTTCGTCCACGGACTTTGTGGCGGGCTTCGAGACATCGTGATAGAGCGCGACGAAAAACAAAAGCGCGCGCATCGAGCGATCCGGATTCAGCGGCTTGGAAAAATGCGCGGCGAATTGTTCACGATACCGTCCGAGGCGCAAAGTGAGCAAGCCCGTGAACAAATCTTGTTTTTTCCCCTCATCCCCTTCCCCCTCTCCCAAAATTGGGAGAGGGGCCGGGGTGAGGGCTGCAAGGATTCCCTCAAGATGCTGAATGACACTCAACGTGTGTTCCCAAACATCACTTACATGCGGCGCAGACTGTTCAACGCCCTTCATGGCGGATAATTCGGGAAGCAAATGGGGAAACACGCCGAGCATCTCCAAGGCGCGGATGGACGCGTCTGGACGCGGGCCTTCGAGTATTCTGAACAATTCGTCGCGCTGGCGTTCGGGAGAAATGTTCGGCAGCAAATTGGCGGCGTGCTTCATCGCGGACCGAGTCCCGGCTTCGATCTTGAACTCGAACGCGGCAGCCAGACGCACCGCGCGCAAAATGCGGATCGGATCGTCCTGAAGCGAAGTGCCGGAGCAGGCGCGGATTAATTTGGCGCGCAAATCCGCTGCGCCGTTGAGCGGATCGAGAATCGCCTGCCGGCGCGGATCGAATGCGATGGCGTTGATGGTGAAATCGCGGCCGCGCAAGTCGGAATCCAAATCGGGGCCGCGGAACGCCGCAAAATCCAAAATATCGCGCGACCCGTTTTCGGTCGAGACGATGACGCGGGCGATGTCGAAGGATTCGTCCATCACGTAAAAGTCCGCATTCAAGATCGCAGCGGCGCGTCTCGCAGCGGCAATCGCATTTTTGGGAATTGCCAGATCCAGATCGTGCGAGACGCGTCCCAGCAGCGCGTCACGTACCGCGCCGCCCACCAGGTACATTTCCTGATCGGGCAAAGCCGCGCGCAAACGTTCGAGCAATGGCGGAACAGCGAAGGAAGATTCGATGGGCATGTAAATGATTTCGGGTTTTTCCTTGTGACGGCTTGTCTGCGCGGCAATCAAGGCCTGTTCGGGCGTGCCTCCATGAGCAACGATCCTGCCCTGCAAACGGGCAACCCAGCGTCCCGCGTAGGGAGAAACGCTTTGCGATTTCTTTTCGCTCAAGCCGCCCTCACCGACCGCGCAGGTCAATCGGAGTTGTATTTCTCCAAATCCACAACGCCGACGAATGGAAGGTTGCGATAATATTCATCGAGGTCAAGGCCGTAGCCAAAAACGAACTTATTCGGGATGGTGAAGCCGCGATAATGAATGGGAACCACCGCCTCGCGGCGTTCGGCTTTATCGAGCAGCGCGCAGACTTTCAAGCTGGCGGGCTGGCGGGTGTTCAACATTTCCAACACGGATGCAATCGTGTGGCCGCTGTCCACGATATCTTCGACCAGCAAAACATCCTTGTCTTTGATGTTGGTTTGCAGATCGAACGTGACGCGCACGTTGCCGTTCGACTCGCGTTTGCCCGCGCCATACGATGAAACTGCCATGAAGTCCATCATGTGCGGGACGGTGATGTGGCGGCTCAAGTCCACCATGAACGGTACGCCGCCGCGCAGGATGCAGATGAGCAAAAGATTTTCGTTGCCCTGATAGTCCGCGCTGATCTCCGCGCCGAGTTCCGCGACGCGCTTCTGCAGAGTTTCTTCGTCAATCAGGATTTCGGATAAAAGTTCTTTATAGCCTTGCATAAATTTAGCTTCGTAGTTCTTAGTTTGGCAGTTGGATGGTTGACCGACAAACTATGGGACTACCGAACTCCAACTATCGCGGGACTTCGTGATGAATGCGGCAACGCGCTTCATACAGCTCCGACGCGCCGACGATCACCACCGGGTCATCATAGCGCGCTGGCTTGCCATTGACAAGCCTTTGCGTGCGTGAAGCTTCATCGCCGCAGACCATGCAAATCGCATGGAGCTTGTCCACGCGTTCCGCCTTCGACATCAGGATCGGCATCGGTCCAAACGGCTCGCCGCGAAAATCCATATCGAGTCCAGCCACCAGCACGCGGACGCCGCGCTCCGCCAATTGCTGTGCTATGTCCACAATTTCCGCGTCCATGAACTGCGCCTCGTCAATGCCGACGACGGTTGTGTCCGGCTCCAATTTGGATTTGATCTCCGCGGATTTCCCGATGGGGACCGCATCAAAATCCGCGCCGGCATGAGAGGTGACTTTTTCGACTGCATAGCGAACGTCAATGGCGGGCTTGAAGACCTGCACTTTTTGCTTCGCAATCTTGGCGCGCACGAGACGCCGGATCAACTCGTCCGTCTTGCCGCTGAACATCGAACCACAAATGACTTCAATCGAGCCGTGAGTATGACGCATAGCTTTCCCTAACATCTCGAGAATGTTACCACGAAGAACACGGAGAAAGAAAAAGAAAAAAAACGGTTCATTGGGAATTGCCGTGATGGACCAGCATATTTGGCGGCATGATGTAGGTCAATTTGACCTACGGCTGGCAGCGCACCACGGCAAGTCCCAGAGAGCCAAAAAAACGTGTAATTCGCGGCAGAGATTAAAACAGGCATGGCGTTATGCCATGCCTGCAAGTTTACCTGATAAAACTTTCCCTGCAAATCCTACGCGGAGGTTTCCTGCGCGGGCGCTTCGGGCAGTTCATAACCAAGAGCGCGCAATTTCTTCTTTGCATCAATCAATGACTTTTGGCCAAAGCCCTGGATTGCCAGGACAGCCGCGTCGCCTTCTGCCAGTTTCACCAGGAGTTGATTGACTTCTTTGATGCCGGCTTTGGCAAGTGCATCCACAGAGCGCTGCGGAAGTTCGAGTTCGGAAATTGGGCGCACAGGGGATTTCTTTGCCGCCTCCTTTGCTTTCTTGGTCTCGATGTATTGCTGGCTGACATTCAACTTCTTGTAGAAGCGATCCACCTGGCCCTCGATGTCCAGGATGCGCGCAGATTCGCCTGTGAAGAACGGGTGGCAGTTCGAGCAGATGTCGACGCGCAGTTCTTTCCTGGTCGAGCCGGTCGTCCACGTGTTGCCGCACGAGGCGCAGACCACTTTGGCGTCCGGATAATATTTCGGATGGATTTCAGGTTTCATGTTAACTCTCCGCCGGTAAAACGTTGACGCGCTTGCGGCCGCGCACCACGTCGAATTTCACAACACCGTCAATCGTTGCGAACAAGGAATCGTCGCCCGCCACGCGCACGTTCAAACCCGGCTTGATCTTCGTCCCGTGCTGGCGGACCAAAATGTTTCCGGCCAGCACAAACTGGCCCGCATAGCGCTTGACGCCCAGACGCTGGGAATTCGAGTCTCGTCCGTTGCGGCTGGAACCGCCGCCTTTTTTATGAGCCATTTCTACCTCTCACTTCACTTGCTCGACTTTTTAGTCGTCGTTGATTTCTTTGCGGCGGGTTTCTTCCCCTTCGGGGACGATGTCGCGGGCGCTTTCTTTTCCGCTTTCTTCGCCGCCTCTTTCGCGGGAGCCCTGGCAGGCTTCTCGGCTTTGACCTCTGACTCAGCCTCGGGCTTTTCCTCCTCGACAACCGGCGCCGGTTCGGCCTCTTCCATTTTGCGGACCTCGCCGGGCCTGCCGATGAAATCCACCATCAGCCGCGTATATTGCTGGCGGTGCCCGCCGCGCACACGGATGCGTTTCTTCGGGCTGTATTTGAATCGGAAGACTTTGTCGCCGCGGAAGTGATCCACGACGGTGGCCCTGACTTCGATGCCGCTCACGGTCGGAGTCCCGACCATGAACTCATCGCCATCGGCCATCAACAGCGCCTTCAAATCAACCTGGGCGCCTTCTTCATTGGACAGACGATCCACTTCGATGGTCTGCCCTTCGACGGCTTTATACTGTTTGCCGCCGCTTTCCACAATTGCGTATCTCATTTTCTCTCCAGTCATTCACTTCGCCGCGTAGCCTGCGGGTCCTTCGACTTCGCTCAGGATACCCTTCGCCTGCCATCGGGGAAGCTGGGTCTTCGCGCTGGTAGATCACCAGCGTCTTCGACAAACAAACGCCCCGGCTTTTCTTTCCGCCAGGGCAGAAGCGGACGGTATTATAACGGCTGGGTGTATTCGTGTCAACGGCAACCGCGAAGCTGTGTTAACGCAAAGTAGTAGAGTCCCCTTTGTGCAAAGTTAAAATGTCCCCTTTTGAAGGGACACACAATGGACCCCATACTACCTATGAGCCCTAAAGAACTCACACGACTGGAAGTCATGCAGCG
>JAJYLQ010000026.1 GCA_021787595.1 Chloroflexota bacterium | reverse complement strand
GTCGCTTCCGAATTCATACGAGCTCCTTTCTGATGATTAGCCGAACCGGAGCTTAATCCATCTCGGCCTTCTTCGCAAGAAACGACACGCACTTTCTATTCACCAGACATGCATATTATCTTTATCCCAAGAGCCACGCGAATAGCCAGCCATTCAAAATCGGAAAGGCGTTGTGATGGCAGAGCCTGTTTCTGCCTTTTTGTACACAAATCACGCGGATTTCACAGACTCTCAAAAAATCCGTGCTTGTCCGTATGATCCGTCGGACCTATGCTGAGCTGGCAGGTCGAGCCTGCCTGCGCTTGTTCTTCGGGCGTCGAACCCCTGCCGAAGTGTCCGTGTACCAGGAAACAATCTCCGACACGATTCTGCGTGAGAAATCAAATTGTGCTACCATTGTGCCGATATTTTCCAAAGGAGAACAAGATGGAATTGATTTTGACCTTTCATTCCGCCATTCGCTGGTTGATCATCGCGGTCGCCGTGATTGCCATCGTTAAATTTTCGCTTGGCTGGGCAGGTAATAGTTTATTCAAGGCAATGGATCGCGGTCTGGCTTCCAGCTTCAGCGGATTGATGGATTTGCAGGTTTTGCTTGGATTGATTTACTTCGTGTGGAACGGTGTCGCTGTCAGCGGCTTTCCGATATATCGCATCCTGCACGGAATCGTTATGTTGGGCGCTGTGGCAGCCGCGCACTTGCCCGCGCGCTTCAAGACATTGACCGACAAGCTCCGCTTTCAATATTCCACTCTCGCCATTTTCGGGTCGCTTGTTCTGATCTTGATCGGCGTTTCGATCCTGCCCAATAGCTGGCGCTGATCGAATAAATTTGAAATTCACCGGAGACACCCGGCGCAGTGCAAACAAGGATGAACGACGATTTATTGACGTTTATCTGTGTTCATCTCCGGTTGGATTTCCAAAACACTTTCTGAAATTCACATTCGTCTTCAACCCATGACAACTGCCGAAACAACAGTCCCAACTGAAAAGCTGGATTTCAAACGCGTCCTGCCCATCCTCGTCATCGTGCTCGTTGACCTGATGGGACTCTCGATCATCATTCCGCTTCTCCCGCTTTTTGCAGCGCGCTTTGGCGCTACGCCGTTCCTCATCGGCATCCTGCAAGCGAGCTATCCATTGTCACAATTTCTTGGCACACCCATCCTCGGACGTTTGTCCGACCGCTTTGGGCGCAGGCCGGTCCTGCTCTTCAGCCAGCTTGGAACGCTGGCCGGTTTTATCCTGCTCGGTTTCGCAAACGCGTTGTGGCTGCTCTTCCTCTCGCGCATCATTGACGGACTCTCCGGCGCGAACATGTCCACGGCGCAGGCCGCGATTGCCGACAGCACCAACGAAAAGACCCGCACGCAGGGACTGGGATTGATCGGCGCGGCCTTCGGCGTTGGATTCATCCTCGGGCCGATCATTGCCTACATTGTGCTTGCCGCATCCGGCGGGGACTATAAAGCGGTCGCGTTGACCGCGGCCTTTTTCTCGCTGACGTCCATTCTGCTGACGACATTCTGGTTCCGCGAGACTCACGCCCGCGACAAGCCGTCCGCGGCCTCGTATAAATCTCCATTTTCGTTTGGAGCAATGTGGCAGGCGCTGGGCCGCCCCGCGATTGGATTTTTGTTGCTCATCATGTTCTTCTATCAAATCGCGTTCGGCGGATACGAACAACTCTTTTCATTGTTCACGTTAACGCGCCTCGGCATGGACGCTACCGACACGGCGGGTCTGTTTGCAATCGCAGGCGTTTTCATCGTGATCGTTCAGGGCGGCCTCATCGGTCGTTGGTCCAGGAAACGAGGCGACCGCTGGCTTGTCATCCTCGGTGTCTCTACGCTGGCCGTCGGCTTAATCGGAACATCGCTCACGCCGCGCGTCCCGGTGCCGTGGTACAACCAATCGAAAGTTTTGGAGAGTCTCGCGGGTCAAAGCTCGATATCTGTTTCGACACAGACGATCAAAGTTTCCTTGCCGGATGAAGCGTCAAAAGGATGGCTTGGAATCGCCTGGCTTTTGATCGCCAGTTTCCCGGCCGCGCTGGGAGGCGGCGTTCTGCATCCGGCGGTCAACAGCCTGATCACAAAATCCGCCGATAAAAACGAAGTCGGTGGGATGCTCGGAATCTCCGCCGCGTTTTATAGCGCGGCGAATGCCATCGCCCCATTATTTTACGGATCATTATTCCAATGGTTCGGCGCGCCTGTGCCTTTCTTCGCTGGAGGAATCGTCCTTTCCATCTTGTGGATTTTTGCGCCGCGAGCGATCAGGAAAGATAAATAACTCACCTTACGCAACCAACCGCCAAGAATTAAGCCCTGACGGTAAAAAGGCAAAACATTTTCAAGCTTGAAAACAGATTGACTCCATCCGCGTCTTTCTGTATAGTTACGCCGCTCAGTTCGTAAATCAATCGAAAGGACGATCTCTCAAAGATGCCCATTGTCAATTTCATTTTGGCTGGTTTGGCGGCCATCGCCGCGGGTGCGATCAACGCGCTGGCGGGCGGAGGAACCCTGATCACGTTTCCAACGCTGGTGGCGCTGGGAATTCCAGCCGTGGCCGCAAATGTGACGAATACTGTTGCGCTGTGTCCCGGCTACATCGGAGGAACGCTTGCCCAAGCCGATGATCTGAAGGGACAGCAAACGCGCATGTGGATCACGATCCCGGCCGGAGTCATCGGCGGATTGATCGGCGGTTTCATTTTGTTGCACACGGCCGAAAAAGTTTTCCGGGAATTGGTGCCTTTCCTCATCCTGATGGCATCGTTGCTGCTGGCTGTTCAGGATCCAGTAAAAAGCTGGCTGACGCGCCGGGCCGAGAAGAGCAAGCCAGCGGCAACGTCCGAACGATGGGCCGCGCTTCCAGTGGGACTCGCGGCGATCTATGGTGGATATTTCGGCGCGGGATTGAGCGTTATCATTCTTGCCACACTCGGACTCGTTGCCGAGGACACATTGACGCGGCTGAACGCCATCAAACAGGCGATCGGTTTTGCGGTCAATGTCGCCGCGGCGATCTTCTTTGTATTCTCAGGACAGGTGTTTTGGGCGATTGCGGCGGTGATGGCCGTCGGCGCTTTGCTGGGCGGCGTGCTGGGCGGCAGGCTGGCGGGAAAAGTCAAACCGGCCACGCTGCGCTGGATCGTGGTCGTGATCGGAGTCGCGGTTTCGATTATTTATTTTGTACGAGGGTGACTCTTCTCCCGCAAAAGTTCTTTTTATGAGACAGCGATAGATTTGCTTTTATCATGGTGAAAAAGACATTCACCCAATTCTTTTACACACTCATCGGATTGGCATTCATGGGGGCGGCAATCTTCGCCCATCAACTTGGGCTCGACCATAGTCCAGGATGGGGCAAGGAACGGGTGATGGTTTTGGTATTGGGTGTTCTGGTCACGATTGGCGGCATATTCGCGCCTTTCCTGTTTTCCCATGGTATCAAGGCGGCAGCCGCACTGCAAAGGATTGCAGCGCGCATTCGTGATCATCCATTGTTTTCGCGAATGACGGACCATCGAATCGTCAGGTCTATTCCCGCCCCGGGCTCGAGAAAAACATATCTGCTTGCCGGCCTTTTGGCCTCCCTGATAATCATCTTTTACATCTGGCTGGCAAGCACCGGCTTGTGGACAACATTCCCCCATAGCACCAATTATTACGATTGGCTCGCGACATCGTTTCAGCATGGAAGCCTTTCGCTCGAAATCAAACCGGCCCCCGCCCTGCTTGCCCTTCCCAATCCATATAACCCGGTGGCGCGGGCGGGGATTGATATTCCAGGAGATGTAACTCTATATCATGGCAAATACTACCTGTATTTCGGGCCGGCTCCTGCCCTCATTCTAACAGTCGTTAAACAAATCATTCCAGGCGTCATCGGTGATTCCTATCTCGTCTTTGCCTTTGTTGTCGGAATATTTATCCTTCAACTGTTCCTTGCTCTTGAAATCTGGAACCAGTTCTTCCATGATTTTCCAGGATGGACAATCTTAATCGGCATCATTTTGATTGGGTTGGAAGCTCCTGTATTGATGCTGATTGCTTCGCCGGATTTCCATCAGGTCGCGATTGCAGGCGGCCAGTTCTTCTTCAACAGCGGATTATTCCTGACCTTCTCAGCCTTCCATGAAAAATCCAGCCCCGCCAGAAACCTGGCTTTAGCAGGCATCTCCTGGGTGGCGGCAATTGGTTCCCGGTCAACCTTGATACCATCAACGGGTTTCATGATTCTGATGACAATTTTGTGGACTGTTAAAAAATCGCCCTCCCCAAAACCAGGATCAACGGCCCGTCATTCCATCCTGGCATTGGGAATACCGCTCGTTTTGGGTGCAGCGGGCCTGGCCTGGTATAACTGGGCGCGCTTTGGCTCCCCATTCGAGTTCGGTTTCCAATATCAGCTTACCTGGAATTATATTTGGAAATTCCGCCAGATTTTGTTCTCGCCTGCGTATATACTTCAAAATCTATATAATTATTATCTAACCCCGTTTCACACCTCGCATCTCTTTCCATTTTTTATGGTCTCCAATGGAAAGAGCGCTTCTGTTTTTGCGTTCATCAATCTCCCTTCACTGTACTTTGCCGGCCCAGGACCCGGATTGTTATACAGCATGCCCCTCAATTTCCTGGCTTTGTTGCCCGCGATCAACGCCGCCGCTCATCTGTTTAAACGAGACGCCCAAGCTGGAGAACGCCGCATTCTCGATTGGTTAAGCATAGGTTTGTTCGGATCGGTTGTAACCGCATTTATAACATTGCTTTTTTTCTTCTGGAGTACCATACGATACCTCGCCGATCTTGCCCCCGCCCTCACGTTATTAAGTGTCATCGGATTCTGGCAGGGATACTCATTCTTCCATCGAAAAACAATCAGCCGGAACTTCTATGTCTTCATGATAATCGGCGTAACCATTGTTTCCGTTATACTCAGCACGCTATTATCAATCTCCTTCGGCCTCGAGAGATTCAGGGTGTTCAACCCTGACCTAATCCATTGGCTCCGAAACTTGTTTGTGGGCTGGGATTGAAAGCCGGGCATGAACCCGCTGACAATATTTCCAGTCGAAAGAAATCGTATTCTATTGATGTTTACAAAAGTCAGTTAAGGGATGTCACTCTGAGGGAGCGCACTTCCCTGATACTGTTGGCGAATTCATTTTTCGCCTGTAAATGTGCGGCTGGAAACAGTTATACAAGCGCAATTTCTCGATTTCGCCAACAGTATCTTCCCTGCACTTGCACGCAGGGCAAGTGTGCGACCGAAGAGTCTCGTATTTCGGACTCGAGACCCTTCGCTCGCCCCTTCACTCCGTTCAGGGCTTCGGCTCAGGGTGACATACACCAATTTATAGGAATGTCAATAATTCCATGATGAAATTGAAAATAAAGCTTTTTAGCGATCGTCCAGCTGGCTTTCCTGGGAAAGCCATAATCCCCTCCTTGATTATTCTTCTGCCGATCATAGGATACTGGGTTTACAGTAATTACGTAGCTCCGATATCTCCCTATTACCAAAGCTACGACCCGGAATTTCAATACTTCCTGAATTCGATGGCAATTCTGAGAGGCGGGAGTTACACATATATTGATCATCCGGGGACACCGCTTGAAATAATCGGTACCATCATCCTGCTGGCAACCCGTCTATTTCTCCCCAATCATCAGGGAAGTTTTATCCTGTATCACCTGCAACATCCTGAATTATTTCTTGGGCTGGCGCGCGGCTTCATCGTATTGTCGAGCCTTGGTTGTGCATTACTTTTCTTCTACACCGCCAGGGAATCGAAACGGCTCGAGGATGTCTTGATCGCCGCATCCCTGGTCATGATGTTCTTTGTAATCCACCCGGACTCATTTTCCACTTTAACAATATGGTCGCACAATTCATTCAACTTCGCTTTCGGGACTCTCTTGTTGATTATCCTGTTTGGCATATTGGATGCACCAGGCGAAATCCCTCAATGGAAAATTGCCGGGATAGGTTTGGGGATGGGCGCGTTGACATCCATCACCATCTATTTTGCCGCCTGGATCGCGGGCGCTTTAATTGCCATCATGGTTTTCCACCGCCTGCAAAAATTATCGTGGAGAAAAACGATCCTGGCCGCCATTGGGATTGTTGCATCATCACTGGCCGGTTTCTTTCTGGCAACGCTTCCGATTCTGAATTTATATCCGGCGTTCGGAAGCTGGATAACCGGGTTGATCTTTCATCAGGGGATTTATGGCAGCGGAGCGGAAGGGATCACATCCCCGTCCCTGTTACTGGCGAATTTTTCGATGCTCGTGCGGGATCTGCCGATTCTCTTTGCCGCCGCGGGCATCGAGCTTTTCCTGCTCCTTTTTGCTCTGATCCGCTGGCGCAGGGAAATCTCCCAAAAGCCGAGAGCATGGGCCATGGCAGCGGGATTGACCTTCATGCTCCTGCTTCTAACGGTCGTGATCGCCAAACATCCCATGGACATTTACATGCTGTCCCTGGCTGCCATTCTTCCTGTGCTGATGATGACCCTCATGGACATTTTCCAATACGATCCGTCTTCTCGTCGCGTTCTGGGCAGGGCCTTGATTGTCGTTTTGCTGGCGGGACTCGTTATTTCATTTTCTGTCTCGCTCGTCAACCGGCGCAATTACGCGGATTACATTCGAAACGCGGTCGCGCAGACCTCGTTGGCCTTGCAAAATTATGGCGCCTCGACCGGGCGGACCCCGGACGAACTATATGTTTACTGGACCTACGGGACCTACTCTCCCTGTCAATCGCTTCAGTTCGGCGACAACGGCACCAGCGAAGAAATCACGAACGATATCAAAAACATCTGCGATCACCAACGCGGGATCAGTATATGGGCAAACAGAGTCAAAGTATTCCAGAAGAAATGGGACATTTTGATCACACGGACGGGCTTCATGGAAACATATCCCTTTTTGAAGGAAATAGGAACTATTTATAAAATAGTACCAAACACAGGGGATGAGTTTGGCTCAATCGTCATCATCAGCAACACAAAGTAATCCCGCCCGATGATTACACTTATTGATTATCCAACATCACGCTGGCCAAATCTGCCGTGCTTCCCAAAATCAAATCGGGGCATTTGCGGCGCAGCTCCGGCTCCTCGCCAAAGCCGCACAGTACAGCCGCCGTCTGCGCGCCGGCGGATTTTCCCGCGCGGATATCCACGGTCGTATCGCCGGTCATGAGGCAAGCCTCGGGCGTTGCCCCCATCTTTTGCGCGGCCAGCCGGATCGGGTCCGGGTACGGTTTCGTATGTTCGGCACTCAATGCGGTGATGACCACGTCGAAATATTTCACCAGATCGAATTGTTCCAGAAAAGCCATCGTGCTGTCTTCATCCCGCGCGCTGACGACTGCCATCGGATAACGAACTTTGAGTCGCACCAGCATCTCCCGCACGCCGGGGACGATCAAATATTTTCTGGCCTTATGCCTGCGATGCCGATACATGAAATCAATCAAACGGATGACCGGCCCATCGAGGCCAATGGTATCAGTCCACCCGAGCAGCGCGTTGCCCGGCGATTCACTCCACATCACAAGGCGGCGCGCGGCTCGTTCGGGATCATGAACGAAAGGCACACGGCGAAAGAAGCCCGAAAATTTGTTTGCATAATAATCGTCGGTGTCGCTGAGCGTTCCGTCCACGTCGAAACACAGGGCGCGGATACGGCCAAGGTCGAGAGACATGGCCCAATTGTATTCGATTTCGAAGCTATGAATTAATATTACAGCGCAAAGTTAGAGTTTTGAGGGTTCTGCTCATGGCTTTTCTACCGTTTTCGCCCTCATCCCCAACCCTTCCCCCGAATGGGGAAGGGAGTCTCCTCTCCCTTCGGGAGAGGGAAAGGGTGAGGGAGAATTGGCAGGGAACGATTGCTCAACCTTGCGCTGTAATGTTAAGCAGGCATGCCAAACTTTCGACAACGGCAGGCAGGTTGGCTTAACATGAACGCAGCAATGTTATACACAGGTTGAGATCAAACGACCTGGGACGAGTCTGATTGGGGAAAAATTTGGTTCATTGGGAGTTCCGATGATTCAGTATACGGATGCTTCGGCAACTCACCGTTCGCGCCACTGGAGGTGGGTGCCATGGCGCCACGAGATGGCAGCACAGGTTCCACGGACGACACGGATCAGCGCGGATTTTTTCATTTCTTTTCCGTGAAATCCGCGTACAAAAACAGTTTCACCGCGGCGATTCCCCGAGAGCTGGAAATTTGATTTTATTTAATGCGGGAAGTGGGCTAAAATATCTTTAGAATCGTCAGCGGGGACGATCTTGTTGCAGGATGGAACCAACCAATGGCTAAAGACCGCACAAGGTCACTACTGGAACTCCTCATCCAAATCAACCGCGAAGTCGCTGCGGCGCTCGATTTACGCACCGTATTGCAGCGTCTGTTGTTTGCGGCCCTGCAAAACGTGGGCGGCGAACGCGGCAGTATCATCGTTCTCGATGACGCAGGCAAGCCGATCGACGCGACCATCGTCTACGGCAAAAGCCTGCATGAACATACCACGCAGCAACTGCGCGAGACCGTTGACCGCGGCCTCGCCGGATGGGTGATCCAACACCGCGAAGCGGTCCTGATCCCCGACACGAGCAAGGATGAACGCTGGCTCAAACGGCAGGACGACTCAAAGGAGCAAAGTGGCGCCAAGTCGGCCCTGTGCGTTCCGCTTCTGGCGCGGGACCAATTGGTCGGCGTGCTGACCCTCGTCCATCCCACGCCGAATGCATTTCGCGAAGAGCACCTCGAATTGATGCAGGCCATCGCGGACCAGGCCAGCATTGCCGTGCTGAATGCGCGGCTTTATACCGAAAGTTCGCGGCAAGCACGCATCATGACCGCGCTCGCAGACGGCGCAGCCATTTTTAGCGCGACGCTCGAGGTGCGCGAAGTCTGGCAGCGCGTGCTCAACCAGACGCTGCAAGCCATGCAGGTGGAAACTGTCGCCATTGGATTGATCGAAGGCGCGGAAGGAAGCATCGTGTTCCGCGCCGCCGCGGGACACAATGCGGGAGGCATCGTCGAGCGGCGCGTCCCCGGCGGAAAGGGACTCGTCGGCCAGGTGGCGCGTGATGGTCACGGCATTGTGATCTCAAATGCAAATGCAGACAAACGTTATGCCGATATTGACCGCTTTGCGGGCATCGAAGCCAAAGCCGTCGCCATCGCGCCCATCCAATCGCAGGGCAAAACCATCGGCATGCTGGAAGCGATCAACCCGGTCTCAAAGTCGTTCGATGCCGACGCGCTGACGGTGATGACCGGCATCGGCAGCCTGGCCGGCACCACCATCCGCAATGCCGAACTCTTCGAACAATTGCAGAAGGCGCATGAGCGTTACCGGGAACTTTTCGAAGAAAGCATCGATTCGATCTTCATCACCGATTGGGAGGGAAAGATCATCGAGGCCAACCGCGAAGCCATCCAACTGAGCGGCTTCAAATCCGAAGACCTGCACCGCATGAGCATTGACCAGTTGCATGAAGTCAACTGGAACAAAGTTGGAATCGAATTCGGGAATTTGCGCGAGCAGGATGGCAATGTGTACGAATCAGCGCTGCACAAGGCCGATTCGGGCACGGTCCCGGTCGAAGTCCACGTGCGGCGCGTGGAGTTCGAGGATGCCGAATCCGTCCAATGGACTCTGCGCGACATTTCCGAACGCAAGGAACTCGATTCCCTGCGCGATGATCTGACAGCCATGATCTACCACGATCTGCGTTCGCCGCTTGGGAACATCGTCTCGAGCCTCGACGTTTTGAACGGCATGGTCAGCGGTGACGAAACGACGCGTTCCATTCTGCACATCGCTGTCAGTTCCACGGACCGCATCCAGCGGTTGGTGAATTCCCTGCTCGATATCAACCGGCTCGAATCCGGACAGGCCATCGTCTCGCAGCAATATGTCAGCCCGCAGATTTTGATCCAGACTTCGATTGACGATGTGAGACCCTCCGCCGCCGGACGTCATCAGACCATCGAAACAAGGATCGCCGACAAACTGCCGGACGTTTGGGTGGATGCGGACATGATGCGGCGCGTGCTCATCAATCTGCTGGAAAATGCAATCAAGTTTTCGAAGGCTGAAACGAGCATCGAAATCGGCGCAAAGAAGAAGGGCCAATGGGTGGAATTCTGGGTGCGGGATACCGGTCCGGGCATTCCTTCATCGGAAAGCAAACGCATCTTTGAGAAGTTCGTGCGCGTCAAAGACAAGAATCGTCCCGGCGGCCTGGGGATCGGGCTGGCATTCTGCCGGATTGCTGTGCAGGCTCACGGCGGCAGCATCTGGGTGGAAAGCGAAGAAGGCAAAGGCTCGCAATTCATGTTCGCTTTGCCGGTGATGGATGGAAGGATTTGAATGAGGGTAAAATAAAGACCTCACCTTTTCCCACCCCGTCCTCCCCTTTCCTCTCCTGCAGGAGAGGAAAGGGGAGGCGTCACGAAGTGACGGGAGGAGCAAGGTGAGGCAGGAGTTTTCATGCAGCCAATTGCTGACAATGTTTTCATTGAAGATCATTATCTAGGCGTGACACTGGGCGTGATCCAGGAACCGCGCGGACTGATCCAGGTTGATGCGCCGCCTTCGCCGGAGGACAGCCGCTCGTGGCGCGCGGCGCTGATGAGTTTCAGCAGCGGACCGGAACGCGTACTCATCAATCTCGACGCGCATCCGGACCGGACGCTCGGCGCGCGTTCCATGGACTGCACGGTCATCGCTCAAGATAAAACCGCGCAAGTCTTCCGCTCGCGTCCAACCACGTTCAAGGCGCAGGGCACCGAAACCGGCGCGGACTGGGAAACCATTCCCGGACTTGGCACGGTGCGATGGGCGCCGCCGGAAATCTCGTTCACCGACCGGATGTTTCTGCATTGGGGCGAAGAGCCGGTAATCCTGGAACATCATCCCGGCCCGTCTGCCGGGGCCATGTGGGTCAATCTTCCCAGCGAGAAGGTTGTTTTCATCGGTGATCTCGTCCTTAAGAATCAGCCTCCCTTTCTGGCGCACGCCGACCTCCCGTCGTGGCTGGAGGCGCTCGATATCCTGATGAGTTCGGATTATCGCGGTTACACGTTCATCAGCGGACGCGGCGGGACCGTCTCGAGCGCGCTCATCAAGGCGCAGGCCGAACTGATCAAGCAGATCCACGATAAGTTGGACAAGATGGCTTCGCGCGGCACATCGCCGGATGCCACTGAAAAATTGATCGAGCCGTCGCTCAGCACGTTCAAATCGTCGGCGGCAAAGCACAAGCAATATGTCCAGCGTCTGCGCTATGGACTGCGTCATTATTACACGCGCCATTACCATTTGGGCAACGCGGCAGAAGAATAGCAATCCACAGATTGCGCAGATGTCAGAATCTCATGCGCGAAATCTGCGGATAAAAATTACAGGTGAAATCCAATGACTGAACGTTTTCAACCACTCTTCGAGGTCACGCGCGGGGACATCGTCGAATCGATCCATTACGGCGCGATCACAGTGGTGGACTCTCACGGCAAGCTTTTGTATTCTTATGGCGACCCTCAGACGGTCGCCTTTTTACGCTCCTCCGCCAAACCATTTCAGGCTTTGCCGTTTGTCGAGCGCGGCGGCGCGGAGCATTTTGGATTCACGCCACGCGAACTTGCGCTGTCATGCGCGTCGCATGAAACCGCGCAGATTCATCTCGATGCAGTCAAAGCCTTGCAGGAAAAAATCGGAATCAAAGAAAGCGACTTGCAATGCGGCGCGCATCTTCCCGGCGACCCGGAAATGTTAAAGAAAGTCATCATCGAAAACATCACGCCGACCGCCAACTTCAACAATTGTTCCGGCAAACACACCGCCATGCTGGCTCACGCCAAAATGCGCGGACTTCCGCTTGAAACATATCTCGAACGCGATCATCCGATTCAGCAGGACATCCTGGCGACCTTCGCGGAGATGTGCGGGATCGAACGCGACCAAGTGGAACTCGGCACCGACGGCTGTTCCGCGCCGAACTTCGCGGTCCCGCTTCGGAACGCCGCCCTGGGCTTTGCGCGTCTATGTGAACCTTCGTCTCTGCCCAAAGCACGTGCGGATGCCTGCCGCAAGATCACCTCCGCGATGACCTCGCATTCCGAAATGGTCAGCGGATTCGGCGAATTCGATTGCGAGCTGATGAAAATTGGGAATGGAAAAATCCTCACCAAGCGCGGCGCGGAAGGATTCCAGGCCCTCGGACTTTTGCCCGGCGCAATCAGCGGCGAATCGCGCGGCATCGGCATTGCGCTGAAAGTGATGGACGGCGACGCTGGGCGTATGAATGATGATTTGGAAACCAAGCCGCGCGTCCGCCCGGCAGTGACGTTGGAGATTCTGCGCCAACTCGGCGCGCTGAACGATTCGCAAATGAAATCACTTGCCGCGTTTGGGCCGACTTTGCCTGTTAAGAATCATCGCGGGATTGTGGTGGGAGAATCGAGAACGATGTTTTATCTGGCACGATAATGAATGGCTATCACACTTCCCGAATCTTTTCTGCCATCCTTGATCGTTGAACTCAAAACGCCCAATATTACTGGCATCACAATGGCGGGAAGTTTTTCGCGCGGTCAAGGCACACAATTTAGTGACGTAGATTTGCAACTTTATGTCACTGAAAAACCATGCAGGTTGATTGGCACACTTGAACTTCGCCGATGGCAGGGATTCCTCGTCAGCATTCATTACGATAGTATTGAAGAGGAACGCGCAAAACTCACGTGTCCCTGGGATGCAATTTGGGCTGTGCCCGGACTTCGTCAGGCCACAATTCTTTATGACGCGGATGGTTCCGTCTCATCCCTAAGACAAGCAGCGCTCAAATTTAGTTGGTCCATCCTTCAATCGGCTGCAAATCAGTTCGCATCCAATGAACTGTCAGGGTGTGCGGAAGAGGCATACAAAATTCTCAGTGGATTATCTCTCGGACAGGAATCGAAGGTTCTATATGCAAGCCTGGGCATGATATTCGGAATGGCAAAGGCAGTTGCCGTTCAACGCGGCATCTTGATCGAAACCGAAAATCGTTATTTCGATTTGGTCCAAGAGTCTGTGGGCTATAGCAATGAATGGACAAAATCGTTTCGCCTCGCGCTCGGCGCTGATGCGGGTTCTATAAATGTTCCTGCATTTAAAACCCGTGGCATTGCCTCGCTCGATCTCTACCGCCAAACTGTCGACATGATGAATGAAATTATTTTGGATGAACATCGTGAAGTTATAATCAGCACACTTAATCTGATCAGAACAGCAGGCTATTAATGGCGAAAGATCTTTCCAGGCGCGCACTCAAAATCCGCGAGAAACTTTTGGAAGTCTTCGGCGAACCAACGCGCATAATCCACCCCTACCTTGAATAGCAATATAAGTGATCTGAAAAAGTCTGCCCTTAAAATCACCCGGCAGCAGGGGATGCTGGCACCTCTTCAGATTCCAGTTGATATAGAAAGTCCGGGGCAAAGTCCGCGCTATTGGGCCAGGTTACGGTGCGCGAGTTGGGATCAATGTAGGCTTTTGCAAAGTAAGCAGGATCACGCAACGGTTCAAAGATCGGACCGTAAAGTTCGTGTCGCAAATTGACGCGCTTGCGAACGCCATTATCAAAAGTAAGGTCAAGCGAATATTCGCCAACAACTTTTAATCCCATAACGTGAATAATCATAACGGCCAACTCCGTTAATCCAGCGGCTCAATCGAATGTAGAGGCAAGCCAGCACGCGCCAGTTCCCAGTTGGCGCGCAATTCCGCCTGATGGATCGCGGCCCACTCGAATACTTTAGAACGCGTTGTGCGGGACAATGTTCCCTCAAGGATCATAATCGGATCAATGCCGACCTCTGCTTTTCATCGCCGCGTTCAGCATGAAAGTGCGGCGGCTGATGCTCACGATAGAACATGGAAATTTTGATGCCATCGAAGATCGAGATTGTGGGCATGATCATTTTCAGTATAAACATTTCCGCATTGAACGTCAAGCAAAGCCTTGTATTCAATGATCTCCCGCATATAATTGCGTTCATGCCTAATCTTTCCAAACGCGCCATCAAGATCCACGAGAAACTCTTGGAAATATTCGGAAATCCAACCTGGCGCAATCCAATGCCGCCGATTGACGAATTGGTTTCCACGGTCCTTTCCCAAAACACAAACGATACAAACCGGGACCGCGCCTTCAATGCCTTGCGCACCAAATTCCCAACGTGGAAAGCCGTGCGCGATGCAAAAACAAGAGATGTGATCAATGCCATTCGCCCGGCGGGACTGGCGAATCAAAAAGGTCCGCGCATCCAAAAGGTTTTGCGAGAGATCACGAAAGAACGCGGCAATCTGGATTTATGGTTTCTAAAAGATTTACCGCTCGAAGAAGCGCGCGCCTGGCTGATGAAGTTCAACGGTGTCGGCCCGAAGACAGCGGCGATTGTTTTATGCTTCTCGCTCAATCGTCCCGCATTTCCAGTGGACACACACATTTATCGCGTTACGGGTCGCATCGGTCTGCGCCCGGAAAAGATGACCGTCGAGCAGGCGCATCCGCATCTCGAAAAATTATTTCCGCCCGAAACCTATTACGCCGCGCATTTGAATCTGATCCGCCTGGGACGCGAAGTGTGTCACGCACAAAAACCGGATTGCCCAAAGTGTCCAATCACCGGGTTGTGTGATTACGAGCCGAAGACAAAATATTAGGATGTCATTGCGAGCAATGACATATAAAAAGCTATGGAAAATCAACCTCCCGTCAGCATTGCTTTAGAAAAACTTGGAATCCCACACCGCGTGTTTCGCCACGCGGGACAAGTCACTTCATTGGAACAGGCCGCGCAAGAACGCGGTCAGCGGCCGGAACAAGTCGTCCGCAGTATTGTGTTTCGGATCGGCGAGGGTGAATTCATCATGGCGTTGGTCGCGGGGCCAGCACAAATCTCGTGGAAGAAACTTCGCCAGCATCTTGGCCAGTCTCGCCTGACAATGGCGAGCGAAGATGAAGTGTTGGAAGTCACGGGATACCGCATCGGGACGGTGAGTCCGTTCGGGTTGGCGCGCCCGCTCAAAGTCCTGATCGACCCGAGCGTGTTGAAAGAGGAGGAAATTTCCATCGGGTCGGGAATCCGCAATATAGGCATCATCCTCAAAAGCGCCGATCTGCAGCGCGGCCTGAATGACGCCGAAATCGTTCAACTCGTTTAGAGGGCGCCTAGACAGTGGGCCAAAGAAGCCCGTCATGGGATAGCGTTGGATGTTTTGATTTTGTCTGCGGCGCATTTGGATTCACACTCATGCTTGCGGCATGATGTAGGTCAAATTGGCAATTTGACCTACGGCTGCCAGCGCACCACGGCAAGCCCTAGAGAGCCGCAATTTTGATATCAACACAACGGGGATATAATCATTAGCGGAGGCACGTATGAAACGCCTTGGATTTTTACTGGTCTTTGCGGCGATGGCCCTGCTCGCTTTTCAGACCGTTTACGCACAAACCCACCAGCCGGACGGTTTCGTGCCGTCCGTACGCCATGCTGCTGGCGTGATGCCAGCAGCGCAGCCGCTGATTCTCATCATGAATGCAAACGGCACGATCGAGCCTGCCATGCAGGAATATTTTCAGCGCGGTATCAGTATTGTCGAACAGCGAAATGCGGAAGCTCTGATCATCCAGCTTCAAACACCCGGCGGCGATCTGCAAAGCATGGATAACATCATCCAGGCCATTCGCGCCAGCACGGTTCCAGTGGTGATTTATGTTGCGCCCAACGGCGCGATGGCGGGCAGCGCGGGCGCGTTGATCACGATGGCAGCGGAAGTATCGGCCATGGCACCGGAAGCGGCCATCGGCGCATCCAGCCCGATTGACGCCAGCGGTCAAAACCTGGACACGACGCTTGCAACAAAACAAAAAGAAATCATGAAAGCCACAATTAGGCCATTGGTCGAACGGCGCGGTGCGGCGGCGACGCAACTCGCGCAGGACATGATTGACAACGCCAAAGCAGTCTCCGCGAGTGAAGCGCTTCAAGCTCACCTGATTGATTTCACTGCCACCGACATGAACGATGTTCTCAAACAACTGGATGGTTTTCAGGTGACCATGCCCGATGGCGTGCATACACTTCACACATCCAATGCCACAACCGAAAATCTTGATATGACCCTCATTGAGCAGCTTCTGCTCATTCTGACCGATTCAAATATCGTGTTCATTTTGCTATCGGTCGGTGTGCTTGCATTGCAGATCGAATTATCACATCCCGGCACATGGGTTTCTGGTTTCATCGGTGTGGTATGCCTCGCGCTGGCAATTTACGGATTGGGTCTTTTGCCGGTCAATTGGTTCGGCCTAATCTTCATGGGCGTCGCGTTTGTATTGTTCATCCTCGATATCAAAGCGGCCACGCATGGCGCGCTGACCGCAGCAGGTGTTGGGTCATTCATTGTCGGCGCGTTGGTGTTGTTCAATTCGCCCGGCGTACCGCAATTCGAACACGTGTCGGTGCCGCTGGTTGTCGGCGTTGGCATCGCCATCGGATTATTGTTCGCGGCGATTGTCAGTTTTGCTTTGCGCGTCCGGCACGCGCCGATTCAGATGGGCGTCGAAGCCGTCATCGGGAAAACGGGATTCGCCAAAACGGATTTCGGTTTAACGGGACAGGTCCTCGTTGGGTCCGAGCTTTGGACAGCGGAACCCGCTCCCGGATCCGGAACGATCGGTAAGGGCGACCACGTTGAAGTTGTCGAGGTCAAGGGCCTGAGATTGAAAGTCCGAAAATTATAGATGTCAGCGCGAGGGCGTTTGGCGCTAAAGCGCCACTTCTCGCAACCACATGATATACTGAAACTTATGACTGTTACCCCCACACGAGATCGAGTCAACCCTGACGTTTTAGAGTCCCGCCTGCTGCGCCGCCCGGAGTGGATCAAGGTGCGCGCACCGTCTGGCGAAACATATCAACGACTCCAAATGTTGATGCGTTCGAAAGAACTGCACACCGTTTGCGAAGAAGCCATGTGCCCGAACATGGGCGAATGCTGGGGCTCCGGCACGGCGACGTTCCTGATGCTCGGCGATGTTTGCACGCGCACGTGCGGCTTCTGCGACATCAAACATGGCAAGCCGGCGCTGATGGATTGGGGCGAAGCCGAGCGCGTGGCGCAGGCCGTGAAGTCCATGAATTTGAAACACACGGTCATTACGTCTGTAAATCGCGACGACCGCCGTGATGGAGGCTCGCCGATTTTCGCAATGGTGATCCGCCGCATTCGCGAAGTGCTGCCCGGCTGCTCGATTGAAGTTTTGATCCCCGATTTCAAAGGCTCGCTCGAAGCGTTGAAGATCGTGATGGACGCGCGGCCCGAGATTTTGAATCACAATGTGGAAACCGTGCAGAGATTATTCAAACAGGTCCAGCCGCAGGATAATTACGATTGGGCCGCGGCCACTTTGTCGAACGCTAAGAAACTCGACCCCGATGTGTTGACCAAGTCGGGCATCATGGTCGGACTCGGCGAAACGATGGACGAGGTCAAAGCTGTGATGCGCGACCAGCGCTCGTGGGGCGTGGACATTCTGACCATCGGCCAATATTTGCAGCCAAGCAAAAAGCATTTGCCGATGGACCGTTATTACACACTCGAAGAATTTGCCGAACTCAAACGTTACGGTTTGGAAATTGGATTCAAATGGGTCGAGTCCGCGCCGCTGGTGAGATCGTCGTATCACGCCGCGGAACAGGTACGGGCGTTGAGCATCGTGCATCGAAAGTTATACGGAGAGAATAGAGAATAGTGAGAAGAAAGAAGTAAGAAGTCTCCCGCCACCCTGAGCGAAGTCGAAGGGTCAGCGGGAGTTTTTGTAACTCAGAGTTTGATGGAGAGCAATCATGAACATGAAGGGACATATCCTTGCTGCGCTGAGAGAGCAATTCAATAACTGGGAAGAATTGCTCGCGGGCGATGAACAAATTGCTGACTTGTATACTCTTGGCGAGTGGACTACCAAAGATGTGATGATACATTTATGGGCATGGCAGCAAATTTCCTCCGCGCGGATGGAATCCGCCGTGCTCGATAAAGAACCAAAGTTTCCCACGTGGGTCGCGGAAGTGGGCGAGGATTGGGAAGAGAGCGCCGACAAGTCAAACAGCTGGATTTACAAAAATTATCACGAACAGCCGTGGTCAAAAGTTCATCAGAATTGGAAAGATGGATTTCAGCGATTACTGGAATTAGGCAATAAGGTTCCAGAAGCAGACTTGCTGAACGGAGATCAATATCCCTGGCTGAAAGGTTATTCGCTTGCCTTCATTCTCATCGCATCGTATGACCATCACCAGGAACATTATGATAAATTGCTTGTATGGTCAAAACAGCAAGGCAGAATGCAGTAGGTAGTAATCGGTAATCAGTGTTCAGTATCTCCCGTTGAACCCTGAGCGAAATCGAAGGGCGGCGGGAAAGTTTTGTTCCGCGGGGAATAAAAATCTGCCTTTCATCAGGCAGATTTTTAATTCTTAAAACGTTCTACTTTTTCATTGTACAGAATTTCAGGGGAATTTTCAACGCCCAAAATGCACGTTCGTTTGGTTATCAATAATACTTTTTCTCGTAAAACAGGAGTCGTAGAATGCAAAGGAATTATTCACTTCCAAAACCGATTGGTGGCTGGCTCTCATAAAGGAGAAAAATGGATAAGTCCCCGCACAAAAGCGACTTTGTAAGCGTAAACGGAATCAAATTGCATTATCTCGATTGGGGCGGAAGCGGCGATGTGCTTCTGTTTCTGGCGGGCATGGGATGCAACGCGCACACCTTTGACCATCTCGCCCCGCGCTTTGCCGATAAATTTCATGTAATGGCATTGACCCGTCGAGGCCACGGAGAATCGGATCATCCCGACACAGGTTATGATGTCGACACCCTGACAGGAGATATCCGTCAATTCCTGGATATACTTGGGATCGAGAAAGTAATCCTGGCAGGGCATTCCTTCGCAAGTATAGAACTTACCCATTTTTCTGCATTATATCCAGAACGAGTACTCAAGCTGGTATTTCTAGATGCTGCTTATGATCGCACTTCGGCATCTTATAAAAACATGGTGGCAAAGAGTCCTCTGAGACAAATCCAATCGCCAGGATTGGGTGTTGATTATTATTCTGAGGAAGATTACTTCGCCGCCATGAAAAGAGCATTTCCTTATTTTGCAGCAATTTGGACAGAAGCAATGGAAGAACAGACCCGACATGAGATCATGAAATCCTCGGAGGGAAAGGTCGTTGACAAAACAAGCGACGCAATTAACAAGGAGTTGATGGACACATTGACCAATTATGTGCACGAGTTTTCAAAAATACAGGCGTCCACGTCGAGCTTTTACGCCCTTTCCAAGGGCATCTATAACATTTCAGATGACTGGATGACCAGAGAACAAAAAGCCCAGGTCTTGAATCACTTTGAAACAGCCGTTAACGCCAATATCAGGGAGAACATTGAACAATTTCACCAGGCTGTTCCACATGCTGTGATCATCGAAATTCCACAGGGACACCATCATTGTTTTATCAAACATGAAGAACTCGTCTACGAAGAGATGCGAAAGTTTCTACTCGAATAAATCTGGTGAGGCCGCATTTAACTGTGGTCATACCACCCACTTTTGGATGAGCTGAAGGGTAGCTTGGGAAGGTCTACCCCGCTGGACAGGGGGCTGCCAGCGAGGCGGCGGGACCTTGTAGGCAAACAATTCGGCATAAGTCCATGGGTGGTCAGTCAATCCAGCCGTGATCGCTGGAGTGCGCTGGACCCAATGATAGCCATGAGAACCGACGGAGAGTTTTAGACGCAGGCTATGATGGAAATCACAAAAGTTATAGAGACAGCCAGAAAGGTACATGCCTGCGACCAGGGTTTCAGGGCGATGTGCCAGGGTGCGGGTACGCCGGACCAGGTTATTCAGGTGCATCCGGAAGGTGGCGTTGAGGCGCTTGATGAAGGCGGTATTGATGGTGCCCTGCCCATTCTGAGTGGCATGGATCAGATCGGTGATACTCTTCTGACTGCCCTGCACGATACGCCGCTCCACCTTCAAGATACCCTCCACGTGCTGCTTGACGACCTGCACGATGGCGATATCTGGCCAGGCAACCAGCTGAGGCCTTCCCATTTCCCCGTTCCGCCGGGGCAAGGCACTGCGAAAGGCCTGCCGAAAAGCCGTCACGTAACTGGCCAACCCATCCACCGCCAACAGCAGTGGCAGCGGACGCGCGATGTCGCACACTTTGTCCACCAGAGCCTGGATCAATTCCAGATCCCGTCGAGGACTGACCACGCCAGCCAGCCACAACCGGCTCTTCACCACCATCGCTAAGGCCATCCAGTAGGTCCCTTTCTGTGCCTTCACCTTGATCTCGTCTGCCTGCACCTGCTGCAAATCCTGCCGACTCTTCTCCACCAGTTGCTCATGCACACTCTGACAATGCTTCCCTTCCAACCCATGCCACCGTCTCACCGTGCGCTCATCCAAGCCAAACGCCTTGACGATCGCCTGCACCGGACACCCATAGGCCAGCAAGATCAACACCCAGATCAGCATCTGCGGATCAATGTGCAACCGATAAAAGACCGACCCTTTGCTGGTCACAAAGGTCTTCCCGCACTCTTCGCAGAGATAGCGCTCTTCTTTCTGGCTGTGAACATGGAGGTTTCCTTTGTCTACCTGGCCTCTTGCGGGACAGTCAAGATTGGGGCAAAATATCTCTCGTGGGTTCATTGGCTTATCCGGTGGAGTGGTGTCCCTGGATTTTGCCTATGAACCCTACTTTTTGCAAGCCTTTTCAGCCTCCACCACGGTTAAGGGTGGTGTCACCCGTTTTGATCTATCATAGCTTTTTCTTTACAATTTTTGCAAAAACATTTGCTCTAGAAACCCAACTCCTTCAAATTCCGCTCCTTGCTACGCTTTCCTCCGCCCAACAATTCCCTCCAAAATTCATCGTCATATCTTCGTGACTTTACAGGCAGCGGCATCGGCACGCCCCAGCCCAAAAGCAAAACTTCCTCCTTCGGCTGCAGCCGCGCCAACATGCCGCGCAAGGCTTCGCGGCCTGCCAGCCCCGACAGCACGGCATGGACATCGTCCTCGTCGCCCAGCCAGCCGCTGATGCGCGTCCCGAGCTGCGACATGACTTCATCGTAGATCTGCGACGGGCGCTGGTCAATGACGAGTAACGTTACATAATATTTTCTCAACTCGCGCGCGATGGTGGCGAACGTTGTCTGCGAGGCCATCTCGCGATTCAAAAGTTTATGCGCTTCTTCGATCACGATCACGAGTTGACGCGGTTCATCTTTGCCAGTGGTTCGATACGCGTTGGTCTTCTTTTCCCATGCTTCGCGGATGCGGCGCGTCAACAAGTTCGAGACAAACAGATAATCCAAATCCGTCTCATGCTCGCCGAACGACAGCACGATAGGCTGTCCGTTTTCGAGCGAGGGGATGATTTCCTTGATCGAGTCCGCGGCAGGCCTGGCGACCACGTATGGCTTGTTGAACAATCGCCGCAGTTTGTTGTGCAGTGCCTCGGCGGCCATCACGTTGACTCCGTTGGCATTGGCCCAAGCGGCCACGCTTCCGTTCGCGGGGACTTTCTTTCCGTCTTCGGTTGTGACCTGTTCCTGAGTCATCGCTTTGAATTCGCTGAACCAATCGCGCTTGAACGAATTCCACAGTGCGTCGAGTGTGGTGGCGGTCGTCTCTTTCAAGTCGAGTTCACGCGCCAGCAGTTCGATGTCAGACGTGGAAATGTCACTTTCCGCGATCTCCAGATTGAAGTCCGGGGCCGAGCCGCGGATCTTCGCGCCCGCGCCGAGTCCCACCACGCGCACCTTCGACGCGAACTTGCTCTTCAACCCAATCACGCGCAGTCCTGTGTCCGAAGCGGTGTCGTCGAATCCATATTCGTTGTGCATGTCGAACACCAACACCGAGGCTTTATTGTAATGAATCAATCCAGCGAGCACCGCACGCGTCAAAAATGATTTGCCGGTTCCGGTTGCGCCGAAGATGCCCGATGAACGCTGGACGAATTTTTCCAAGTCAATGCACACGGGATGATTCTGTTCACGCGTATAACCGATGATGAAATTCTTGTCGCTTGGTTCGCCGAAGATGCCAGCGATGTGTTCCGGTCGCGCCAACTCAACCGAAGAATGATGCGGCGGCACGGTCTTGACTGGAAGCGGCTTCGGGTCTTCGGGATTTTCCTGCCTCCATTTTTTATACTCCGCCGAGGCGGGATCGGGGCCGATATCCTGCATCAACGCTGGAAGGATTTCGAGATTCGTATAGAGCGTTTGTCCGTGCAATGCCTTCGCAATCGAAGCAGGCAGACGCGCTTCGGTTTGTTCATCCGCAAAACGCGGATCGGTCGCGCCGAGTTGGATGTCCGTGACGAGGCCGTAATATCGCCAGCCCGAATTTTCGACGACGACGAACGCGCCTTCCTGAACTTGCTGCGGCTCGACAGTGATGCGCGCCCGGAAGGATTCTTTCAGTCCGCCGCCGATGATGTAACCGATGATGGATTGCTGATTGTTGATTGTTGATTGTTGATTGGGCATCGCTAACCTCGCTGATTGATACTGGCCCGCGCCGTTTTAACCGAAGCAGTAAGAATGGCGACAATTTCGTCAGCTTCTTTCATAAGCGCAGTAAGTTTTTCTTTTGGCATAATCTCTGCTTCGACCAGCATTTCCATCCAATAAAGTGATTCATCTGCTTCTTCGATGGAAATGCTGGCTTTCGATATAAAGTCGGGTTTGGAACGCGCCCGGCATGCAGCGCGATAGTTCGCTCCTACAGAAGTGCCCGAACGAAGAAGTTGATTGCCAATCACATTTGCGGCCTTTGAAGATGGTAATGCCTCAATCAGTCGGATAATTCGCAAACCGAATTGCTTCGTCCTCTTCTTGAGTTCATCCGCGTCCATGCAGCCTCCTTAGCCCGAAATCCAATCAGCAATCAACAATCTAAAATCTAAAATTTTCCTTATGGTTAGACTATTTCATCAAAGCAACAAGAACGGACATTATGCCAGATAGACTTCACGCAAATAAATCACATCCAGCCTCAACGGCGAATACGACAGTAACAGGTGATGGTGATAGATTTTCCACCCTGCTCACATTTCATTGCCAGTACAGCAAACATTTGTATTGATATGACTATCGATTCTTTTTGAAGCGGACAAGAACCAAATTCTTCGTGCAGCTGGCATACGTATTGATATAAACATTCTGCGAAAGCGGGAGACCGGCCTGATCCAGCAGTTGAACATAGAGCGTCCCGGTGGTATCAATCGGGGAGGTGCCGAGCGTAAATTCCCAGCCTGATTTTCCGTAATCAGGACTGACGCCGCTGACCGTCGTCAGGTTGACGGACTGATTGCCCCACGTCCCAACCAGGCGGATGACCATGCCAATGATCGGACCGTTATTGGCATCGTCCACGGTGCCGCCAACGCCCTGCCAGTCACATCCCCGGTCGGCAAGATGCGCGATGATCGTGCTTTGAATATAGCTGGGAGGAGATGAAGAAAATGGGGCTGTTGGCGTTGCGGTCGCCTTCGGCGTCCTGGTCGGCTGGGGGGTTTTGGACGGTGGGATGAGCGAGAATCCGGTCGGCGAGGGCATTAAAGTAATCGTAGCGACCAGCGTCGGCGTATTGGTGATGTCGACAAGAGTCGGCGTCCACGTTGCGGGCGGCTGGATCGGCGTGATGGTCGCGGTGGGGAACGACAGGGCCGTGGGCGCGGGCGGAAATGGGTTGAGCGGCGAATTGGGATTGACGAAGATCATCAAAAAATAACCGCCGATGCAAACCGTTATCAACAGGACCAGAACGGTCAGCAGATCCCACATGCTCAATTGCGGGCCGGAACGTTTAACAGGCTGGTCATTGAAATCGTAATTGTCCATCGTGTCACTCCAGTTATGGGGCCAACACAACCGCGGTCCGCGCGCGCTGCCGCGAAACCCAAGCCTTCAAAGCGCCATCCTGCAATACAAGATAAGCGTCGGGCGAAAGAGGGTGCTGGGCGTCGCGCCCCAACACCTTGATAATGACATATCCGGAATCTGTTTGGATCACGTCACTGATCTGTCCAACCTGTAAACTGAAAGCCGCCTCTTCGACTTTCGGATCGAGCAGGTAGCCTCTCGGAAACCAGCCCAGATCGCCGCTGGCGTTCGGATCATACTGAGCGGCCAGCGTCGCAAAATCCGCGCCGCTTTTGAGCTGGTCCAGCACCGACTGCGCGTCAGTCGCATTATAGAGCAAAATCTGCTGGACATGCACCTGGTCGGCAGTCTTCGGAACCGCGTTCACGATCTTGTCGCGCATCCACGCGGCCTCGGCCGAGAGCGTCAATGCGGAGCGGAAGGACGCGTCGGTGTAACCGTGAGCGGATTCCCATGCCGTTAATTTGCCCGCGCCGCCGAGCTGGGTTGTCAGCGCGTCGATCCGGGACTGCAAAGCGGATTCCGTTAAAGTGAATCCCGCGGCCTTGGCGCCCTGCGCCAGCAAAACCTGCGCGATCAAATCCTCGAGGACGGTCTTGCTCGCGTCCTGATCCGCGACGGTTTTACCCAGCGCGGTTTGTGCCGCTTTATAACGCGCAAGTTCGGCTTTAAATTCGGCCACGCTGATGATTTCACCGTTGACGGTCGCGGCGGCCGGCTCCGCGGTGGCGGTTGGAGGCACGGGCGTAGCCTTCGGCCCGGTTGGGGTTGGAGTCGCTCTGGTTCCGAACAACGAACCGCAGGAGGTCAATCCAAGCGCAAGAATCAAAGTCAATTGAATGAGAATTTTGCGGGGACGGGAAAACATTGTTGGAATTATACCAATGAAAGAAAAAGCCTTGCGAAGGTTAAGTCTTCGCAAGGCTTTTGTGATTAATAATCCATGCCACCAGGCGGCATCGGAGGAGCGGGCTTTTCCTTTTCGGGAATGTCGGTGATCAAAACGTCGGTCGTCAGGATCATGGACGCGATGGATGACGCGTTTTCGAGCGCGCCGCGCACCACTTTGACCGGGTCAATCACGCCGGCTTCGATCATGTCGGTGTATTCGCTGGTTAGCACGTTATAACCAATGTTCTTGTTCTTCTGCTCGACTGCGGTGCGGCGGACGGTGTCAATGATCACGGAACCATCCTGTCCGGCATTCGAAGCCAGCTTGCGGATCGGAGCTTCGAGCGCCTTCTTGACGATGTTGATGCCGACGCGGGTTTCCTCGTCTTCCGACTCAATGGCCTTCAGCATCTTGTCCAGTTTGCCCGAGGCGTTGATCAGGGAGATTTCGCCGCCGGGAACAATGCCTTCTTCCACAGCTGCGCGCGCCGCCGACAAGGCATCTTCGACGCGGTGCTTCTTTTCCTTCATCTCGGTCTCGGTCGCCGCGCCGACGCGGACGATCGCAACGCCGCCGGAAAGCTTGGCGAGGCGCTCCTGCAGTTTTTCCTTGTCGTAATCGCTGGTGCTCTTGTCAATCTCGGCGCGGATTTCCTTGATGCGTCCTTCGATATCGCCCTTCTTGCCTTTGCCGCCGACGATGGTGGTGTTCTCCTTGTCGGAAACAACCTTCTCGGCGCGGCCCAAGTCTTGAACGGTGGCGGTCTCGAGCTTGCGGCCGGTCTCTTCGGAGATCACGGTGCCGCCGGTGAGAATGGCAATATCCTGCAGCATGGCCTTGCGGCGGTCACCGAAGCCCGGCGCTTTGACGGCCAGGACGTTCAACATGCCGCGCAGTTTGTTCAGGATGAGCGTGGCGAGGGCCTCGCCGTCCACATCTTCCGCAATGATGATGAGTTCGCGCTTGCCCAATTGGACGAGTTTCTCCAGCAGCGGGACGATATCCTGCGCGGCGGAAATCTTCTTTTCATTGATCAGGATGTACGGATCGGAGATGACGGCTTCCATCTGGTCCGTGTTGGTGATGAAGTAGGCCGAGATGTAACCGCGGTCGAACTGCATACCTTCGACATATTCGGTTTCATCGGCTGTGGTCTTGGACTCTTCAACCGTGATGACGCCGTCTTTGCCGACCTTGTCCATCACGTCCGCAATCAGGTTGCCGATATTCTCGTCCGCGGCGGAGTTGGTGGCAACCGAAGCGATCTCTTCCTTCGTGTCAATCTTGACCGCCATCTTGCGCAATTCTTCGACAACGGAGTCCGTGGCCTGCTCGATGCCGCGTTTGATCAGCATCGGGTTATAGCCGGCTTCGAGGGCCTTGAGGCCTTCGTTCACAATGGCGTGGGCGAGAACCGTCGAGGTGGTGGTGCCGTCGCCGGCAATATCGTTGGTCTTGGTCGCGGCTTCCTTGAGAAGCTGGGCGCCCATGTTCTCGAACGGGTCTTCGAGTTCGACTTCCTTGGCAACGGAAACGCCATCGTGCGTGATGGTCGGGGAACCGAACTTGCGATCCACTGCCACGTTGCGGCCTTTGGGGCCGAGCGTCGCGCCGACCGAGTTGGCAACCACATTCATGCCATTCTTCAATTTGCGGCGCGCTTCCTCAGAAAATACAAGTTGTTTTGCAGCCATGATTCATTACCTCCAAATTAGCTTTCGACGATGGCCAAAATGTCGCTTTCGCGCATGATGAGCAATTTCCTGCCATCCATTTTGACTTCTGTGCCGGAATATTTTGCGAAGAGTACCCTGTCACCGGCTTTCAAATCCATCGGGACGCGTTCGCCTTTTTCGTTCCGGTCGCCCGGTCCCGCCGCCAGGATCTTGCCTTCCTGCGGTTTCTCTTTGGCGGTGTCCGGCAGGATGATACCGCCTGCGGTGATATCTTCCTGCTCAATCGGCTCGACGATCACGCGTCCGCCTAGAGGTTTGAGCTTGAGCTTGCTTGCCATCTTTGACCTCCTGATAAGTTTTGTGTCTCGAAATAAGCACGAAATTAGCACTCCAAGGTATCGAGTGCTAATCGTATGATACTGAATTCACAAGCCCGCGTCAAGAGGAATCCAGAATCTCTTATGCAATTCTGACATTCATCAGGGCTGTGTGTTATATGAACTCGAAGTTGGGAAAGGCGTGGACGTGGCAAGGAAAAGCGGCGTGCCCGTCGAAACCGGCATGGATGTTGCATTTGACGGGGAACATTCCTGCCGGGCAACCGCCATGTTATTTGCGATATCGGGGCGCGCGGCGATCAATCCGCTGGCCTGGACTTCATCCGCAATGCTCATCGCTTTTGGACAATACGTCGGGTCGCGCGGACCGAGGGCGGCCAGCACCGAAAAATAAACCTGGTAGTAGTCCACCGTTCCCGGCGAGAGCGGCAGTCCCTTCACGGTGACTGGCGGGTCCTGGGCATCGCAGGCATCCAGGCCGCGGCCCTGGCAGGAGACATCGCCGCTGCACCCTTCGACGGCGCATTGCAGAGCCGGGATCGAGCCTTCGTAGTTGCGCGACTTGAAATAGATGATGCCCAGTTGTCCGTAAATATCCGCGTTATCGGGCTTGAACGATAAGGCTTTCTGTACGTTCCGTGCGGCGATGAAAAATTCACCTTCCTGTGAATAGGTTTTGGCAATCGAAATATAGGGGTTAGGATCCTTGACGCCCAGTTGCTGATTAATGCTGACCGCCTTCGTAAAATATCCCAGCGATTTATCGTACAACTGCTTTTGCGTTTCCGCATTCGGGCTGCGGAACCCAAGCTGGCGGTAGTTCAATCCCGCGCTGAGGTACAGGAAGGTCAGATTGGGGTCAATGGCAATGGCCTTATCGTATTCCTGGATGGCCTGATTATAGAGTCCCAGCGACTCGAGCACGTACGCATAGACGCGGTGCACATCCATTAGGGAAGGGTCGCGGTCCGCCGCCTGCTGGATGTAATCCTGCGCCTGTGTCCACTTTTGTTCGTCCACCAGAATCTCGGCGTAGAATGCGAGCGCGCGCACATTATTGCCGTCCAATTGCAGGGCGCGCAGGGATTCCTGATCGGCCTGGGCCAGGTAATCCTGGACTTGATTATTATCCACCAGGAGGGAATTGGCATTCCAGTCGAGGACAAAGGCGCGCACCGCATGGGTTGTGCTGTCATCCGGCGCGAGGGTGGTGGCTTGCGTCGCGGATTTGAGCGCTTCCTGCAAACGCGTCTCTTTCTCCGCGTCGATGGTCAGAAGCGTGGTCGAATAGGTTTGGATGCGCGCCAGGTTTGCCCAGGTTTCCGCGTTGGTCGGATCCACGCGCACAGCTTGCTGATAAGCGGCAATTGCCGCGTCGAGGTTTCCGGCAGTGAATTGGGCCTCTCCTTCCAATTCGTAGGAAGTGGAATTGCGCGTGGGCGTGGGCGTGGGCTGGAAAGGCGATTTGATATCGCCTTGCTGGATTTGAATGATCAGCCATACTCCGCCCAGCGCGAGGATCGCCCAGAAGAACATGCGATAGATGCTCGATTCCGCCCGGCGATTGAAAATGGGACGGCGTGGGGAAACGTTCATGGTGTGGAAGTTATAACAGGTATTTCCGGTGTTGACGTTATGGCAATCTCAGGCGTGGAAGTTATGGCGGGTATCCCGGCGGTGCCTGTCGAAGCGGGAGACACGGTCCCGGTCGAGGCCAAATTCTTCTGGCAGATCTGCGTGGCTGCATTCGCGTTATCCATCGCAGTTTGATCCGAGGGAACCAACGCCTGGATTTTCTGAACAATTTGCAGCGAATCGCCACAACGATTCAAGCGAGCCAGCACAAGCGCGTCCGTGAAATAATATTCATCTATAAGCGGGTCATTCGCCGCGAGAGAAACGGGATTCACCTTCTTGCCATCATTGGTCATGCCGCCGTTTACAGCCAGGCTCAATTCCTTTACCGCATTGGCCCAATCTGCATTGTGATAATACATCACACCCAGATTGCCATGCAAAGCGGGATCGGCCGGTGCGACGCTCACCGCCGATTGGGCATATTGCTGAGCCTTGGCAAATTGGCCGACATAAGCATAGGTACGGGAAATATAATAGGGCGCGTGCCAGTCAGTGGGATTCAGTGCATTGGCAACTGAAAATTCCTGAATGGCTTTATCGGAAATACCAAGCGCCCTGTAATTGATCCCGACCTGAAGATGGGTATCTGCGATGTTATTGTTGATCGCAGCCGCGGCCTGATATTCCTGAATGGATTCCTGATAGTTGCCGGTCGCCTGAAGAACATAACCGCGGGCGCGCAGCGCATCGAGCGTGTTGGGCGCCAGCGCGATAGCTGTCTGTGATTCGGTGATCGCCTTCGGAATCGTATCCGCACCTTCGTCCACCAGAATCTGTGCATAATAAGCATGGGCTATCGCATTCTTCGGATCAAGTTCCAGCGCTTTTTGAATGGAAGTTTCCGCATCGGTGTAATCGTTTTGATAGTCGAGCGCCCAGGCGCGCACCGCCTGCGCCATCGAATTGTTTGGATTTAAAAGCAGCGCATCCTCGGCGCTGGTCTGCGCGTCCTTGTAATTGCCGGCGTAAATTTGAACCTGCGCCAGCGCGACATAGATGGCTGGATCGTTGGGCTTGACCGCGATGGCCTGTTGATACGCCTGAATGGATTGAAGAAGTTTTCCTTGTGCGAACAAATTCTGCGCGTCGGTTATGTAAGACTCAGGCGGACGTGTGGCCGTCGGCGTTGGCTCGAATGGCGACGGCGTATTGGGAATAATGGCCTTATCCAAATAGAGTCCGCCTGCGATCAAAAGCAAAAGCAAAATAATGCGGAACCAGTTGAAATGCCGGCGCCGCCGGTTCATACTCCATTTACTGCCTTTCAAATACATGCAATCATCTTACCATCCGCCGCAAACCAGCGTCAAGCGAGTGTTCTAAGCGGACTCTTATTTGCCCCCTCCTGCCTCCCCCAAATCCTTTGGATTTGGGGGAGGTGCCCCAAGGGCAGTGGGGGTGAAACGCGCACCTCGCGATATGCTAAAATCCATTCATGCAATTTGAAGTGTTCACGCTTTTGCCTGAAGTTTTTCCTCCATACCTCGACAGCAGCATTTTGCAGCGCGCCCGCCAGCGCGGATTGATTGACGTTCGCGTCCACAACATCCGCGATTACACACACGATAAACACCACACGACGGACGACATTCCCTACGGCGGCGGAGGCGGGATGGTAATGAAACCGGAACCGCTTTTCGAAGCCGTCGAATCGATTCTGGGTCCGAGACTTCGGAAGTCTGATACGCCGATCATTTTGCTGACTCCGCAGGGACGCGTGTTCGACCAAACCATCGCGCAGGAATTATCGGGGCACGAAAAAATCGCATTGATCTGCGGACGCTACGAGGGCGTGGATGAACGCATCCGCAAACATCTGGTCACGGACGAAATTTCCATCGGCGATTATGTCCTCACCGGCGGCGAACTGCCCGCGCTGATTCTGATTGACGCGGTTTCGCGTTTGATCCCCGGCGTGCTCGGCGACCCCGATGGCGCGGCGGACGACTCACACGCGTCGGGCTTGTTGGAATATCCGCATTACACGCGCCCGCCTGAATTCCGCGGCGAGAGCGTGCCGGAGGTTTTGCTCTCCGGCGATCATGCAAAGATCGCAAAGTGGCGCCGCGAACAATCCTTGCTGCGAACGCTGGAGCGCCGCCCTGATCTTTTGGAAAAAGCGCAGCTCGATGATGATGATCGTAAATTCCTTTTGAAGAAGAAAGAAGAAAGATAAAAGAACTTCTCACTTCTTTCCTCTTTCTTCTTACATTTTTGCGGAGGGCATCGTGACCAAAAAATTTGGGTACGGGAAAATTTTTCTGCTTGGCTTCGGTTTCTTTGGTGTGAGCATCATCTGGGGAGTCTACAACGCCTTCGTGCCAATCTTTTTGCAGGACAAATTTCATTTGGAGCCGGCAGTCATCGGTTTCTTCATGACGCTCGACAACATCGCCGCGCTCTTCATTCAGCCGCCGGTCGGCGTTTGGTCTGACCGTTTGCGGACGGGCATCGGACGCCGCATGCCGTTCATCGTGATCGGCGCGCCGATTTCGGCGGCTGCCTTTGGGCTGATTCCCATCGCGGCCATCCTGCCGTTCTTTGTGGCTTGCACGAGCACCTTGCTTCTCAGCATGGCTTTCTGGCGGACGCCGGTCATTGCGTTGATGCCGGATATCACGCCATCCGAAAAACGTTCGCAAGCCAACGGCATCATCAACTTAATGGGCGGACTGGGCGCGATCATTTCGTTCCTCGGCGGAAGTGCATTGTACAAAATGAATCCATCGTTTCCGTTCTGGCTTGGATCGGCGCTGGTCCTCGTTTCCGCGATCCTCGTTTTTGTATTTATCAGAGAACCGAGAGATTACGAAGAAAGCGAAAAACAGCCGGACATGTTCGAGAGTCTGCGCGAAGTTTTCCAGGATGAAGACAAATCCGCGCTTCGCATTTTGTTCGCGATCTTCTTCTGGTTCCTCGGCTACACAGCCATCGAAGCGTTCTTCACGCTTTACGCAAAAAATTATCTCGGCATGAACGAAGCGGACGGCAGCCGCCTGCTTGGACATCTTTCGCTGTTTTTTGTTTTGTTTGCGCTGGTGGCGGGACTCATCGGCGGAAGGATCGGACGCCGCGTGACGATCTCATTCGGCATCATCATGCTCGCGGCATTGATTGCCGGAATCTATTTCACTCCGCCCGCGACGCTCACAACGGTATTGGCAAAACTTCCGGTGCTTGGACAAATTCCGGTCCTCAGCATTTTCCTGATGCTAGCCGGAATCGCGTGGGCGTTGATCAACATCAATTCTCTGCCGATGGTTGTGGACATGACGACCGCGGCGCGCCTCGGCACGTTCACCGGGCTTTATTATTTGTTCTCGACGCTTTCGGCCATCGCCGGGCCAAACGTCAATGGCTGGCTGATCCAACTGACCGGCAACGACTACAACATGATCATGTTGTTCTCGCCGATCTTCTTGATCGTTGCATTGGTGTTGATGCTTGGCGTCCGCAGAGGCGAAGCAGTTCAGACGGGACCAGCCGCGCTGGAAGCGTGACTCACATCTGAATTGCTCGAGCCGCCGCCTAGAACAAATTTTTATCGCGTCTTTCATGACTATAAACCGGCTCCCGTTTTTCATCCTTTTCCTCGCCCTGACGCTTTCCGCGTGCGCGCCGACTCCGCAGGATTGCGCGAACGTCAACGTTTTTTGCGCGGGGCTGGTCACGGCATCCGGCCCGGTTAATGATAACGACATCAATCAACAAGCCTGGCTTGGATTGCAGGATGCGAAGGCCGCAGGTTTGGTGAATCGAATTGATTACATCGAAACCGTCGACTCGCGCGACCGCGCGAAGAACATTGATTTCTTTGCACAAAACAGATACGACGTGATCGTCACAGTTGGCGCTTCGCTTTCCAATGACACAATCGCCGCCGCGCAAAAATATCCAAACCTGAAATTCATCGGCGTGGAACAGGAGCAGACAGAAAAATATCCCAACGTGACCGGCCTGGTCTTCCACGAAGATCAAAGCGGATTTATGGCAGGCGCATTGGCTGCCATGCTTACACAAACGAATCAGGTGGGCGCGGCCTGCGAGGCAAAATTCATTGACGCCATGCGGAGATATTGCGATGGCTTCCAAGCGGGTGTACGTTATATCAATCCAAACATTGACGTTCTGCTGGCATATCGCGATGGCTCACAGGAAAAACTGTTCAATGATCCGGGATGGGGAAGCGCGGCGGCTTCGCAAATGGTCAGCGATGGTGCAGACGTTGTCTTCGCGGCGGGCGGAAATACGGCAGACGCCGCGCTGGAGACGGCGGCAAATGACGGCGCTTATGTGATCGGTTCGGAAACGGATGTTTACGCGCGTTTAACGGGAATCCGCTCGCAGCTTGTATCCAGCGCGGTCAGCGACATCCGCTCCGGTGTCCGGGATTTGATGCGATTGTCCAAGAGCGGTCAACTGCCATCAGGAGATTACTTCGGCCAAACGGATCTCGCTCCATTCCATGATCTTGAAAATCAGATCGCGCCGGGCATCTCCAGGAAATTGACTTCGATTCAATCCGGTTTGGAGAACAGTTCCATACAAACTGAAGTTCCATATATCAACCCTTAATTGCTTCGCCTTGATTTGGCACGTTTATTGCTCGCATCAGAATTTGGCCCCAGGTGGTAAGAAAACGTCGAGATGTCAATAAGCCAACAGCATCGCTCAAAACGCCATATTTGGTACTGGCACCAAAGGTCATATAATCACCTGCCAGATGAAAACGTATCCGCTGATCGAATTCCTTGGAAAAGTGACCCAACAAAGCGGCGCGGAGATTGGCCTCGCCGCACATCAGCTCGGAAGCGGGAGGGAAATCCTGATCCATCCTGATCTGTCTTTTCATCCTGCCAGCACATTCAAATTATGCGTGATGATGGAAATCTTTCACCAGGCGCGGCGGGGATTATTTTCGCTGGATGATGAGATGCTTGTCAAAAACGAATTTGCCAGCATCGCGGATGGGAGTCCCTATTCGCTCCTGGCAGAAGATGACTCGGAAACAGACTTATACCAACATATCGGCCGGCTGCTTCCAATCCGCGAGCTTGTGCGACGCATGATCACCGTCAGCAGCAACCTGGCGACAAACATTTTGATCGAACGCGTCACACCGGCGCGGACGACTGAATTTATGCGCCAGCTCGGCGCGGACGGTTTGACCGTCCGCCGCGGCGTGGAGGACGACAAAGCCTTCCGGCTCGGAATGAATAATTCGGCTACTGCGCGCGGCTTCATGCAAATTCTGATCAAGCTGGCAAAGGGGAAAGTCGTTTCGCTGAAAGACTCAGATGTGATGATCGAAATCCTGAGCGAACAAAAATTCAACCAGATGATCCCGGCGCAACTGTCAACGGACGTCCGCGTGGCACACAAGACGGGCTGGACAGGAACGTATCATCACGACGTTGGGATTGTTTATCCATCCAAGGGAAACGCGTTCGCGCTGGCGATCATGACGAATGGATTCGAAAAGGAGGAGGCACATTCATTCGTCGCATCGTTGGCAAGGAAAGTTTACGACGAGTGGATACAACGACCAAACAAATGACCGGCAACTCGAAGAGCGATTACGGTTATCACGCCACGAATTCTCGAACCACTTTCTCCTCATTCTCTCCTGTCATCTCCACCAGCGGCGGGCGGACGGGCCAGCGCGGTTGGTTATGCAAACGCGCCAGCAACGTTTTCAGCAGCGGCGGATAGGGTTGATATTTTTCGAGGACAAGTCTTTGCCTATTGACTTTCGCCTGCGCGGCGGATGGTTCTTTGCCATCGAAAAACGCGTCGTAGACTTCGCGTAAATTCGGTGAGATCACATTGGCGGGCGCGGTGATACAGCCAGAAGCATGATTTTGCAGCGCAAATGTCAGCTCAGAATCCGTGCCGCTGAAGACGGCGAGGGCATCGCCAAATTTTTGTCCGAGCGCTCTGGCGAAATCCTCATCGTGCGATGAATCCTTGATGCCCGCGAATTGAGCCGGAAAACAATCTTTCAGGCGCGCCAATAGATCGAGCGAGAATCCGATTCCGGCCACGTTGGGAAAATGATAGCCAAGCATGAATCCGTCTCCGGGAACAGCTTTCGTAATCACCTGTTCGAACCAGTTGAACAAACCGTCGTCGGTGGCCTTGCGGAAATAATACGGAGGCAGAGTCACAACCGCATCGAAGCCAAGATCAAAAGCGAGTTGGGTCAAATCAATCGTTTCGCTGAGGCTTGGCGTGCCGGTCCCGGCCAGCAGACGAAAATCCGGATATTGCGCGCGGACCTTCAACGCCGCGCGCCAAACATCCGCGCGCTCGGCGGGGGAAAAGGATGGACCTTCGCCGGTCGTGCCGAAGATCAGCGCGCCGTGACAGCCTCGGGATGCGAGAAAAGCCAGGAACGGCGCAACCGCTTCAATATCCGGGGAAAGATCGGGCTTCAAGGGAGTCACAGCAGCGGCGTAAACGCCGGAAAGCGGATGTCGAGTCATGATGTCTCCAATCTGTTAGATGATGTCATTGCGAGCGCCTGAAAGGCGCGTGGCAATCTCCGCTGTTCAAACAAAAGATTGCCACGTCGTGGCGCTCAAAGCGCCACTCGCAACCCTGAAAGAGCGCAGGGCATTGACATTCGATCAATCGTCCTTCTCAATGAATACACGCGCGGCTTCCTCGGGCGGCTGGAGCGATTGTCCTTCAGAGTTGGCAAGATAATGTTGATGGTCGAGCACCCATAAATAAAGATCGCCCTCGGTCTTACTAGGAAAGTCCTTCAGGATTTTGCTTTGCCGAATCACTTTGACGATGGGCAGATAAACCGTATCGTACCAGTGCGTGACAGCTTCTTCATCGCTGATGTCGCGTTTGAAATCGAGTCCCATGAAGTAACGATGGACGGCGATGTGTTCCAACATGCGGTCGAATCCATCCGGGACCGTGAGGCGGATCTTTGCTTTCGGGCGCAGATCATCGAGGCGGGTGCGTTCGAGGAAGCGAACTTTCTCACCGAGGATTTTCAAATCCTCGGCCTTGAGATCGGGCGTGATGTTGACTTTGGTCGCGCATTCGCGCACTTCGGCTTCGATGAATTCCTGTCCCTGCTCGCGCGCCACAGAAACGCGATGATGACCATCCACCACAAAATAAACCTGCCCGACTTTGTAAAGCACCACAGGCGGCAGGCTGACCTCGTTATAAAACGCGCGGTCCACATTTTGCCAGCGCGAAGCCAGTTGGTCTGCGGCGGGCAGAAAGGCGCGGTCGAATTGCTGATAGCGATTCAAGCTGCCGACGATCTGATCCACGTGCACGGTATGGACGCCGCGATAGATGGGGCCGCCGATGTGCAAATTTTCCTTGATCTCATCATACGAGAGCAGCGTGGTCGGCTGGCCGGAGATGGCAGCGAAGGCGCGGTTGAGAAAGGATTTGAAGCGCGCCCGGCTGAAATCGGCGCGCACACGGAAATTGAGTTCATCAGACATTTTCGATCTCGATCACTTTATAAGGAAATACATTCATGATGGTTGTCGGGCCGAACTGGTCCACAGACGGCTCCAGGTTTTGACGATAGAAATGGGTGTGCCCGTGAAAATGATAACGCGGGCGCGCCCAGCGCAGAATCCAGTTGATGGCTCGCAGGCCGCGATGGGCATGGCTGTCATCGTCATGGATGCCGAACGGCGGCGAATGTGTAATAAGAATGTCGAGGGCGCGGCCATAATGGATGCGGTTCCACAGGAATCCGGGCATAAGTTGAGCGGCGCGGATAAAGGCTTCGGCTTGGGAATATTGGTTGACGCCGTCGGGCCGGTAGCGGATAGAGCCGCCAAAGCCGGCGATCAGAAGCCCGTTCTCGCGCGTCCGCATCAAGTCCAGGTTCGAGCCGCCCTCGGCGCGGCTGGACACGAATTTCGGATTGAACTCCGGGTCGTGATTTCCCGGAACGTAGAACATCGGCACGTTCAATATCGAAACAAGGTATTCGAGGTACGTGTAAGGCAGATCGCCGCAGCCCAGGATCATCCTCACGCCGCTGAAGTGTCCCTGGGGTGCCAGGGTGTAAATGCGGTCCACCACCTGATCGCTGACGGCAAGGATTTTCATCGCCGTACCATTGTGCCGCAGAAAAGATTTCCCCGCAAGTGTAGCTTTCAGTTATGAGAAGGATGGATGGTTGTCAATCCTGTCGTGGCACACTATAATTCAAAATAATTTAGAGGCGTTCTGGACACACAGAATATCACACAACCTTTTGGGGAAGATCCGGATCTCCCCCGGCGCCAGCTGCAGCCCGGCACAACACTGACCCGGCGTTATCACATTCAGGAAGTGATCGGCGTGGGCGGCATGGGATCGGTGTATCGCGCCCGCGACCTGCATTTCCCGAACGTGACCAAGCTGGTCGCCGTCAAGGAAATGATCAACATGGCTCCCGATCCGCTGGTGCGCCGGACCATCATCCAGAACTTCGAGCGCGAGGCCAACCTGCTGGCCACGCTCAACCATCCGGCCATTCCCCGCATCTATGATTACTTCAGCGAAGAGGAACGTTCGTACCTGGTGCTGGAGTTCGTCCACGGAAAAGACCTGGAAGCCATCATCAACGACACGAATGGATTCCTGGCCGAAGAGCAGGTATTGGGCTGGGCCATTCAATTGTGCGATGTGCTTTCGTTCCTGCATAATCACAAGCCCGATCCGATCATCTTCCGCGACATGAAGCCGTCCAACGTGATGGTGAACAGCAACGGCGACATCATTCTGATAGATTTCGGCATTGCCAAAACATTCCAGGTGGGACAGAAAGGGACGATGATCGGCACCGAAGGGTATTCCCCGCCGGAGCAATATCGCGGCGAAGCCACGCCGCTGGCCGATATTTATGCCCTCGGCGCGACTCTCCATCACGCTTTGACGCGCCGTGACCCGCGCCTCGAGCCGCCGTTCTCGTTTGCGGAACGGCCTTTGCGCCGCATCAATTCCCGCGTCTCGCCGGAACTCGAAACGGTCATCAACACCGCGCTGGCCTACAACCCGTCCGAACGTTTCCCTGCCGCCGCGGACATGAAAGAAGCGCTGCTGAGCGCAGCGCGCAAAACAGGCGCGCTCTCGAAAATTGCAACGACATCCATCACGCCCGCAGGCGGAATCAAACCGGTCTGGTCATTCAAATGCGAGGATGAAATACGCGGCACGCCGTTGGCGCATCAAGGCTCGATTTACATTGGTTGTTACGACAACAACCTGTACGCCCTCAACGCGGCGGATGGAAAATTCCAATGGAAATATGCAGCCGACGGCGGAATCGTTTCGCGGCCGGCTGTCTACGAAGGCAATCTCTATTTTGGTTCTGAAGACAGACGCTTGCATGTGATCAGCACGCGCACCGGCAAAGTGGTTTGGACATATTACACCGAAGGCCCGATCCGGTCTTCGCCGCGCATCGCCGAGGGGCACATCTTCATCGGCTCGGATGACCACCATCTCCATGCCGTGAATCTGAACACGGGCCGCAGCGTGTGGACATTCGAGTCATCGGAAGAAATCCGTTCGACGCCGTTCGTGGCGAATGAGCTTGTGTATTTTGGGAACGAAGCCGGTGATTTCTACGCCGTTGATTTTCGCGGCGGGATGAAATGGCGCTTCCAGGCCAAGCGCGCCGTCACCTCATCACCCATTCTGGCGGGGCAGTCGGTTTTCTTCACGTCGGTGGATAGCACACTTTATTGCCTGGATGCCCGCAACGGCTGGGCGATCTGGCGGTACCGGCTTGGCAAAGGCTCGGTCTCCTCCCCCGCGGTCGCTGACGATCTTGTCTTTGCCGGCGCGGCTGACGGATTCATTTACTGCGTCGAAGCGCGGACCGGCAAAGAGGTCTGGCGTTTCCGAACCGAACATCAGGTCAGCAGTTCACCCGCCTTGTACAAGGACTCCGTTTATTGCGCATCAGTGGATGGAAACCTGTATTGCCTTGAATACCGCACGGGACGCCAGCGTTGGAAATTTGGAACGAAGGCCGCGATCACAGGTTCGCCCATTGTGTTCGATGACATCGTTTACATCGGCTCGACCGATCACCAGATCTATGCTTTGCTTGCCTGAAAAGGAGCCTGCATGTTTGATTTCTTCCGCAAGCTATTTGGAGGCGTCCCGGCTACCTCATCAGCCGAAAGCGTGACCACCGCGCCGCTTTCAGACCAGCAGATCGAATCCATCGTCCGCTCGCAAAGCCCTCAATACGAAATGCAGCAACTGGTGGCTGCTTCGGGACAATCGGTGGGAAAACAGCGCGAGCATAACGAAGACAGCCTGGTTGCCATCACCGCTACGCTGGCCGGGAAGACGGCCAACGTTCCCTTCGGACTTTATATCGTGGCCGATGGCATGGGCGGGCATCAATTCGGCGAGATCGCCAGCAATGCCGCCATCCGCGTCATCGCCGGACAGATCATGCGTAAATTCCATTCCTACCTCTTTACGCTTCCCACGCAGCAGCCGGAGGAATCGCTTCAGGAGATCATGGAAAATGCGGTCAAGGAGGCGCACCGCGTCATCCAAAAGGATGCGCCAGGCAGCGGCACAACCGTCACCGCCGCGCTGATCGTCGGCCAGCAGGTCACGATTGGACATGTCGGCGACAGCCGCGCGTACTGCATTTATCCCGCGGGACGAATCGAACAGATCACGCGCGATCATTCGCTCGTCAAAAGGCTGGAGGAATTGGGACATCTCAATAAGGAGGAGGCCGCGAATTTTCCTCATCGCAATGTTTTGATCCGTGCGCTTGGGCAGGGCGACACGCTCGAGGTGGACATATTCACCATCCCGTTCCCACAAAACGGCATGCTCCTGCTGTGCAGTGACGGGCTGTGGGGCGTGGTTGCCGATCACGACCTGGTACGCATCGTGAATGATGCGCCCAACGCGCAGCGGGCCTGTCAAAACCTGGTCAACGCCGCCAACACGGCCGGCGGTCCCGATAACATCAGTGTGATTCTCGTTCAAATGGTCGGATAGGATGACTTCGGAAAGGAAGGATCATTACAGCCTTCTGGGTGTTTTACGCGACGCCTCGCCTGAGGAAATCAAACGCGCCTATTACGAAGCCGCGCAGCGGCTCCATCCGGATAAAAACAAACTGGCCGGTGAGACGGAAATCTTCCTCGAAATCCAACAGGCGTATGAAGTGCTGTCCAACCCAAAGCGCCGCGCCCAATACGACGCGACCCTTCCAAAAGAAGACGCGTCATCGAGGGTCATCAAATACGCGATCCAATACAGCCGCGCCAACCTCGTGCACCTGGACGAACCGCAATTGGTATACGCGCTGCTGGAAGTCGGGCCGCGCGAAACGGGCGAAAGACTTCCTGCGCCGCCATTGAACATTTGTCTTTTGCTGGATCGTTCGACTTCGATGCAGGGCGAGAAAATCGATGTCGTCAAGGCCGCCGCGACGCAGGTGATACGCAGTCTAAAAGCAGAGGATATCTTCAGTGTCGTGGCTTTCAGCGACCGCGCCGAAGTCTTGATACCCGCCGCGTTCCAACCTGACCGCTCGAAGTTACAGGCGCGCATTCAGATGATGCAGACCGGCGGCGCGACCGAAATCCTCCAGGGCCTCGACGCGGCCATGCGTGAAGTCCGCCGCAGTCTCAACTCCAAACATATCAGCCACGTCATTCTGCTCACCGACGGCCACACCTACGGCGATGAACAGGCATGTTTGCATCTGGCCGAGGAAGCCGCGCGGGATAACATCGGCATTAGCGCATTGGGCATTGGCAGTGATTGGAATGACATCTTCCTCGATGCGCTGGCCAGCCGCACCGGCAACAACAGCAGCTACATTTCAAACCCGCAGGATATCCAGCGCCTGCTGATGGAAAAATTCAACACGCTTACGAACATGTTCGCTGAAGATGTGGTCATGGAATTCAAACAGGCAGACGATATACGGATCAATTATGCCTTCCGCCTCCAGCCGGAGGGCGGGCCGGTCGCCATCGAAAATCCGCTTCGCCTCGGCCCGATTTTACAAGACACGCCTCTTAACGTTTTGTTTGAGTTTCTCATCCAGCCATCGGCTTCTAAAGCAGATTTGGTTACACTTTTGGAGGGTGCCTTGAAAGTGAATGGCACGGCGCACCCGACTCCAATTCCACCGATCCGCTTCAGGCTGGACCGGGAGGCGGGCGACGCGCCACAGAGCGATCCGCCGCCCTCGGCCATTCTCGCCGCCCTTTCGCGTCTGACGCTTTATCGAATGCAGGAACGCGCCCGCGAAGAAGCGGAATCAAAGAATTACGAAAATGCCACTCGTCACCTCAGGAATCTAGCCAGTCTTCTTCTGACACAGGGTGAGAAGGAATTGGCAAGAACAGCTCTGCTCGAAGCTGAAAATATGGAACGTATGCAAACCACCAGTCAGGAAAGCAGCAAAGAAATCAAGTACGGCACACGAGCCTTGCTTCTATCTGCTGTGGGGAGGTCGGGATAAATGATCGTTTGTTCGAATTGCAATCATACCAATATGGCAGGTGCCGTTTTCTGCAGCGAATGCGGCGCTCCGCTGGGCCTTGCCGATTCGCTCACCACGCAAAACATCACCACCGGACAGGTAAGGGAAGCCGTCAGCAAAAAGCCCGTTCTTCACGCGCCTGCGCCCGCCGTTGCGCTCAATAACGATTGGGTAACACTGCATTTGCTGGATACCGGCCAGGTGCTGCCGCTATCCGAACGCAACGAGTTCACGCTCGGACGCATCAGCGAGGGCCAGCCAATCATGCCGGATATTGACCTCTCGCCGTATCAGGCCTATGCCAACGGTGTCTCCCGCCTGCACGCCGTGATCAAACGCGAGGGCAATCAAATCCTGCTCATGGATTTGGGTTCATCCAACGGAACATACGTCAACGGGAAACGGTTGAATCCAAATGCCGAACAGATCCTCAAGAACGGCGACGTGGTTGCGCTTGGCAAGCTCAAAGTCCAGGTCCTGCTCAAACCAACCGGACAAATAAATTGAAAGGAAAGCCATGGCTTATTCACTTGTGTTGCATCTAAGCGGGGATGTTCCCGTCGTCGGCGAAGTGGACGAACTCCCCAAACCGACGGATACGATTGTCATCCTCTCCAACCCGCGTCAGCGCGACGGAAAGGATCTGCATTATCTCGAACAAAATGTTGTGAAGGTAATCTGGCCAATCGAGAGAATAACCCTCATCGAAGTGCTCGAGAGCGAGGAAGAAGAGAAGATCATCGGCTTTGTGAGGGAGTGACATGCCCGAAGAGTTTGATCGCCGCCGCATCCTCGTGGTGGATGACGAGGAACGCATGGTGCGCTTCATCCGCATGAATCTGGAACATGACGGTTTCCAGGTCATCGAAGCTTTTAATGGCAAGCAGGCTTTGGACAAATTACGCGACACGCCGGACCTGGTTTTGCTCGATGTGATGATGCCCGACATTGATGGCTTCGAAGTGCTCGAAACCATCCGCGACGTTAGCAGCGTACCGGTTATCATGCTGACCGCCAAAGGCGAGGAGGACGACCGCGTGCGCGGCCTGGAGCTTGGCGCGGACGATTACATCACCAAGCCATTCAGCCCGCGCGAGCTGGTCAGCCGCGTCAAAGCTGTTTTGCGCCGCACGGAAGGCATGAGCGGCTCCATGCACGGACTCATCGAAGTGGACAACCGCCTCAAAATCGATTTCGACCGCCGCGAGATCTGGCTCGAAGGCAAACTGGTCAAGCTTCGCCCGACGGAATATCGCCTGCTTTATCATCTCGTCCAGAATGCGGGCTGGGTGGTTTCGCATGACCAGCTTCTGCAAAAAGTCTGGGGCTACGAATATCGTGACGAGCCGCATTACGTCCGCCTTTATATCAACTATCTGCGCCAAAAATTGGAGAAGGATCCCGCCGATCCGAAATACATTTTGACCGAACGCGGCGTGGGATATCGTTTCGTGGATTTCCGCCGCGAGAAAACATCCCATGTCTCGTAGGGATGCGGCGGCGCTGCGTCCCTGCAATTTCATGCGAAATTTGGCCCGCGTGCAGACTTTGTGCAAAGCGGCGGGTACAACCAGGTTGCCCCTTTGACCTCTTCCCGCCAGGTTCAGAATCTTGCACTGCCAAGATCATGGCTGTGACACACAAATAAGGGCAGAGCCAGAAAGGCCGCCATGGTTTCGTCCTCTGATCAATGTTGGCTCTACCGTTTCCAGCGGGACGAGCAATAAACTTAACAGCTCTTTGCCACGAATTCCACGAATTGTCGCGAATGTCTCCAAAAAATTCGTGCGAATTCGCGAAATTCGTGGCTGAGGATTTGGCTTTCCCGTTAAAAGCGGGAGAACCTCAATGTTTTGAACTGCTTTGCCATAACCGAGTTGTCGTTCCTTGTTTGCTATTACATGCAGCCTGCAGGCTGCATCCCTGGCAGCCATCGCCGCAATGGACATAAGACTGGATCAGCCCATTGCGCTGTAAATGTTCGAGCATGGCCTCGATCAATTGAGGGGAGGTTTGGAGGCGTGCAGCCAGCGCGTTGACTTCCAGTGTGCCTCCGGCGCGAATTTCGGCGATCAACTGTTCCAACATGGCTAAAGTCCCACGGCCAGCGCCAGGTGATAGACACCGCTGGCGGCAACAATCGAGATCACCAGGAATAGGCCGATATTCAACAGGGTCCAGCCCCACGAATTCGTTTCCTGGCGGATGACCGCCACAGTCGCCATGCAGGGAATGAAGAACATGGTTGCGACCAGGAATGAAAGCGCGGAGGCGGTCGAATAAGTGGAGGTGAGCGTTTGAGCCAGGCCCGCCGTCCGGCTGCTCCCGAAAATCACGCCCAGCGTGGCAATCGAATTTTCCTTGGCCGGAAAGCTGGTGATGAGCGCCACGGTCAGCCGCCAGTCGAGCCCCATCCAACGGCCCACCGGCGCAACCCATTTTCCAAACTGTATCAGATAGCTGGTGCCAAAATCGCCGTTGGGCAGCACGGAAAGCGCCCAGATGACCACAGCCATCGCCAGAATATTGGTGCCGGCTTTTTTAACGAATGACAGCGAACGCTGCCAGACCAACAGACCGATCGTGCGCGTGTTCGGAAGATGGTAGAGCGGCATCTCCATGATGAAGGCTGAGCGCTGGCCCTTGAAGATCACCTGGTTAAGCAGCGAACCGCTCAATACAAGAATGATGATCGAGAACAAGACCAAGGTCCAGGAAACCAGCAGCGCTTTTGGCCCAAAGAACGCCGGGGCCAGGAAGGCCACGACGGCCATGCGAGCCGTACATGGAACCAGGGGGGCGATGAGAATGGTCAGCAGGCGGGCCGGCTTCGAATCGACGACACGCGTCCCCATGACAGCCGGCACGTTGCAGCCAAAGCCGAGGAACAGGGGCAGAAACGACTTGCCGTGCAATCCCATCAGGTGCATCAGGTTGTCCATCACGTAAGCGGCGCGGGCCATATAGCCCGTGTCTTCGAGCACGCCAAACGCGGCGAAGAAAATCACCATGATTGGAAGGAAGGTGATCACCGCCCCGGCACCGCCAAGGACCCCATCCACGATCAAACCTTTCAGCCAAAAGGGCGCATTTGCCAGCATTTGACCTGCCAAGTTCGATAGGCCCCCAACCACCTGGGTGTCCAGCCATCCCTGCACGGGAGAGCCGATGGTGAACGTTAACCAGAATACGAGGCCCAGGATGCCTGCCAGGATCGCCATTCCCCAAAACGGATGCGCTGCCCAGCGGTCGAGCTGCTTCGTCCATGTGATCTGGCCCATCCTGGGTTGTACGACAGCGGCCCGCACCATCCGCCCAATCCATTCGTAGCGCCCGGAGGCAACGGCCAATAAGGCATCGTCGTGCTGGCGCAAAACAGCATAGACGGCTTCCCACTTTTCAGGAGGCAGCGCATTTTGGATCGTGCGCGTGATTTCCGCGTCGCCTTCCAACAATTTGAGCGCTATCCATTCGGCAGGATAGGGTTCGGGGACATGTCCAATGATGCAGCGCGTGATTTCATCCAGGGCGGCTCGATGGTCGGCGCGGATTTCAGGCTGGCGCGGGTTGGTTAAACGGTGGCCGTCCAAGGTCTCGCGCAGGAGGCGCAGCAATTCCCGCGTTCCGGCGGTGCGGGTGGCAGTCATTGGGACAACGGGCACGCCCAGCGCGGCTTCCAATACTTCCGGTTCGATGCGCATCCCTTCCTGCGCCGCAACGTCCATCATGTTCAGGGCCACGATGATGGGCGTGGGCAGGGCCACCAATTCAGCTACGAGATATAGGCTGCGTTCCAGATTGGCCGCGTTGACGACCGCCACCACCACATCCGGTCGTTCGCGCAGGATGAATTCGCGCGCAATGACCTCTTCCGGCGAATTGGCTGTCAGGCTGTACGTGCCTGGCAGGTCCACCAGCCCGTATGAGCGATCATCGAAAATGAAGCTTCCCTCGCGGCGCTCGACGGTTTTTCCGGGCCAGTTACCGACATGCTGATTCAAGCCGGTAAGCAGATTGAACAACGTTGACTTGCCCACGTTCGGCTGGCCGGCCAGTGCGATCAGCGGCATCTTTTCGCGCACGATCACTCGTGTTGAGGCCGAGGTTTCGTGGCAATCGCTCATCCTGCACTCCGCTCAACGAAAATACGGGCGGCTTCGCCCCGCCCCAGGGCAACCTGCGTTCCGCGCACAGTAACGATCAGCGGGCCGCGCCCGTAGTTTTGGGTCATATCCACGCGCGCACCGGGAGTGAATCCCAGCGAGGCCAGGCGAGTGGTCACCGAACGCCCGCCGGTGAAAAACAAGATACTGCCTTCTTCGCCTGTAGTGAGATCTGCCAGGGGAATCTGATTTGATTTTGGGGTCATCCTGATCTCCAGAGAAGCATAATGGGTTTATAATGAATCAACTTGGCTAACCATCAAAGTTAGTATAGGCTAATCTGAATAATTACTCTATGAAAAATTTATGGATTCTTCGATGATAAAAGTCATGGATTCCGATGAACGGAAACCTGCCGCCAAACTCAGTACAACGGTCGAAAATTATCTTTCTCTGATCTATGTGCTGGAGCGGGATAACGAAGCAGTCGTCGGAGTGCAACTGGCGGAACTCCTGGGCGTTACCCCCCCCACAGTGACCAACACACTCAAGCGAATGGCGCGGGACGGCCTGATCAAGATGGACGAAACCGGCCCGCATCTCACCGAGCAGGGTTGGGATTCGGCGCGAACAGTCATGCGGCGCCACATGTTGACGGAATGGATGATGGCGCGTATGTTGCCGTGGTCCAAGCTTCATCAGGAGGCGCATAACCTGGAACACGCCATCTCGGCGGAGGCCGAAGCGGCACTGTTCGAGGACCTGGGCCGCCCGAAAACCTGTCCGCATGGCAATCCGTTACCGGGCCAGGAAAAGGCGGTTACTTCCTGGAGGCCTCTTACAAAAATCCCTCCAAAGGCGAAGATCATCGTCCGGCGCGTTCATGAACTCGCAGAGCAGAATTCTGAATTGATGGCTTTTTTGGAAAGTAAGGGGATCATGCCCGGCGTCGAAGCCACGGTGGTGGAAGTGCTGCCGTTCAATCAAACCATCACCCTTGAAGTTCAGAAGCAGAGGGCCACGCTGGGATTCGCGGCGGCGCGTTATGTTTTTGTGGAACCCTCCGCCTGAAAAACCCCTTGTGTGCATGCTGTCCTTGAACCTGCTCCAGGAGTTCCGCAGGTGGAGTAAAATCTTCGCGGCAGGTCATGTTGTTTTCCTTTCGTATTCGACACCGCAGGAATATACCTTACACGGTCACAAATTGCGCTTTTTGAAAGAGTTGAAAACGCAAGGTAAGCAAAGAATCGAGATCGGATTTGTGCTTTGTGGTAGTTTCCTCCAGGCATTTTGAAATGGCCGCTTTGAA
>JAJYLQ010000007.1 GCA_021787595.1 Chloroflexota bacterium | reverse complement strand
CGCTGGTAGCGAATTTCTTCGAGAAGTTCTGGTGTGAATTCAAGCTGGATGGTCATGCCTCCAATCTTACCAAAATTTGTTTCTTCCAAACTTTAAAACCGCAATTTGTGCCCGCTTTCAGTATAGCACCTGAGCTGCTTTTCATTACAAATTACGGGAACAATCTCATGCCGCCAAGAAATGCCGGACGTTTGCGGTACACCAGCAGTTGAAAATGAGGAAGGGTTATTTACGTAAAATGCCCAGTGACCCCTCAGCAACCGCGTTTGCCAATCCAAACATCGCCTTCATCAAATACTGGGGCAACCGCGACGAAGCACTGCGCCTGCCTGTCAATGGATCCATCTCGATGAATTTGGATGGACTGTTCACGCGCACGACGGTCAGCTTTCAGCCGTCGCTGCCGTTCGATGAATTGATCGTCAATGGGCATGACGTGACCGGTCCCGGATTGGAGCGCGTCTCTGCGATTCTGGATTTGATTCGCGGGATGGCAAGGATCGAAGAACAAGCCGAGGTGATCAGCGAGAATAATTTTCCGTCCGGCGCGGGGATTGCCTCGTCGGCGTCGGCGTTCGCGGCGCTGGCGTTGGCCGCTGGCAAAGCCGCGGGACTCGAGTTGAGCGAACGCGAGCTTTCGCGTTTGGCGCGGCGCGGATCAGGTTCGGCGGCGCGTTCCGTTCCCGCCGGTTTTGTGGAATGGCGGGCCGGGACAAGCGATGAAGATTCTTTTGCATTCTCGATTGCGCCGCCGGAGCATTGGGCCTTGGCGGATTGCATCGCGGTGGTCAGCGCGGTTCATAAGAAGACCGGCTCCACGGAAGGGCACGCGTTGGCTGGGACGAGTCCGTTACAGGCCGCGCGCGTGGAGGATGCGCCTCGCCGCCTCGACATTTGCCGGCGCGCGATCCTCGAACGGGATTTTGAAGCGCTCGCGTCTGCAGTCGAGCTTGATTCCGACATGATGCACGCGGTGATGATGACGTCTTCGCCCGCGCTGCATTACTGGCAGCCAGCCAGCCTCGCCGTGATGCAAACCGTCCGACAGTGGCGCGGGGATGGGATTCCGGCCTGTTACACGGTGGATGCCGGGGCGAACGTCCACGTTGTTTGTCCCGAAAAAGAAGCGCAGGAAATTGCGACGCGGTTACGCGGCATCGCAGGCGTCACGGATGTGCTTACGGCGCGCGCCGGAGGTCCGGCAAAATTGCTGGAGAAAAATCTGGGGGATTAGTATTACAGCGCAAAGTTAGAGTGTTGAGGGTTCTGCTCATGGCTTTCCTACCGTTTTCGCCCTCATCCCCAACCCTTCCCCCAAATGGGGAAGGGAGTCTCCTCTCCCTTTGGGAGAGGGAAAGGGTGAGGGAGAATTGGCAGGGAACGATTGCTCGACCTTGCGCTGTAATGTTAGAGTCGTAAGGCACAAAGGGGGAACATGATCTATATCTCTGTTCATTTACCGCTCATGTAACGCGGATATAATCATTGCGAGTTGACTATGAATATTACACTTCTTTCCGGTTTGATTTTTGTGGCTGTGTTTGCAGGCGTGGTTTTCATCCACGAATTCGGCCATTTTATCGTGTCGAAATTGCTGAAGGTCGAGGTCGAAGAATTCGGCTTTGGATTCCCGCCGCGCATGTTGACGCTGTGGCGTCAAAAGGGCTACCTTCTGTTGAAGAGCGGACAACGCCTCGAAATCCCGCGTTCGTTCGGTTTGTCCGGATGGTCGGCGGTTCTCAATCGCGAGCTCAAAATTACTGCGGACCGGGATGGCAATAAATTGATCCTGCGGACGCTCGAATGGACCGAGACGACGCCAGGGAAAAAGAATACAAGTTCCGCCGATCCGCTCAAGAACGCAGATATTTCGATTGATCCATCGGGCCGCGTGATTGACAAATCATTGGATGGACCAGCCGAACATAAAATTACGATTGGTTCGCAGGCTGGCGCAGTCGAACGAAAGGATGTTATTGCGGAAGCGCATCCCGGCACGGAATTCACGCTCAACTGGCTGCCGCTCGGCGGCTTCGTCCGGCCCAAAGGCGAGAACGATCCGACCGTTCCGGGCGGACTCGCCGCTTCCAGTCCGTGGACGCGGCTGGCTGTGCTCTTCGCCGGGCCGGTCATGAATCTTTTATTGGGCATCTTGGTCTTCAGCTTTCTGTTCTTCCAAATGGGCGTGCCTGATTACACCAAAGTTCAAATCCAGGATGTGCTGGCCGGTTCGCCCGCGCAGCAGGCGGGCATTCAAGTTAACGATGTTGTGGCAGCCGCCAATGGCATGACGATTACCGATGCAACACAATTGCATGACATCATTTATGCCAGCCTCGACAAGCCGGTTTTGCTCACACTCAAACGCGGCGATCAAACCGTCAACGTTACGGTGACGCCGTTGAGTTCGCGTCCGCAAAGCGTGGGCGCCATCGGCATTTCGATGGGGCCGATGATGGTTCAATCCGGTTCGGTGATCGAGTCTTTGCAATTTGGATCGCTGGCTGTTTATGAACAAACGCGCGCGCTGATTTTGCTCCCGTCGCAGATGCTGCGCGGACAAGTCAGTTCGCAGGACAGCCGCTTCATCGGTCTCAAAGGAATTTACGATCTCTTCGGCCAGGCGGTCAGCCGCGATGTCCAAAGCCGCGAACCGGCTGCTTCGACTTCGAGTTCGTCCGCCCCGGCCTCGCCGCAAACGCCGACGTATTTCACCATCCAACTGATCGGCATCCTGACCATCAGCCTCGGCGTTTTGAATCTCCTCCCGTTCCCCGCGCTCGACGGCGGACGCATCCTTTTTGTCCTGCCGGAACTTGTCATCCGCAAACGCATCCCCGCCGCGTGGGAAAACAACATCAACGCCATCGGCATGGCGATCCTTTTGCTGTTCATGCTTTACGTCAACGTGATGGATTTTGTGAACCCCGCTGTAATTAATTTGCCAAAATGACAACCAGAAAAACTTCCTTCGAAAAAGCAATGGACGAACTGATGGACGACGGGCGCGATCTCTCGCGTCGTTCCCTGCAGGAATTCTCGGACATTGATCCCGCTTCGCTCGAAGTGTTGATGGCGGACTGGCCGCGCATCAAACCGGAACGGAAGCGGCTCCTGCTCGATAAGCTTCAGGATGTGTCTGACAGCGATACGCTTGTCTGCTTCGATGACTTTGCCCGCGCCGCGCTCACCGACGACGACTCGCAGGTGCGCGCCCGCGCCATTCGTCTATTGGCTGAATGCGACGACACAAAACTCGCTGCATCCTTCATCGAAATCCTTGCCGGCGACGAGGATGTAAATACGCGCGCGGAATCCGCCTTCGCGCTCGGAAAATATGTCGAGTTGGGCGAACTCGAGGAAATCCCCGAAAAGATTCGACGCTGGGTGGAAGATGCGCTGCTCGAGAAAGCCAACAGCGAGGATCAATCGGTCGTCCGGCGCGTCGCGCTGGAAGCGCTGGGTTATTCGTCGCGCCCGGAAGTGATCACACTGATCGAATCTGCTTTTCGCCGCGAAGATCCCGAATGGCAGGCCAGCGCCTTGCGCGCCATGGGAAATTCGTCCGATGACCGCTGGGAGGAACAAGTCATCTCGCGGATGATGGATGTGAATCCGCGCGTGCGGCTGGCCGCGGTCGAAGCTGCGGGCGCGCTGGGATTGTCGTCCGCGCGGACATTTTTATTCAAGGTTCTCGAAGAGGAAGACGACGATGAGGTTGTCGGCGCGGCAATCTGGTCGCTCTCGGAAATCGGCGGCGAGGATGTGCGCCTCTTCATCGAGAATCTGATTGACCAGGCCGAGGATGACGAACAGGCCGGGTTTCTCGAAGACGCTCTGGACAACCTTTCATTTACTGAGGACTTTGGCCGCTTCGATTTGATGTCGTTCGACGCGGACGAGGAAGAATGAAAGTCTTTTGTTCATAAATTCTCTCAAGTTGTCACTTTGCGAAACGCATTCCAAATTCAACGCCGAGGCGCAGAGTCGCAAAGGATAAGATTATGAAATCCTGGCGCCTGTGCGTTAAAAACCGTTGTCGAAGATGGATTTGAAGGGCGAGGGCAGCAACTTGGATTAAATTAACCGCCAGGCTGTCAGGTGAGGCTTCGCGGTTTTTGTTTTAAGATGTCATTGCGAACGGCGTTTCCTGCCCTGTGGCAATCTCAAGAAACATTCTTGTGCTTGTTGTACGGGATTGCCGCAACGGCCTTGACCTCGGCACATGGCGCTGTTAGCGCCACTACCCGACCAGCGGCCTCGCCAAAGGCATGCTTCGCGATCCTCGCAATGACAATTTCCCGACTCCCCTGTACAATATACGGCGGCGGATACTTCATGGTCATCACCGAGCTATTGACAACTTTTGCCAACAACCTTTTGCCCATCCTGCTGATCGGCGGAGCGGGCTTTTTGCTTGGCAAATCCCTCTATGTGGAATCACGCGCGCTGGGCCGCGTCGTCTTCTATATTTTCAGCCCGATTCTCGTCTTCGATCTTCTGGTCAACACCCAACTCAATTCAGCGGATATTTTCACCACCATGGGGTTTTCCATGGCCGTCGCGTTCACGGTTGGCTCGCTGGCTTTTCTGATAGGAAAACTTTCCGGCTTCGAGCGTCCGATCCTGATGGCCATGATCCTCACCTCCGCGTTCGGCAACACCGGCAATTACGGCCTGCCGCTGGTGTCGTTTGCTTTCGGCAAGGATGCGCTGGCCTTTGCCACAATCTATTTCGTCACCAATTCCATCCTATTCAATACCATCGGCGTGTTGATCGCCTCGCTCGGTCACATGGATTTCAAAACCGCCGCCCTCGGTCTGTTCAAAGTCCCGACGGTGTACGCGGTCACTCTGGCGGCGCTGTTGAATCGCTTTCAAATTGTCCTGCCGATTCCGCTGGCGCGCACCGTCGGCCTGGCGTCCAATGGTAGCATCCCGGTGATGATCGTTTTGCTCGGCCTTGAACTTTCGCGCGTGCAATGGTCGCATAGTTTCCGCGCCATGAGTATCAGCGCGGCGCTGCGACTGCTGGCCGGGCCGGCCGTCGCGCTTTTGCTCGCCATCCCGTTCGGGTTTCACGGCGCGGCGCGGCGGGGAAATATTCTCGAAGCCTCCATGCCGTCCGCGGTGACCAGCACTGTCCTGGCATCGGAGTACGGCCTCGATTCGTCGCTCGTCACGGCCACGATTTTCATCGGGACGATTCTCAGTCCGCTCACACTGACGCCGTTGCTGGTATATTTGGGGAGATAATTTGAATTGCTGATGTCATTGCGAAGGCGCGCAGCGCCTGCGGCAATCTCAACTAACATTCAAACGAACGTTACACGAGATTGCCACGCTCGCTCGCAACCCTGAACCCTCACAGAGCAAAGGGCTTGGGGCGCACTGAAAGTACGCAGTACAAGCAGGGCGTTGACACGAAGTGAAATAAATAATATGCGGCCATCGCGTCTTTCCTCTCTCTTCTTCCTTCTAGCCTGGATCACGTTCGGGTTCACGCGCCCGCCTCAAGTCCAGGGCGGACTCGATGTGACGGACATCGGCGTTGTGTACAACTTCGGCCAGCAGATCACGTTCCAGGCGCGGCTCACGTCATCCATCCCCATCACGCAGGCGACAATCTCATTTCGCGAAGTCAGCGAACAGAACACGCGCGTCGAACCACTGACGCTCGCCGCCGATGGAACGACCGCGTATCAATACGACGCGTCGCAAAATCTCATCCCGCCGTTTGCGGCGATTGTCTTTTCGTTCCAAGCCGCGCTTGCGAACGGCAGCACGGTTTCAAGCCCCGTCTATAATTTTCGTTACGATGATAACCGCTTCACGTGGCAAACTCTGACCGACGGCCCGATCAGCGCACACTGGTATGAAGGCGACGATGCGTTTGGTCATGCTGCGCTCGATGCGGCGCGCGGCGGCCTGCAATTCATCAATCAAATCGTGCCGGTCTCGCTCAGCAGTCCGCTCGACGTTTACGTCTATGCCAACGCCAGCGATCTTCAAAGCGCGCTGCAGCTTGGCGGGCGTTCGTGGGTGGCCGGGCACGCCGACCCGACGCTGGGCGTTGTGATGGTGTCTGTCGCGCCCGGCGATACACAGACGATTGAATTGCAGAGACAGATTCCACACGAACTTGCACACGTGATGCTGTATCGCAATCTCGGAGCCGGATACAATCTTCTGCCGGTCTGGTTGAACGAAGGCATTGCATCCATTGCGGAACTTTATCCGAACCCGGATTATGCCAGCGCGCTGAAGGCCGCGAGCCGGAATAATGCGCTGCTCCCATTTTCGGACCTGTGCGCGTCCTTCCCCGCCGATAGCGGAGGCGCGTTTTTGGCCTATGCCCAGTCTGAATCCTTTGTCCGTTATCTGCGCGACACGTACGGCAACACCGGTCTCGTGGCTTTGACCAAAGCTTATGCCGATGGACTCGATTGCAATCTCGGCACGACGCGCGCGGTCGGCGTGCCGCTGAACGTGTTGGAGACGCGCTGGCGCGCGTACGTTTCCGGTGAAAGCGTGGCGAGCGTCGCCGCGTTCAATTTGCTGCCATATATCATTTTTCTTGGCCTGGCGTTGATCGTCCCGATTTGGGGCGCGCTGGGAATCGTCCGCGAAAGGATTCGTAATGCCAGATCAAAATGAACCTGTCCGCGCGCATGTGTGGGTGAAAGGACACGTGCAGAACGTCGGCTTTCGCGCGCATGTGGAATTCAATGCAGCGCAAATCGGCGTCACCGGCTGGGTGTGGAATGTCGGTTACGATACCGTCGAAGCCGTGGTAGAAGGCCCGCGCGAAAAGATTGATCGCTTTATCGAAATGATGAAAGAAGGTCCGCGCGGCTCGCGCGTGGATGCGTCAAGAGTTGAATGGGAAAGTGTAACAGGGGAATTTAAAGAGTTCGGGGTGAAGAGAAGTATGTGAAGAAATGATTGGTATCAACAGTCCGCTATGTACTTTATCAGGTGGTGTCTCTCCCAGATTACTTGATGCCCAGCACATCCTTACGTATTTCTTGCCAGACTCGCAGATGTTCTCTTTTAATGCCGCTGGCACGTTGATATTCAAATTCAAGCCATTTGGTATATTCGTCAACAATGTCGTGCGGATTGCTTACCAAGCGCATGTAATATTTCAACGATGGAACAACTCCATTAACAATAATCTGACAGGAGTGGACTTTTTTGTACTTCTCTATTTCCTGTGTAATCGCTTCATAATTGTCAAAGTTTGGCTCGCTGGTCGTCAAAATGTAATAGCGGTCAATTGTCGTGTTCTTGAATTTTCGATAAGCCACGCCAACCATATCAGCGGTAATCGGTTTATTGTGTTTGATTTCAACTGACTCAAAACAAGAATTGTCACTGTTGTTTACGTCAATATCGCCCAGAGATTTTGAGCGAGAATCAGGGCTTGTGTGAGATTCGAGAGGCAAAAGAATTTTTCCCGAATACCTCTTGACATCAGGCATGAGCAAATTGTAAACAGAATAAATCGCCAAAACAGGGAGGCGCGCAGTTCCAACAACACCTTTTCCGTAATTGTAACGAATGTGCTGGCTTATAGCATCTATGATTCTTGCGATTGTGATGCTCCCTGCAACCTGTACCTTGGCAAAAAGAGCATCGTCTTTTGGCGCTGCTTCGAGCATAAGACCCATCCGCGCAACAAGCAACCTTGACGCAAGATTGCTGTTGGCCTGCACTTGGTCTAATGTTTTCAAAAAAGCTGTCTTCAAAGCCTTATTGCGAATCTTGCCAGGAAAGTTGAGATTGAAAGGGCGAGGCTGTTCCAGAGAACGGGTTAGCCACGCACTTTCAGCCATTGCAAAGTGAGGAAACCTGCTTTTCAAAAACGGGGTGACATACTTTGTGTCAAACGTTCTGCCTGAATAACCACCTTTCATACCCTCCTGATGTTTGCGAATATCCTGTCTTGGCTCGAAAATCTTGTATGCGAGCGAAGTCAATATAACGCCCAGGACGGCTTTTTGTGTTTCAGCATTGTCTACAATGATTTTTAAATCCAAAACGCTTTCATTCGACAAACCAGATAAAAGGGTTTTTAACGGCTCTCTCTTTGCGTGTTCGTAAGCCGATTCTATGATTTCAATGGGTGTTTGCGGCATCGTCGTTTCCCTCCCATAGGGATAATTGGTGCCTGGCACTACTTAATCGTTTCTGCGCATATAAACAATACTCCTCGCTTATATCAAAACCAATATATACTCGCTCATTTTGAAATGCGGCTATTGCTGTTGACCCTGACCCCATGAACGGGTCAAGAACAATATCTCCCTTCTGTGTTAATAATTTCAGGAATTCCTCCACGATTTTTACCGGATAAATAGCAGGATGGGGGCAATTTTTTAGCGATTCGACAGGAGTCGTAATAACATCTTTCTTCAACGGATTGCCATAGATGCGAATAATAGTAAATCCGTTTTTGTCCAATTGAATTTTCCTGCCGCCATCTTGCCCGCCAAAGGGCTCTGAATGAATCCCCCTAATTTTCATGCGAAAGCTTTGGACTTCACCATTGCGGACTTCTTCGATAACTTCTTCCAAAGCGTTTTTTGCCATTTCCTTCTGCCTTTGTGTAAGTGCGGATTGCTCAATAAGTAAAAAATATTTTTTTCCCACATTTTCGCCTGTTCCATTTCCATTAACTTTTGGCTCTTCAATTGGTTTAAGAAACTCCTCAAGGAAGTATTTGTAATCCTGAGACTTCACAAAATGAAAGAATGGCTCTGTACTACTTACCAGCCTGCGCTTGAATTGTCTTGGCGTTGGATTAGATTTTACCCATGTCACGTTATTAACAAGGGTTACGCCGCATTGTTCAATTGCAGTTATTGCAAATCTATACTGAACACGGCCACAAATTGCGCTTTTGCCTAATGGGACTCGGCAGGGGATGAATCCCCGCCTCAGCACATGAAAGTCGGATAAATCCGACTCCGTACGCCAGTCTGAAGGCGTCGCCATGGCGACAACTTCCACGAACTGCCTGCGCCAGTGCCGCAGGCACAGGTGAGCAGGCGGCTTTAGTCCCGCGATTCAGGGGAAGAAAACCGCAATTTATGACCGTGCCAAGTATATATGGCATTAACAACAAGCTGCTGTCTTCGTACTTGTCGCCGATATTGAAGATAATGCTTCCTGTTGGCCTTATAATGCGGACACATTCATGAAAGATTTTCATGAGCGCAGAAACATAATCATCTGGTTTTTTCTCGTTTCCAATACCTCCGCCGTCATATTCTCGTTGTTGAAAATATGGAGGGGATGTAATAACCAGATCAACGCTATTGGCTGGAATTGACTTAAGCAGGTTCGCGCTGTCTCCGCAGACAATCTCGTTCCAAAATGGCATTTCGATTGGACGCTTAACAGAATAGGCAACTGGGGCTTGGTCTTTTACTTTTCTCATGTTCCAATTTTATTTATCCGGTATTTTTTGATCTTGCCTATATTTTACCCCCCTCATTTTCTTTTCTACGCAAATCCCAATCCTCTTTCCTTCATCGAGAAGTATTTTCCCAAACCGATAATCAAATGGATTATGCTTTCAACCCCAAACTTTGGCGCGCCGTATCGCGAAAACTTTTGCAGACTTTGATCGCCTCTTGCGCTTCTTCCTTGCTTGAGCTTTCGCCAGGATAACGATAATCAGTCGCATAAGCCGTAATGGGGCGAAATGCAGAGCGATAAGATTGCCAAAGCGGTTCAGCAGGGGAGACTCGGTCGAGCAATTTCACCAGGTCGTGAATCTTTTCAAATTCAATGTCCGCTTCCTGAAGGCGGGCTTTTATGTATTTCTCAATACATTGTTGGGCGAAGAAACATGCAGCATTGTAGTTCGGGCGATTGCGCGCTCGACATTCGCGTTGCGCCGAAATAAAATCTTCTTCCGCTTTCTCGACCCATTCACGCGTCAGCGGCTTCATAAAGCACTTTTCCCTTTCGAGTAATTTCCCTTATGAAGTAGTCGCCTAATTCAATGCGCGTCTGTATTTGTTTTGGCGTTCGAACTAGCAAATCTATCGGAAAAGACGGATCAGTTGCGAGCAAAATTTCCGTAGCTTTATGCGCGCCTCTTCCTCTGAAAGGCATAATGACCAGCATGTCCACATCCGAATCCTCTGTCGGCTTGCCATACGCGTACGAGCCGAACAGGATGATCTTTTGCGGCTTGAACTGCCTGGCAACCTGATCGGCAAATGTGGAAATGGCTTTTCTGGTGATCTTTTTCATATCAATCATCATTATATTTTATCGGCTCAGCTTCTCTCTTCTTTCTTTGGCGGAATAAAACGTTTCGCGCAGCTGCGGCGTGATGCGTTCTATTATGCAAACCCCAATCCTCTTTCCTTCATCAAGACGTATTTTCCCAAACCAATAATCAAATGTCTACACATCCACGTCAATCAACTTGCCTGCCTGGACGAACGCCCGTTGTAGTACTACCTATTTTTCAGCAAGCCAATCGGATAGGTGCTTTTTGATGCGCGTCAGCCTTTCGTTTGAGACTGTCCCGATTGCGCCCAGAAGGATTTCCCCGGATACCACTGCCAAACGACCCACACGAATGACGCTCGCAACTTTCAATCCGCTCGCTGAAAAATCGTCGTCGTTCTCCTGTACGATCTCATCAAACTCGGCAATGTAATGGCGAGTTTGATGAGATCATGCGAATCAACCAATCGTTATACTCGCCGGGCAGTTCTCCCAACAAAAGCGCAGGACGCAATTTTCCCTCTTCCGAGTCAGTTTGGGGAAAACGATATATAACGACCTGTCCTGCTTCCTTCATGTAAAAGCAACCTTTATGTCTGAGAGGCTATACAGGCCCGGCTCATCCTCCATGCCGCGCATCGCCGAAGATAACGATAACGAATCCCATTCCTGTTTCTCCTGTTGTTCGGCTTTCATCATCAAATATTCGATGAAATCGAGCAACTCCTCTTGAAACGGTCGAGGTAATTTTTTGATGTAATGCTGAATTTTTTCATCGAGTGTCATGGCTTTTGCTCCATCGAACCATCGGTGGCTAAATCTGACTTGATTTTACTCCAACAGCGACGTGCCGAGGAAAGCATAAACAGGGATGTTGTATTCGTTACGCAAACCCCAAGCCTCTTTCCTTCATCGAAACATGTTTTCCCAAGCCGATAATCAAATGATCCAAGACATCCACGTCAATCAACTTGCCCGCTTGAACAAATGCGCGCGTCACGGCGACATCGTCCGGGCTGGGAGTTGGATCGCCGCTGGGATGGTTGTGGACAACGATCAGCGCGGTGGCATTGCGTCGAATCGCGGCTTTGAACACTTCGCCCACGCGAACCTGCGACGTGTTGACCGAGCCGCGATATACCTCGACAATGTCCAAAACATGATTGCGCGTGTCGAGCAGCAGCACACGCAAATGCTCCTGCTCCAGTGCGGACATTTCATATTGCACCAGCGCGGCGGCGTCCGCAGGAGAATTGATGGTCGGGCGTTCCTCCGGCGATTCGAGAGTCAGCCGTCTGCCCAATTCAATTGCGGCTTTGATCTGCGCGGCTTTGGCCTCGCCGATTCCGTGTTGGTTCATCAATTCTTCGAACGGCGCACGGTGCAATCCGCCGAGTCCGCCGAATTGTTGAAGCAGGCGCTGTCCAACCTGCACGGCGTTCTCGCCCGTCACGCCGACGCGCAGGAGGATGGCAATCAATTCGGCGTTGCTCAAGGCTTGAGGTCCGAGTGATGCGAGGCGCTCGCGCGGACGTTCGGCCTCGTGCAGGTCCGTGATGCGATAAGCAGGTTTGTTGAGTTCGGTCATGGCATTCCCTCGATTTGTGAGATAACCCGAGTTGCCGCTTGCAGAATCCATTAAAAACTGATGTTACGCAGCGGCGGCCCGTTTCGGTTTCGGCGGGATCAATCCCTGCCTCAATCCATGAAAGTGGCGCCAGCCCGAAGTCGCCGTGGCGACAGCTTCCAAGCTCTGAGCAGGGGATTTATCCCTACCGCTGCGTAAGGTGAGTTAAAAAAACTTAACGCAGGGATGCGAAGTCGCAAGGAAGAAAACCGTCAAGTCTCAGCGGCTTTGCGTCAAAAATAATCGCTGAAAGCTGATCCGCAAACGGGGCGGCAACTCACGTTAATATACGACAAAACCAGCAGGTTGCGAAGTTACTTTGCTCCGCAAATTGACCGCTTAAAGCGGGGGTTCGACGACGCCCCGCGCCGTCATCGAACTCACAGAGGGAAGAAGAGAGTGGAACAGGCTGCTGAAGAACTTCCCGGCCGCGCCCATGGCCAGTCCGTATTTTCGTAGTCCGAGGAAGCCTCCTTTTATTTTGCTGACGCAAAAATCATGGCGCGCTAAACCTTCCATTTCGATTGTTCCCACAATTGCCGCGTGATCTGGATATGTCCGAGATGAAGCGTCATGTGTTCGAGCGCGTGCAGTAAAGCCCATGCCACCGTGACCTCGCTTCCATCTCTGGGCACGACGCGCGCCGCCTCCAAATCCTGAACGGAAAATTTTTCCAATGCCTTGCGTGCATAAGCCAGGTTGTCGTTCAATCGTCTCTTCAACACATCCATCTCCACATCGTGGACTTCGAACTCCGCCTCCCGGTCACGGTTCGAAGGCTCCTGCGCGGCAATGTCACCGATCCAGTATCGTTCCGCACCGGTGAGATGAAAGATCATCACGCTGATGGAATTCATCTCCGGCCCCGAAATCCAATCGAGAGCTTTAGATGGAAGTCCATCGAGCGCCTCGAGAATCTCATCGTGACGTATCTGCATTGTTTTCAAATAATCTTCAAAGAACGGCTGCATGATTCATTCCTTTCGTAAAGTTGATCTGCAAAATCCATTATAGCATCGGCCTGACGCTTATCCACCCATGCCCTGAATGGGATGTGAATATATGGTGTCCATACGCTGACTCCGTCTGAGATCCGGCAAACCACTCTGTCAGCGACCGCGGGTCTGACCTGTAATACTTTTCTCCCATCCCCGTATAATGGATTGAAATGGTCATCAAAACCAACCTTACGGTATGGTTCGGTCCGACCGTCAGCGATGAGGACTTTGTGGATTTTTACAAAGCCGAACTCCCGCGCATCTATAACTTCTTTCGTTATCGTGTCGGCGACGGGCCGCTGGCCGAAGACCTGACGGCTCAGACTTTTGAAAAGGCCTGGCGTAGCCGCGCCCGCTATCGGCGCGACCTGAGCGCCTTTTCAACGTGGCTTTTCACCATCGCACGGCGCGTCGCGCAAGACCATTATCGCAAGCCTCACCAAGAAATTCCATTGGATGAGATTGCCAATATCTCAGCCGACGAAATGACGGAGGAACTGGCACAACAAGACGCGGACTTTGCCCGCTTGTCCTTCCTCCTTGCCCAGCTTGAAGATCGTGACCGGGAGTTGGTGGCTCTCAAATACGGCGGCGGACTCACCAACCGCGCCATTGCACGTTTCACCGGGCTGACCGAATCCAACGTCGGCGTGATTCTGCATCGCACGCTTCAGACGTTGCGCTCCAATTGGGAGAATGACAACTATGAACGATGATTTCCTGACCAAATTTCGCAAGGAGCCGCAACCCGAATTTGCCGCGGCTCTCTATCAAAGGATCAATAATCCCATGCCAACAAAATCCAAACATACGGCTCTGCGCTTTGCCGCGCTGACCTTGTCTTTGCTCGCCGTTTTGACGGCTGCGATTCTGCTTTGGCCCTCCGCTCTTGCTTTCGCCCAAGGCGTCGTTCGCCAGGTGGGTGGTTACATCTTCGTCCAAGGAGGCCAGCCGATTGACTTGAAAGGATCATCGGGACCTATCCGAGTCGTCAAGACACTTGGCTCCGTTTCCATCCAAACCATAGGCAACGTTCCATCGGCACCGAATCCCAGTGAAGCTGGGAAGCTGGCCGGATTTGCAGTCCTTTCGCCATCCTACCTTCCAGCAGGTTATACCGCCATGAGCGGCTGGATGGTCACATCAGAGGATAACAGCAATGTGGTGACAAACGGCTATAAAGACACAACAAATCACTTTCTCATTATCAATCAATGGAAGAATAGTCAAGGCGCCATGCAAACATTTGCCAAGGGCCAAATAGTAAATGTCACAGTGCGGGGCCAGACTGGCGTTTGGCTTCCCGATACTGCAAGTGGTCCCGCACAAAAGAACGCCTTGGTCTGGGAACAAAACGGCATCACCTATTCCCTGATCACCGATTCGCTGCAACTTGACGAACTTCTCAAGGTGGCTGACTCCTTGAGTCAATGAAGCTCGGCAAAATAAACAAAATAGAAATCAAGGCATGTTATTTCGTTGACATGCCTTGATCTTTTTATAACGTCAGCTTTGTTGCATCAGTTCATTTCCGCGAGGACAAAACAAAGCCGACTACGGCGGCAGCGATCCCGGCAACCGCGCCGATGACCTGGTTGTATCCAAAACCAGCGCTGACGCCCAGGCCAATCACGTCAGCAGTCAACGACGCGATGAGTAGAACCACACCGCCCGCCAATAACAGGATGCCCGTGAGCTTGCGATTACCCGAGGCCAGATAGAAACCCGCGGCCGTGACGAAGCCGCCGGCGACGCTGCCCAGACTCTGCCAATAGCCGAAGCCCGGCGTGCCTCCGATTCCGATGCGATCCGCCATCAGCGAAACGAACATCAATACGAAGCCCGCCACAAGCAGGACGATACCAATCACTTTCTTGTTTCCCATACTATCTTCTCCTTTTCGATACATCGTTTTCGGGATTATAAAGCCATATAACGCCTAAAGCGCGGTCAAATCATCCTCTGCGGCCGCGGTTCCCGCAGGATGGAATCCAAAAAAACACACATCTGGCATTAATCTGCCGGAAGTAAGATTGGCGCGTTTGCTTGGAGGCAAAAATAAAATGAAACGTATTACTCTTCTATCCCTTTTCGTCGTGCTCGCATTGGCGCTTTCATCCTGCTCCCTGCATCTCGGCCTGGGCAAGTTGATCGGTTTGGGAGGCAGTTCGACGACAGCCGGCAAAAGCGGGAAACACGTCAAGGCGACTCACACCCCGCCCTCGCCGCCTTCCTCATCCAGCGCGTCCGGATCGCAGACGCCCGCGCCGGCTTCCAGTGGAACCGTCACGATCACCAGCAGCGGATTCCAGCCGACTCTGTTGACGGTCAAGGCTGGCACCACCGTCACGTGGACGAACAACGACACCGCGGCTGAAAGCGTGACATCCGATACAGCCAGTCTCTTCGACAGCGGATCGCTCGCGGCTGGTGCCACTTACCAGTTCGCGTTCAGCCAGGCCGGCACCTTCACCTATCATTCAACGACGAATCCGGCGCTGAAGGGCACCGTTGTTGTGACGCCTTAATCGGCATCCCCTCTTCTTCGTTTCTTCGCAGCGTCCCGAAGGCTTTTTTAGTCGGCCTTCGGGACGCCCTGCGTAATGCAAGCAATCAGTCTCAGACTCGTTATAAATTCGGTACAATGGAAGGGTGACGAAACCCGACGATAAGGAATTGGTCCGGCAAGTTGCGGGCGGCGATGAGAATGCCTTTCTCATGCTCTATGATCGTTACGCCGCGCAAGTCCACGCGCTCACGCTTCGCATCCTGTCCGATCCGATGCTGGCTGAAGAAGCCACGCAGGATACATTCCTGAAGCTCTGGAGCCGCGCCCGACTCTATCTGGCGGAACGCGGCCCGGTTCCGGTTTGGCTGCTGACCATTGCGCGCCGCACCGCGCTGGATCGTCTTCGGCTCGAATCACGTCGCCCCACACTTTCCACAGCCGACGATCCTGACGATCTCTGGCGCGTGATCCCCGATTCAAAAACAACGGGCGAAGAGTCCCGCTGGCGTGCGCTTTACATGGCAGTGCAATCGCTGACGCCGGACCATCGTCAGGTGATCGAGCTGGCCTATTACCAGGGATTGAGCCAAAGCGAAATCGCCGAGACTCTCGGCTGGCCGCTCGGAACCGTCAAGACCCGCATGCGCGCCGCGATGGAACAGCTGCGCCGCGTCTGGGGACAGCCATAAATCCAATTACTTGTGCTAAAACGTATAAAGCATAGAGGTCGAATGCAGAACGACGAACACAAAATTTTCGAGGAGAATATTCCCGCGTATTCGCTGGGAACATTGGATGCGGAGGAAACGTCAGCACTCGAGATTCACCTTCCAACTTGCGCTTCATGCCGGAACGAATTGGCGGCCTGCCGTCAAATCAGCGATGGCCTGCTGATGGCAGCCCCGCCAAAGGCTCCGCCCGCCGCGCTTCGCCAGCGTTTACAAAGGCGTTTGCCGTCTGCGCAAAAAACGAATCGTCCGCCCCGGAACTGGTCGTTTGACCGGCTTGCATTGGGATTTGCAATTATCGTTTTGCTGGCGCTCAATTTATTTTCACTGTCCCAGATGCAATCCTTTCGACGCCAACAAGCGCAGCTTACACATGAACTTCAAACCAGCCAGACCGCGCTCGCCATGCTGGCTTATCCCGGCACACAATCCCTGCCGATCAGCGCAGCCAATATCAGCGGCGCGCTCCTGCTCGATAAGGACCGTAGCGTGGCCGTGTTGATCATTTGGGATCTTCCACAATTACCAGACAATCGGACCTATCAGGCATGGCTCGTGGATCCTCAGGGGAACCGAACCAGCGCCGCAATGTTCGATCCCGATCCGGACCTGCCGTTCACATCGGTGACCATCAAGTCGCCGAATGAACTTTCCGCATTCACCAGCCTTGGCGTGACAGTCGAACCCGCTGGCGGGAGTCGACAACCCAGCGGGTCGCGGGTTTTCAGGATCGATTTCTAGATTTCATCGCCCCCTGCACAATTTTCTAATTCCAGGTTAATGCTTTGAACATCCAATGGTATTTTGGGATGCGTATTCCTCCCTTAGAAGGCGCACCTACACCGCCCGTCTAAAGGAGAGAGATCAAATGAAAACTTCACATCTGCTAGTCACGTTATTGGCCGCATTTGCCGTTCTTGCAGCCGCATGCGCTCCGCAGGCAACGCCAACACAAGCGCCGGCCACACAACCGCCGGCAACCCAGGCGCCGCCAGCTCAAGCAGCCACCCAGGTGCCAGCAACTACCGCTCCGGCCACTGCCGCACCCGCCTCCCCAACTCCGGTTAACACACCGACAGGTCCGGCAACCGTCAACGTTACAAGTAATTCCAAGTTGGGCTCGATCCTCACCGATGCAAACGGCATGACTCTTTACGTCTTCCTGAATGACACGTCCGCAGCATCCACTTGTTCGGGTGCTTGCATCGGTATATGGCCCGCCCTGCTCACCAATGGAAACCCGGTCGCGGGCAGCGGCGTGGATGGCACCAAACTCGGAACCACCGCCCGCGCCGACGGCTCTATGCAGGTGACTTACAATGGCCATCCGCTGTACTATTACTCGAAAGACGCTGCCGCAGGCGATACAAACGGTCAGGGTATCAAGAGCGTTTGGTATGTCGTTTCCCCGGCCGGAGACGCCATCAAACAATAGATTTTCTTCTTCTCCCTTTCGCAGCCTCCCTCGGAAACGGGGGAGGAATGTTTTAAGTTACAATCGAATGGATGGGCACGCTTTACCTGGTTGCGACACCGATTGGCAATCTCGAAGACATGAGTCCGCGTGGGGTGCGGATTTTGCGCGAAGCGCGGTTGATCGCCGCTGAAGACACGCGCCAGACTCAAAAACTGCTGGCTCATTTTGATATTCACACCCCGCTCACCAGCTATTTCGAACACAACAAGCTGAGCAAACTCGATTCGATCCTCGCCGCGCTCAATGAGGGCGACGTGGCGCTCGTCTCGGATGCCGGCACGCCAGCCATCAACGATCCCGGCTACGAATTGGTGCGCGCCGCGCTCGTCTCCGGCTTCGACGTCAGCCCGATTCCGGGAGCCTCGGCCCCGGTCGCCGCTTTGGCTGCGTCCGGCTTGCCAACGGATTCGTTTTTGTATCTTGGTTATCTGCCGCGCAAATCATCCGAAAGAAAAAACACGTTGAAAGCTGTGACTGATTTATCATTCACATTGATCTTCCTCGAAACGCCGCATCGTCTAATCGACTCATTGGAAGATTTGCAGATTGTTTTGGGGGATCGTCGAATTGCGCTAGCGCGCGAATTGACGAAACTCCACGAGGAAATCTGGCGCGGAACAATCAGCGAAGCACTGGTTCATTTCAAGGAACCCCGAGGTGAGTTCGTATTGGTAATCGAAGGAAGGAAAAAAGAAGAAAGAGAAAAGTGGACGGAAGAGGAATTGCTGAAAGCGATCAAGAACGAATTGAAAAACAAAAAATCCGCAAAAGAAATTTCATCCGAACTTGCGGAACAATCAGGCTGGCCGAAACGGGAAGTGTATAAAAGAGCATTTTGAAAATCAAAGCTCGAGTGCATATTACAGAATAAACCATTACGTCGCTGCGAGTGGCGCCAAGGCGCCACTCGCAATGACATCCGATTTTTGAATTTCCCGCAGAATCAAATCTGCGGGAAGTTTGTTTTATGGGGCGAATCACCCATTCGATGAGGCAAAGCATGGGGCGCGCGCCGCAAGCCCAAGTCCGGAAAGAACCGCAGAAGCAAAATCGAAAGTTGGGGAGACATCCGAATTTACGTCTCACTCATCTGTCTCTTAAACTAAGAGTGATCCTGGAAAGGAGAATGCGATGAATGCCGCTGAATTGATGCTGATTTTGATCCTTGCCCGACTGATCATCCCGTTTGGGCTGCTGCTGTTGATCGGCGAATGGATGCAACGACGTGAGCGCGCCCCGTACCAGCGATGGTAGGTGACTTATGAATGATATCAACGCGCTGCTTGCATTGCTGGGCGGCCTGGCTTTGCGCTTTGGCGTTCCAATCCTGATCACGGCGCTGGCTGTGTATTTTTTGCGAAAGCTGGATGCGCGCTGGCAGAAGGAAAGCGAGGCTCATTTGTCCCCGGTCGAAAAACCGGAATGCTGGAACATCAACCATTGTCCCGAGGGAGAACGTGAGAAATGCCCCGGCTTTCTCTCTCCACTTCCATGCTGGCAGGCGCGCCGTCTGCCCAGCGGTTATCTGCGCGAGGAGTGCCTTGCCTGCCCAGTCTTCCGCGACGCGCCCATTCCCTCTCACGCCTGAATATTCTTAACAAGGAGAACGCACCATGATTTCACGCTTTCAACGTTTTTTGGCCGCTGTGATGTTTGCCCTGCTGTCTGCGGGCGTGACACTTATCATCGCCCAGGCGCAGGGTGGCACTCCGACTCCGCCGCCTCCGTCAGCCGCGCAAACCAGCCAGACCAATGTGGACAATTGCGCGGCCTGCCATAAAGATATTTACGACACGTGGCAGGCTGGACCTCATGGTCAGGCGATGACCGATCCGGTCTTTGTTCAATCCTGGACTGCTCAGGGCAAGCCGGGCGCGTGCCTCGTTTGCCACACCACCGGATACGATCCGACCACGGGCCAGTCCGAAGCGGACAGTGTTTCGTGCAAAGTCTGCCATAGCCCGATCCCGGCCAATCATCCAGTGGAAAATATACCGACGGACACTTCACCCGATTTGTGCGGCAGATGTCATAGTGATCCGAGGTTCGCAACCGCCAACTGGAAACTCAGCGCACATTATCAACGCAACATGAGCTGCACCACGTGCCATGATCCGCATGCTGCCGGAATAAAGGCTGTGCCGGGCGCGCCCGCAAACGACGACGGTTCCGCTTTATGCGAAACCTGCCATAAGAATGCAATGCAAAATTTCCCAACGTCCAAACACGCGCAGGCGGGCGTGACCTGCGTTGATTGTCACCTCGGCGTTGGTGCGGGCGGCACAACCAGCGCGACGGACTTTGTCAGCGCGCACAAGGCCCCCGATCATAGTTTCATGCCCAGCATTGATACTTGTAACAAGTGCCATGCAGATCAAATGCACGCGCCAGGTCAGGCTGTCGCCGCCGCGGCGATCAAGATCGAGGCAGCGGGCGGAACTCCCACCCCGGCCCCGACCGCGGTGGTCACGCCGGTTCCACCCGTGAGCAACACGCCGACGCCAGTCAGCCCGTTTGGATACGCCATGATGGCTGGCATGATTGGATTGGCAGGCGGCATGATCCTCATGCCGTGGCTGGATCGCGCGTATCACAAATACATCGTCAAGGGAGGCAGGCATGAGTGATGAAAAAGTTTCCCGGCGCGATCTGCTCAAAGTCGCCGGCGTCGCCGCAGCCGCAGTTGCCGGATTACAGATCATCCAGAAGGCCAACGCCTCCGAATCCGCGCCGACGGGCGGACGCCAATGGGCAATGGTGATTGACCAGAGCCAATGCACCGGCTGCGGATACTGTGTGATGGCCTGCCGCGCACACAACGACATTCCGCCTGACATTACGTGGAATCCCGTCATCGAAGCGGGACAGGTTGGCGATCAAAAAGTCTATCTGCCGCGGCCTTGTATGCAGTGTGCGAAGGCTCCGTGTGTGGAAGTGTGCCCGGTCAAAGCTTCCTATTACCGCCCCGATGGAATCGTGATGATGGACTATGACCGCTGCATCGGCTGCCGGTATTGCGAAGTGGCCTGCCCGTACGGAGCGCGCTCATTCAACTGGAAAAAGTTCGATGGGCCGAATCCCGCCGTCCCGGAATGGGGCGAACCGGAAGTCCCGCGGCGCCCGCGCGGCGTGCCGGAGAAATGCGCGTTTTGTTATCAACGCATCGACCGCGGCTTGCAGCTTGGACTCGAGCCGGGCGTGGACGAAGATGCGACTCCGGCCTGCGTTGTGGCCTGCCCGACCGGGGCGCGCGTCTTCGGCGATTTGAACGATCCCAATTCAGCGGTAAGCAGGCTCCTGAAGTCGAATCCGCATTTCCGTCTGCGCGAAGATCTGGGAACGGCTCCGCGCGTTTATTATTTGCCTCCCAAGGCGGAGGGCTAGATGAAAGCATCCAACATCAAATCCTTCTTTGGCTCGGCCTGGGGCAGATGGATATCCATTTTGAGTCTGTTCCTCGTGATGGGATTGGGCGCCGGTCTGATCGTCTTCTGGAAAGGACTCTCGGTCACGCACCTTTCGGACCTCGTGCCGTGGGGCCTGTGGATCACAATTGACCTTTCATCCATTGCCCTCGCGGGCGGCGCGTTCTTTCTGTGCGCCGGCGTATATCTGCTTGGGCTAAAGCAATATCAGCCGGTCGCGCGCACTGCAACGTTCATCGGCCTGGCTGGCTACACCATGGCGATGCTGGCTCTGATGCTCGACATTGGCCGCCCGGATCGTTTCTGGCACGCCATCATCTATTGGAACGAACATTCCCTGCTGTGGGAAGTGACGATGTGCGTGTGTCTCTATCTGACTGTGCTGGTATTGGAAGTGCTGCCCATCCTTTCATCTTTCGATTGGCTTCGCAAGCATTTTCCTGTGATTGCCGAAAAACTCGAAGGCGTTCATCATTACGCGCCTTATCTGGCAATCGTTGGATTATGTCTTTCGATGCTCCACCAGTCTTCACTGGGCGCGATCTACGGGGTGCTTAAAGCCCGGCCATATTGGTTTCGGCCTGATATCGCGGTATTGTTCATCATGTCGGCCATCGCAGGCGGAATGGCGCTGACGGTTTTCGCCTCCATGCTTTCGGCGCGATTAACAAAGCGCGCGGTGATCAAAGATGAACTGCTCGACCGCGTCGCGTATTTCGTCGGCTGGATCATGGTGGCGTATCTTTACTTCCGCTTCTGGGATGCCCTCTCGATGACCTACACGTATGAAGCGGGCCGCACCGAAGGCTTGAACATCCTGACCAGCGGAGTGCTTTCGTTCAATTTCTGGTTCGGCGAAATGCTGTTGGGTGCGGTCCTGCCGATCATTATCCTGCTGAGGAAAAAGACCCGCTCGAATCCGGTCCTGCGCATGATCGCCCTGGCATTGATCGTTGGCGGAGTCGTTGCCTACCGCTGGGACACAAATCTTTCTGGCCTGCTCGTATTGGTTTCATACATGCCTGGCGAACCGACCGTACGTTACACCATGTATCGCCCTTCGATCATCGAATGGATCGCGGGACTGGGAATCATTTCCTACGGGCTGACGTTATTCTCGCTTGGTGTCCGCTACCTGCACGTGGTGGATCATCGAATCTATGAACAGGAACGTCAAACAGCCAAAGTTGAATCCGCAGAGACCGCAACGGCATAAGATCAATTACAAACGAAACAGCCGAACGGTTTTCCGTTCGGCTGTTTCGTTACTTACTCACCGCTTCCCCTCCCCTGCTGGTGAGGGGAAATGGCTTACTTTTCCGGAGCGCCTGCGTCAATCCATTGCTTGACGAGGGCAAGTTCATCCGCAGATAACTGCCCCGGATGGTTTCCAGCAGATTGAACGATGACTAACTTACTGTGCGCCGAGTCGCCCGGAATAATGACAGGCCCATCCGTCGCGCCTTTCATTACATCTGCATACGTTGACAGGTTTAACCCGCCAGAGATCGTTGCGATGTGGCACGCATTGCATTTTGCTGCGAAAAGAGGCCCGATAGTAGAATCCCAGGTTGGGGATGAGGGAGTGCCGTTCGATGCCTCCGACGTTGGGGCGGCGGTCGGAGACGGAAGCGGCGTTGGCGTCGGCGGAAGAGGAGTCGGCGTCTCAGGCACGAATACCTCCACCGTCGCCGCTTGAGGCGGGATGGTCGTGATAGCCGTCTGCTCGCCGTTGACAAATCCATACACTGCAAAAAGCATTGCGGCGCCAACGACAGCCGCCACAGGATAATAGATTCGCTGACGCCTGCGGAGGGCGTTCGCTTCAAGCGCGGGCTTATCCATACCGGCTTTGATGTCAGCCAGTTCGAGCGGATGCTCGTGAAGCATTTCCTCTTCGGTCAATCGTCCCGTCCACATGGCCTTGTTGAAGCGTTTGAGATGCACGCCGTACATGTGCCAGACGATGATGGCAAGCACAGCCAGAACCGCTTCCGCACCGTGGGCGGCTTTCGCAGCTGGAATAAATTCGCCGGGCAGGAACTTGACGGTCTCAACCGGATTCCACATCATGAAGCCGGTCAGTCCCATGATGATGATTCCCCACACCAATGCCCAGTATTCGGCTTTCTCTTCGAACGTGTAGCGCCCCATCTGCGGGCGCGTTTTACTGAGGCCGATATTGTAGGCAAACGCTCTCAAAGCGTCTTTAACATCCTGGAAACCGGGAAGCATGGTCATTCGCTGGCGCAAAACAAAGACCTTATAACCAAATCCCAGGATGTGATAGATGGCGATCAACATCAAGACCGTCGCGGCCGCATGGTGCGTGAGGCGAATATTGTCCACGTTGCCCCACAGGCGGATAATAAACAACGAAACGGGATTCTCCGCAAATTCCTGAACCAGACCGGTAACAGCGAGGGTCGTGAATGAAAGCAAAAGAAGCAGGTGCTGTACGCGGTCTGCGAAGGAGAAGCGAACATACATGCGGGACCGCACAGGAGCGGAAGTTTTCGCAGCCATTAGTGACGCGCTCCTTTCCGGGCTTCAGCCATGCGCCTGATAAAGTCTGTGACAACAAAGACCAGCATACCGCCAATCACAAGGGGAATGAAGAATTTATAGAACAGGTTCACGTAATAAACCAGCGCAAATTTCTGCGGGCTTGCCACGTAATGATCCATCCACGCATCCGTGAAATTCGCAGTGGTGACATTCGGATGGCAGCGCTGGCATTTCACCAAAAGATTTTGTTTGATGGCAATGCCTGTCGCAGGGTTATTCACGTTGGAGATGTCATGAACGCCGTGACAATCTGTACAAACGGGTTTATTTGTCGGCGTATTCGGCGAGACCTGCTCGAAGAGCGTTACGGTCGTCCCATGAAAATCCGAAACGTAGGTGTTCAAAACCTGCGTTGAGATGCCGTACTTGTTCATGATCCGGGGATCAGTGTGGCATTTGGCGCATAATTGCGGAATGGCGTTGCGGAACTGCGCGGAATTCGGATCTTGAATGTTGTGTACGCCGTGACAATCAATACAGGTTGGGACATCGAGATTGCCATATTGGGTGAGAGCCGCCCCATGCACACTGCTCTTGTATGTATTGTAGATCGTGCTGTGGCAGCGGGCGCATGTCTGTGGAACCTCGAGACGGGCATCTTGTGAAAGTTTTCCAGTCTGTGGGTCAATCAAACGCGTCTGTTGGTGCGGATTATGGCAATCGGTACATACTGCCGCATTGGAATTTCCCGCATCCAATGCCTTCTGATGAACGCTGTTCAGGGTCTGGTTGAACTCACTTGCATGACAATTCTTGCACGTGCCGTAGAGTTGAAGAGTGACATCCCGCAGACTGTTTGCCTTGAAATCAGGATGCGGGAAGGTGCTGATATTTGTATGGCAGTCAACACAGTCCATATTCTGCTGATTATGGATGCTATGATCGAACAAATTGGGGTCAATATAAAGCGAAAGCACCTCGCCGTTGGGCAGGGTTTTTGTCATTCCCGATCGGCTGTGGCAGCTCAAACAATATGCGTTGGAAGGCTTATCCGGAGGCGCGGACTGCGAAACGAGATGCGAAGGTTTCGCCGCGTCCGCCGGGGAAGCCAGGGCGGCCGCGGCCACGAAGAGCAAAATCACCCCGACAATTAAAAATACCAACTTAAATCTATTGGAAAACCACTTCATCGCTGCATTCTCCTGAATTTCCGAACAGATCTTTTCGAGAAATCATGCCCAAGTGCGGACACATAAACCGATTCTATGTAGTTTTCCAATAGGGGAAAGTGCTATTTATCACCAAATCGGTATGATTAGTGGTCGCACACTTTTCATAAAAAAGTAGCGGGCGCATTGCGCCCGCTACAGTAGAACCGTTCAAAAGATTATTTGGCTACCGTCGGTCTCGTCAACTTGGAAACATCGCCGCCCAAATCCTTGATGGAGTCATACAAGAACTGCATGACGTACATCGGGTTGTGGGCAAACGCACCAGGATCCTTGACGGAATACTGGTAATTGTAGGCAGCCTCGAGCAGGCGGGGTGTAAACGCATTGTAGCTGGTGGGCTTGCCATTGGAATCCAGTAGCGGTTTGCCGTCAGGGCCAGCCACGAAGAAGTAGGGGTAGGAATTGGGATCGTATGCGATCGGCGTTCCAGCCTTGTTCTTGGCATAAGCTTGGATCGCGGCATACAGATCGGTGCGGAACGTATCAATCTCTTTGTAGATACCCTCCGTGGTATCGCCATTACCGTTCCAGTCAGTTGTGTCCGTGGTTGCGCGGATGTTCTGCAGGTCTGCCTGGGTAGTGACATTCGTATGGCAGGTTTTACAGGAATCCACCTTCACGGTCAAAGCATGGACATCATGGCAATCAGCGCACTTGTTGAGCGGGTGCTGGGAATTGTAGCCAACATACGTCTGGCCCGCATATTCGTACGCGCCCTGGGCCTGTGTGCCGAAAAGCGTCGCGCCGGCGGCAAAGTAGTGAACGTTCTTGAAGCCAATCTTTGCGTCTACCTTGTCTGGATCCTTGCCAGCCAGATAATTGTTCACGGTCACAGTTGATTCGCGCCCCTGGTGGCACTCGAGGCACAAGTTCGAATCGACCGGCTTCAGGTTGCCATTAGCATCCTTTTCGGTGCTGAAGGTCAATTGTGCGCCGTTGGGGAAAGCCACTGTTGTAACCGCATAGCGATTCGGGAAGTTGGCCGGGTCATGGCAGGTCGTGCAGGCAAAGCCGTTCGAAATTGGCTGACCAACGATGCCAGTGATTTGAAGGCCGGACTTGGTGACGATTTCCGTTCCACCGTTGGCGAGAAAAGTCGGGAGACCGGTCGCGCTGTGGCACTTGGCACAGGCTGCATCCACAAGGCCATTGGCATTGCTGTCCCAATGGCGGAATGGCAGCGTGTCGCCCGCAAAGTGACCGGTGTCGTCGCGGTTCATCTTGCTCATATCAATCGGCGTGGACAGCTTGGTGTTCAGGTCGGCGGTCGAATCATAGAGCAGTTCGATGACGTATTTGGCGTTATGTGCATACGCACCCGGGTCATTCGCTGCGAGTTGATAATTATAGGCTGCCTTCAGCAGGCGGGCGCTCCACGCATTGTAGGGAATCGCGTTGCCCTTGGCATCCTTGGCAGGCTTGCCATCACTGCCGGCAACGAAGAAATATGGGTACGTAGTGCCGTCAAAAACGATGGGGGTCTTGGTAACATCATTGGCATACGCCTGGATGGCTTTGTAAAGCGTATCCTGCACGCCCTGCAGTTCGTAATAAATGCCTTCCGTGACATTGCCGTTGCCGTTATAGTCAACGAGGGAACCGTTTTCGCGGTTGTTCTTCAGGTCATCTACGGTCTTGACGCCCTTATGGCATTCTGCACATTTGTCAACTTTGACCTGAAGAGAGTGCGGGTCATGACAGGCAACACAGGTATCCATCCCCTCGACATGGCGGAATTGTGGATCATATATCTTGCCGGGATATTGATAACCGGCCTCGGACTGCGAGCCGTAAAGTGTTGCTCCGGCAGCAAAATAGTGGATATTAATGAAGCCGAAGTTCGTCGTTTTGCCGCTCGAATCAGTCATTGGTTTGACGACAGCATCCTGATCGGTGACCTTGAAAGCCGCAATCTGCTTATCCACACTCACCATGGACTCGCGTCCCTGGTGACAGCTCATGCAGATCGCCTCGCCTTCCTCCGACGTGTTGATCACTTTACCCGAGGGGAAAGTCACAGAGGTCAGGGCCATGGCCGCCGCATTGTGACAGGTCATACAATCCAATGTGCCGGCCGGGGCTGCAACATCCGCTGTGACCTTGCCATTCGCAGCAAAATCCTGGAAGCCGGCGGAAGTATGGCATTTGGCACAAGTGGCCGGGACCACAGCGGGATTTGCACTGTTCCAATGGTTGAAAGCTTCTGCTTTTGCATTGGCGTGCCCAGAACCAAGGAATGCATCCTCATTTGGAATTTGGAGTGCTGGCTTGGTGGGGGTTGGTGTTGCGTTGGCTGTTGGCGTGGCTGATGTTCCACCGCAGGCCGCCAAAACTGCCGCTGTCACAATCAGCAAACCCGCTAAAATAAGTATCTTCTTTAGTGACATAAACTCATTCTCCTTTCATTGGGTTGAAAAAATCCCTTCTAATACTTTGCTGCCCCGGGTCACCTCCTTCTTGAAGCCAGAATGCCCTAATTTGGGTTTTTATAGCAAGATTGTACGGCTTTGTAACATTAGTCACAAGTTAAAATCAGACCGAACAAGTACGACAAATGTCATAATCCCACCTGAATTGAGAAAGCGTGTTCCTGCCCCAATGAACTCATGACCACTGCAAAACGGGGGCATCCGTCACAATGTAAATGGGATAAAATCGGGAATATTCAATGACGAATGTCTGAGACATTTTCAGTCTTCATTAATCTCCACATGTAAAATAAGATACGTTCAGGTGTTTTTTTATCTCGCATCGGAGGCACTACATGGGACGCACGAAATTCATAATCGGAGGAGTGTTGATTCTGGCGGCGGTTGTTTATTTGATCGTTTCATCCACACAAGCCAGCGCCGAATACTTCATGACGATTGATGAGCTAAAGGCACAGGGTCAAAGCGTGGCTGGCAAAAGCCTGCGGATCTCAGGCGCAGTCGTGGGCGACACCATACAGTATGACCCGAAAACGCTGACGCTGACGTTCGACGTTGCGAACGTTCCCGCCGACAACAACCTGATCGACGCGCAAGGCGGACTGGCTGCCGTGCTTCACGCTGCGGTCATTGACCCGAACCGGTCGCGCATCAAAATAACATATACCGGGCCCAAGCCGGATCTGCTCAAGAACGAAGCGCAGGCCATCATGACCGGACAGCTTGGCGCAGACGGAGTCTTCCACGCCGATGAACTTCTGCTTAAATGCCCGACTAAATATCAAAACGCTGTACCGAATCAGACTGGTGGTTGATCTTCACGCAAGACCTGACGAAGCATACAGCTTGTCAGGTCTTGTTTCCAGGAGCCCGCATGTTTGCTGAAATTGGATATGGGATCATTGTTGTAGCTTTTATTGTTGCCCTGTACAGCGTGGGCGCGGCAATCTACGGCGAGCGGACAAAGTCCCCCGCCGTTGTTGAATCAGCGCGCCGGGCCATGTTGCTGCTGTGGCCGCTGATCAGCCTTGCGGCGGGCACGCTGATCTATCTTCTGATCACGAATCACTTTGAAGTCTCTTTTGTTTACGAAGTCACCAGCCGTGAAATGCCGACTTACCTGAAGATCACAGCCTGGTGGGGCGGGCAGGCCGGATCGCTGGTCTTCTGGTCGTGGCTGATGTCCGCGTTTGCATCTCTGGTCACCCTCCGCAAGTGGGAACGCGATCGCGAATTCCTGCCGTGGGTCATTGTCGTCACGGCTCTTACGACTGCATTCTTCCTCAGCCTTGTTGTCTTCTATGAGAATCCATTCGCGCGCTTCTGGCAGACCACGGGCGGCCAAATCGTGACCAGCATGTTTGCCCCATCCGCGAGCGCGGTCGCCTACTTCCCCTCTGATGGGAACGGCCTCAATCCTTTGCTTCGGCATCCCGGCATGATCATTCATCCGCCGATGCTATATCTCGGTTTCGTTTCTTTCGTCATCCCGTACGCATTTGCGATTGCCGCGCTGATCACTGGCCGCACGGATGACCGCTGGATCCGCATCACGCGCCGATGGACACTTATCGCCTGGCTCTTCCTTTCTTTCGGACTGGTGTTGGGCGGCCGCTGGGCATACGACGTTTTGGGCTGGGGCGGCTTCTGGGGCTGGGACCCGGTGGAGATTGCGGCTTTGATGCCCTGGCTCACCGGGACGGCTTTCCTGCACTCGGTCATGATCCAGGAAAAGCGCGGTCTGCTCAAACAATGGAACATGATCCTGATCATCCTGACTTATTCGCTGGTCATCTTCGGCACATTCCTGACCCGCACCGGCGTCCTCTCCTCGGTTCACGCCTTCGCTCAAAGCTCGATCGGCCCCGTTTTCTTCGTCTTCATCGGTTTCACATTCATCACATCCCTCGCGCTTCTGATCTACCGCTGGCCCGACTTGCGCGGCGAGACCGAAATGAAATCTTTGCTGTCGCGCGAGGCGCTCTTCCTGCTCAACAACCTGTTATTCATGAGCGTGCTCGTTATTTGTTTCTGGGGTGTTGTCTTCCCCATTGTTTCGCAGCTCTTCACGGGTCAGACCGTCACTGTCGGCCCCCCATTCTACGACCGCGCCACCGCGCCTCTATTTGCGGCGTTGATGTTCCTGATGGGCATTGCGCCCCTCTCCACCTGGAAACGTTCGACGGTTGGCACGATTGGCCGCGTGCTTTGGAAGTCAGCCGCTGCCGCGCTGGTGATCACGATCATCTTATTCTTCACCTACACACAGAACATCATCGCCCTGGTTGGCTTCTATCTGATCGCCCTCGTTTTGCTGGTCACATTGTATGAATTCTGGCGCGCGGCCTGGGCGCGCTCCAAAGCCGCAAAGGAAAATGTCGCAGTCGCTTTATGGAATCTGTTCGGACGCGACCGCCGCCGGTATGGCGGATACATCATCCACATCAGCATGATGTTGATGGCGGTTGGTATATTGGGAATCAATGCGTTCCAAATTCAGACGCAGGGCACGCTGGCGCTGAACAACTCGCTGACCTTGGGCAACTACTCGATCAAATACGAATCGATCGCGCAATTCACGGCGGCAGATAACCGACAGGTCACGCGCGCGGTGGTCAACGTTTACGACAAGAACGGCAGTTACCTGGGTCAGCTCTACCCGCGCATTGACTATTATCCCGACGCGCAGCAGAACATGACCATCCCCGGCGAACGCCCAACCCTGCAGGATGATCTTTATGTTCTTCTGGTGGACTGGCAGCCTGCCTCTGCAAACGGCGCAACGTTCAAGATTTTTGTCAATCCTTTGATCAACTGGTTGTGGATTGGCTCCCTGGTCTTCTTCGTTGGCATTATTATTGCCGCCTGGCCCGACCGCGACCCGGAATACGCTTCGGTGCGTTGGCGCGCCCGTCGTGCGGAACAAACCAGCGCGGCGGACTAAGACGCGAAGAAAGAAACACTTTGATGAATCGAATTTTGCGTTTTGCGCTTTACGCGTTGGCTTTTGGAATCGTTCTCGCGGGATTTTGGGCGGCCACGGCCCACGCTCAAAGTCCAACGCCGACGGATGACGAGGTCAACCGGATCGCGCATCAACTGTATTGTCCCGTTTGCGAAAATACGCCGCTGGACGTTTGCCCCACCGAAGCCTGCCGCCAGTGGCGCGATCTGATTCGACAGCAGCTCTCGGAGGGCTGGACGGAGGCGCAGATCAAACAGTATTTCGTCCAGCAATACGGCGTGCGTGTTTTGGCTGAGCCGCCCGCCTCCGGACTCAACTGGCTCGTTTATGTTCTTCCACCGCTCATCATTTTGGCGGGCGCATTCCTTTTGTTCCGCGCCATGCGCGGGTGGATCAAGCCTCCGGCGGCCTCCGCCCTCTCCCCTCTGTCCTCCTCTCCCAATGGGAGAGGCATGAGTGAGGGAGAGGATGCGCCAAAGGATGAATACGTTGCGCGCCTGGAAGAAGAATTAAAAAAGAGAAAATGAAAACCGGAAAGCGATGACACTCCTCCGTCATCGCGGCGAAGCGGGGGGACTCGCCATCCGCTTCACAGGAGATTCTATGAACGAAACCGCAAAAGCCGCGCCGCGCCGCAGCGTCCCGCTCTGGGTCCAGATCATCATCTGGGCCTTGCTGGTCGGATTGCTTGCGGTCGTTGCCTTCGGCCTCAATCGTTCGCAGCAGGGGCAGGTTCAGCCTGGCGCGAACATACCGAATTTCTCGATGCCTCTGTTCAGCGGCTATGAACTGAACGGAAAGACTCAATTCGATCTTGCAGATTATCGCGGCAAAGTGGTGATGATCAACTTCTGGGCTTCGTGGTGCAAGCCGTGCGAACAGGAAGCCGCCGACCTCGAAGGGGCCTGGCAATACTACAACGGCACCGGCAAGGTCGTGTTCATCGGCGCGGATTACGTGGACACCGAACCCGAAGCGCGCGCCTATCTCCAGAAATTCGGGATTACATTTGCCAACGGCCCGGACCTGGGCACGAAGGTTTCGCAGTTGTTCCGCATCAAAGGCGTTCCCGAAACATATTTCATTGACCAGAACGGCATGCTCAAATACGCGCAGATCGGCCCATTCTCATCGGTGGATGAGATCAAAGCCGTCCTTGATCCGCTGTTGAAGCAGCAGCAATAGAGGGAGGCGGGATGGATATCGGTGCAATTCTCCTGCTCGTAGCTCTCTTGCTTGGCGTGGGGCTTTATCTCGCCGCGCCGCTGTTCGACAACCGCGCCCGCCGCGCCTCCGCAGGCACGCAGGAAACATCTTCGCTGATGGCGGAACGTGACCGCATCATCAATGCCTTGCGGGAATTGGATTTCGATTTCAGGCTTGGCAAAATTCCCGAAGAAGACTATCCGGCCCAGCGCACGGACCTTTTGCAGAAAGGCGCGGAGATTCTAAAGAAACTGGACGCGCTGACACCTCCCTCACCTCTTCACCCCTCTCCCATCGGGAAAGGGGATAACGGTGAGGGCGCCGAAGACCGCCTGGAAAAAGCGGTGGCTGCCCGCCGGGTTGACGCGGCAAAAGTCCAGGCTGCGCCGGTCTCCGACGACGATATCGAATCGCTGCTGGCCGCGCGCCGCAAGGGACATAAAACCAAGTCTGCGGGATTTTGTCCGCGCTGCGGCAAGTCCGTCATGGTCTCCGATCATTTTTGTCCAAGCTGCGGCAAAGCGCTGACGTAAACAAAGCGTAAAACGCAAAACGCAAATTGCGTTTTGCGTTTTACGCTTTGCGTTTTGATCATCAAAGGACTCACATGAAATTACGGCTCTCCATCATTCTCCTTCTTCTTGCAATGGCGCTGACCGCCTGCAATTTTTCCCTGTCAGAAGATATCACCCCGCCGCCCAACTACGTTTCGCCCACGCCCATGCCCACGCTCGGCGCGTTATATCCATCCGCCGCGCCAGACCCGCAAAACGGCGCACTGATCTACGCTCAAAATTGCGCGGCATGCCATGGCGATAAAGGTTTGGGGGATGGCCCGCAAAGTATGCAATTGCCAGTCACGGTTCCGGGCATCGGCCTGGCAGATGTGGCGCAGTCAGCCTCGCCTGCGCAATGGTACAAGGTCGTTTCGGAAGGCAACCTCGACCGCTTCATGCCGCCGTTCATCGGCGCGTTGAGCGATCAGGAACGCTGGGACGTGGTGGCTTATGTGATGACGCTGCACACGACGCCCAATCAAATCGCGCAGGGCAAATCGCTCTTCGACGCGAATTGCGCGGGCTGCGCCGGTAAATTCAGCGACCTGCAGCAAATGGCAAAACTTTCCGAAGCCGATCTCGTTGGGATCATCAGGAACGGCAGCGGCAACATCCCCGCATTTGGAAAAAACTTTACGAACGCGCAAGCTTATGACGTTGCCGCGTACATCCGAACCTTGACTTTCGTTGTCGCGGCGCAGCCCACCGCGACCGAGGTGGCGGCTCCCGTTTCGACAACGACACCTGTGCCTGCAGGCGGGACACAGGAAGCGGGCGCGGCAACTGCGGAAACGCCGTCAGCCGCCAATCAAACTCCGGGAACGCCAGCCGCCGCAGCGTCCGCGGCCGCAACCGTTGCCGGTACTGGAAGCGTCAGCGGTACGATCCAAATGGCAGGCGGCGGAAGCGTCCCGGCCAATCTGAGTGTCACGCTGCATGGCTACGATCATGGACAAAGCGCAACAGGCACGACCGGTCCGCAGGAAGTGCTGACGCTGGACGGAACGTCTGCGACCGATGGCACATTCAGTTTCGACCATGTTGCCATGCCGGCCAGCCGCATCTTCATGGTAGAAGTCAGTTATGGCGGAATCAAATATCAATCCACGTTCGGCACTGTCACTGCCGGGACGACGAATCTGACGCTGACGCCGGTCAAGCTCTATGATTCCACAACCGACTTCAATACGTTGACGTTCAACCAGATCCATTTTTATACCGACTTCAGCACGCAAGGCACGGTGCAGGTTCTCGAAATTTATGCGTTTACCAATTCGACGGACAAGGCTGTGATCATTTCCACGGACGGCTCGACGATACCGTTTATCAAACTGCCGGACGGCGCGCAGAACACCGGCTACCAGGCCGATCAAAGCCAGAACAGCGCGCAGTTCGTCGCGGCAGATCAGGGCGTGGCCGCGATTCCGAACAGCAAACCATATTCGATCATCGCGTTCTTCAACCTGCCTTACGATAATAAAGTTGAAATCAAGCAGCCCTTTGTTATTAACGCAGCCTCGGCAGTCTTGCTCATCCCGGATGGGATGAAAGTGAGCGGCCCGCAATTGACGAACCTCGGCGTTCAATCCATTCAAAATGTAAACTATCAGGAACTTCAGGCATCCAACATGAATGCTGGTGACACACTGGACTTCACCGTCAGCGGGCAGCCGCCATCAACGGCCAGCGCCGGCGCGGCGGCCACCACCACAACGGATACCACCACGCAGGGATTGCTCGTTGGCGCAGGGGCATTGGGCGTCGTCCTGATCGCCGTTGGCGGATTCCTTTTCATCCGTGACCGCAGACGCGTTGACGAAGACGAGGGCGAGGAAGAACCTGATTTCGAATCATCCGATGAAGTGCTGGACGCGATCATCGCCCTCGATGATTTGCACCGCGCCGGCAAAATCGCGGATGAGGCGTACAATCAACGCCGGAACGAACTGAAAGAATTGCTCAAAGGAATGATGCAATAACGAATATCGAATTCCGAATATTCGATATTCGTTATTCGACATCGCGGCGTAGATCCACCATGATCGAAGTTAAAAAACTCGTCAAACGTTTTGGCATGAAAACCGTCCTGCGCGGCGTGGACTTCGATGTTCAGCCCGGCGAGTTCGTCGCGCTGCTGGGTCCGAACGGCGCAGGCAAGACGACTTTTCTTCGCATCCTTGCCTCGCTCTCGCGTCCATCGCTGGGGGAAATCCGCGTGGCAGGGTATCGCCTCCCGAGCGAAGCCGCCGCGGTGCGCGCGCGATTGGGAGTTGTCTCGCATCTGCCTTTGCTTTACGGCGACCTGACCGCGGAGGAGAATTTGCGTTTCTTCGCGCGCATGTACGGAATTACCAATTACGAATTACGAATCACAGAAGTTCTCGAAATGGTTGGATTATCCGCGCGGCGGCACGACTTGGTCCGCACGTTTTCGCGCGGGATGCAGCAGCGTCTCGCCATCGGGCGCGCCGTGCTTCACGATCCGGATGTGATGCTCTTCGATGAACCGTACACCGGCCTCGACCAGGATGCCTCGTCCATGCTGGATGATGTTCTGCGTTCCGTCGCCGCGCAGGGACGCACCGTGGTGATGACCTCGCATGATCTGGTCCGCGCCGAGGATTTGGCAACGCGCTTCGACATCCTGTCGCGCGGCGTCATCGCCGCTTCGGTCACGCGCAAGGGACTCAGCAGAAGCAATTTGCTTTCATTCTACAAACAAGCGCTGGCGAACTGACCATGGACAGTAGACCGTTGACCGTTTCCTCAACCACTGTCCGCCGTCCGTCGTCCACCGTCGGGTTTGTTCGAGCCGTCGGCGCGGTGGCATGGAAAGACCTGACCGCCGAATATCGTTCACGCGAACTTTTTTCTTCGATGCTGGTCTTTTCATTATTGGTGATTCTGATCTTCAACTTCGCCCTCGAGCTGGACATCAAGACGCGTCAATCCGTGACTTCGGGTGTGCTCTGGGTGACCTTTGCTTTTGCCGGCACCCTCGGCCTCAACCGCTCGATGGCCGTCGAAAAAGACCGCGGCTGCCTCGATGGGCTTTTGCTCGCGCCCGTGGACCGCGCCGCGATTTACTTCGGCAAGGTCATCAGCAATCTTGCGTTCATGTTGATCGTCGAAATTGTCATCCTGCCTGTTTACTCCTTTCTTTACAGCGTCAACTTGTTCAATCCCGGCCTGTTGATGGTGATCCTGCTCGGCTCGATCGGCTACATCGCCGTCGGGACCTTGCTCGCCAGCATGGCCGTCCAGACGCGCACGCGGGACGTGCTCCTGCCCATTTTGCTGTTCCCGGTCGCCATCCCGGTTTTGATCGCAGCCGTCAAGGCCAGCGGCGGATATCTGAATGGCGACGAATTTTCGATGATCCTGCCGTGGATCAACCTACTGATCGTCTATGACATAATTTTCGTTGCAATCGCATTCATGGTTTTCGATTATGTGGTAGAGGAATGATGTTCTTCTTCAATTTTCTCTTTGGTGAGATGACGTATAATAATTAAACAACATCCTTGGCAGGTAATTATGATTAATAACCCGAACCGTCCACTCCGTGTTTTTCTTTGCCACGCTTCCAATGATAAGCCGATAGCTCGCGCTTTATACAAACGTCTAATTGCAAACGGCATAGATGTGTGGTTTGACGAGGAAAAGTTATTGCCGGGTCAATATTGGCGCGATGAAATTCCGCGTGCTGTACTTGATTCTGATGCTGTAGTCATTTGTTTATCAAAAAACTCGGTATCAAAAGAAGGTTACCTTCAGAAAGAAATCAAAGCCGCGCTTGATGCCGCGGATGAAAAGCCAGAGAATACGATTTATCTCATCCCTGTAAAACTGGAGGAATGTGAAGTGCCATATCGGTTGCGATCTTGGCAGTGGGTAAACCTTTTCTTCGACGGAAACAACTTTGATGAATCAAGTTATTCCAAATTACTTCGTTCTCTTGAAACTCGAGCTAAAGCAGTCGGAGCAGCAGTATCTGTCGCTGTCCAAAATACATCAGTTAATGAAATTAAGAAACCAGATGAAAATAAAACGTTGAACGAAGATCTGTCACTGAATATGAAACAAGCCATTTTACAACCTGAGATGAAAGAACCCACGCCAAAAATTTATGAACATAATAAACGTCTTACCCAAAATAGAGAAAAGGAAGTCAACTTGATAAGTCAGAAGCCCCAAAATATTGTTAGCAAGAACATTGCTACGAAACCAACAGGCCAGTTTTCCCCGCAAAACAAGACAAGTGATAAGGTTGAAGATAAAAGAGACTCCAAGCCAACGACTCTAAAGGTTCTTGATATTGTTTCCGTTCTTCTTCTTGCGGTATCAACGTATCTGGCTCTGATCTACGCGCCCGAAGAAGCCACGATGGGACAGGTCCAGCGCGTATTTTATTTCCACATTGCTACCGCCTGGGTCGGCATGTTGGGCTTCCTCGCCGCAGCCGTCGCGGGCATTGTTTACCTGCGGACACAGAATCCAAAATGGGACATCATCGAAGTCGCGGCGGTCGAGATCAGCCTCGTGTTCTTCTTCATCACCATCGTGCTGGGTTCGATCTGGGCGCGCCCGGTCTGGAACACGTGGTGGACATGGGATCCGCGCCTGACCACCGCCGCCATCACCGAACTGATTTACATCGCGTACTTCATGCTGCGCGAAGGCATCGAAGACCCCGACCGCCGCGCGCGTTTTGGCGCGGTGTATGCGCTGGTCGGTTCGCTCAGCGTGCCGATCACATTCTTTTCGATCCGGTTGTTCCGCACGATTCATCCGGTCGTCATCGGCAGCGCGGACCCGAGCGCAACCGGGACGTTCGACATGACGGGAGGCATGCAGGTCGCATTCTTCTTCGCGCTGTTTGCCTTCACCGTAATTTTCATTGACCTGTTCTGGAACCGCATCCGCATGGGCAACCTTGCGGCGAAAGTGGAACAGCTAAAACTCAAAGTCATGCGTTAGGAGCCTACGATGTTTTTGCAGGATGCGCCTCCCGATACATCCGGGTACATGATCGCTGGCTACGTTGTCTTCTTTTTGGTCACAGCGATTTATTTGTTCAGTCTCTTTATCCGCTCACGCAACCTGAAGCAGGATTTGGACACGCTCGAAAACATGAAGGAAGAAAGCACACTGCCCCCGGCCAGGGAGGAAGCGAAAGCGGCTGTGCCCAGGCCAAAGGCAAAATCAACGGCCGGCAGGTCCAAACCCGGGCCGCGGCAAGTCAAGAAGAAAGTCACGAAGAAAAAGTAGTTGCGTACCCAACAGAGTCCGCTATAATGAGGGCGGACTCTGCGTTTTGTTGTGACAGGTTTGAGGACTCAGAAGCTCGTACGAGGAAGCCTCGCCCTTCTGCTGATTATCGGCGGTTTGGCGTTTCTTCCCGCGACCCCCAGCCGGGCGGCTCCATCCGCAGATCCCCCCGGCCCCGACAGAATCACCACCATCACCGTGGACGTCACGCTCTATACGTGGTGGATGGCTTACTGGAAAAACAATAAAACCGTCTGCGCCATCGAGATTGACCATGATGGACAACCCACCCTGGGGGATGTTTACTCCAACTGCGACCAAACGGTCTATGACAAGTGGAAGGATCAAAAGCCCTGCATCAACTCCGCGCCGAGTCAATGCGGGGGTTACTACGTTTATCTCGTGGACACCAAACCGGCCAAGAAGGAAGTGACAGTGAAACTGCCGCCTCCTGTCGTTAGGCTGTCGCTCGAAAACTGCGATGCCGTTTCGAGGTCCGGCACGAATATTTGTGAGACGACTCCAATCCTTGTGCTTCAGGGCCAGGAGCCGCTTCCCAACGAACATATCACCCGCATCGAAGGCACGATGGACAATATACCGTTCACGTGCGACCCGACCTGCAAACTTCAACTCGCCCCCACCAAACCCAACGGAGTCAATTTACGCTTTTGGGCGTGGTCAAGTTATGGCGACAGCAGCGAGGCGTTCACCGCGCAGGTACGTGTTGCCAGCGCCGACGCGGGCAATCCAGATCGGGCCTCGTATTATGTGGATGTGCTTTCGAGCCAGTGGCAGGGAGTCAAGATCGCATCCTGCGCCGCAACGTGGGATGTATTCCCCCCGGTCGGCGGGCCGCCGCCCTGGCTGAGTACGCCCAAAGATGCATCCGAATTAACCAGCGACATTCCCTACAATTATCTTTCGGCAAATTTGATCCTGGAAGGCGCGGTGAACGCAGGTGCCTGTCCCGATGGGGGGCTCCTGCCTGACGGCGGCGCGAATCAATGCGGCCAGGAAGCTGCGCGCAGTGCGGTGGATCAATGGCAAAACCAATTCGATTCCCTCATCATCAATACCGCGGACAAAACCAGCGTGCCTGCGCAATTGCTCAAGAATCTCTTCGCGCGCGAAAGTCAATTCTGGCCGGGAGTCTTCAAAGCCAGCGCCGACGCAGGGCTTGGTCAACTCACTAATAATGGCGCGGATGCAACCCTGTTATGGAATCCATCTTTCTTCGGCCAATACTGTCCACTGGTGCTTTCGGAGCAGGCATGCAGTCAGGGCTATTTGAATCTCAAACCCGCTGATCAGGAACTGCTGCGCCAGGCACTGGTCAGCAGCGTGAATGCCACTTGCGCTAATTGTCCGCTGGGCATTGATTTGAGCCAGGCCAATTTCAGTGTTGGTGTGTTTGCTCATACATTGCTTGCAAGCTGCGAGCAGACCGCGCAGGTCATCCAGAATAATACGGGACAATTGCCGAGCGCGGTAGCTTCGTACGAAGACCTGTGGAAGTTCACTCTCGTGGATTACAACGCCGGCGCGGGTTGCCTGGGTTTGGCGGTCGACGCGACCTGGACTGCCGAACAAAAACTTACCTGGGATGCAATGTCATCCCGCTTCACGGACGTCTGCGCGCCCGCCAGGGATTATGTCAACGACATCAGCAAATAGGAGGACGCACTCATGAAAAAGATATTGTGGATATGGATCCTTCCGCTCTTTCTGGGACTTCTGGCGGGCTGCGGGCCAAAGGACTCGAATCTCACCGAAGCCAACAATGGCCAACCCACAACACTCTATGTCGGCGGCAAAGTGGTGATTGAACTTCCTGCAAACCCAACCACTGGTTATACATGGGATGTTGGCGAAGTGGATACGAACATTCTCAAGCAAGTCGGCAAGACGGAATATAACAGTTCGAGTTCCAATCCCGTGCCCGGACAGGGCGGGACCCAGACATTACGTTTTCAGGCAATCGCTCCCGGCAAGACAACGTTGAAATTGATCTATCATCGTCCATTCGAATCCAACACGCCGCCCATACAAATTTATACGATCCCGGTGATCGTTGTGCCTTTAGGGCCTTCCTGATGATTTCCCATAGCTCCGGTTGTGCCGGAATTCCCAATTGAAAATTCTGTGCTAAACTAAAACATTCCCCTCATCCCTATCCCCTCTCCCAACGGGAGAGGGACAGGGTGAGGGCGTTATGGAGATATCATGCTCACCACCATCGAAAAAATCATCTTTGCAATTGCAACGCTCGTCTCGCTCTATTTCACCTATCGCGGCGTGGATCGCATCGTCAAGCTGATCTCCAGCGGGCGGGGCAGGCCCGATTGGAAGGCCGCTTTCAAACGCATTCCCAAAACCTTCGCAAAACTCATCTCTCTTCAGCCTGTTTTTCGTTTCCGGTTATGGCCCAGCATTTTTCACGCCATGATCGCCTGGGGCTTTCTGGTATTTTTGGTTGTCAATCTTTCCGATTTGACTTATGGTTTTACGGGCTTCAATATTCTCGAACAAACCGGAGTATTCGGGGATGTGTACAGACTCTTCGCGGACATTGCCAACGTAGCGATTCTGCTTGGGATGGTCATCATGGTCATCCGGCGCTTCGCACTTCGACCGGCGGTTTTGTCCACGCGCAAGACGACGCTGCTCAACCCGAATGCGCGCACCGGCATCAGCCGCGACTCGGCCATCGTGGCGGGATTCATCATCATCCATAACGCGTCGCGTTATTTGGGCGAGTCGTTTTATCTCGCGTTGAACGGAGTCCGCGACAGCTGGCAGCCGACCATTTCAGCGGTGGCCGCTTTGTGGTCCGGGGTGAACGCAAACACGCTGCTTATCGGCGAACATGCGATGTTTTGGCTGTCGCTTGGCGCGGTGGTCGCCTTCCTCCCGTATTTCCCTTATTCAAAACACATCCATCTTTTCGTCGCGCCGTTGAACATCTGGATGAAGCCGCAGCGCCGTTCGATTGGCGAATTGAATTACATCAATCTCGACGACACTTCGATCGAGCAATTCGGCGCGGCGGCGATGAAGGACTTGCATTGGGAGCAGGTGATGGACGCGTACGCGTGCATCATGTGTTTCCGTTGCCAGGAGGTCTGCCCGGCATATAACACCGGCAAGGTGCTTTCACCCGCCGCGCTGGAAATCAACAAACGCTATAACTTCAATCACGGCGGCGGCATGGATGTGCCGATGCTGGATTTGATTTCGGAAGAAGCCGTGTGGGCTTGCACATCCTGCGGCGCATGCGTGGATATTTGCCCGGTCGGCAACGAGCCGATGCGCGACATCCTCGAAGTGCGCCGCAATCTTTCCATGATGGAAAGCAAATTCCCGAAGCAGTTGGAGAACGCATTCAAGGGAATGGAGCGCAACGCGAACCCGTGGAACGTTTCGCAGGCCGACCGAATGAAATGGGCAACCAGCTTGAATGTTCCAACGATAGAAAAGAATCCCGAACCGGAAATTTTATGGTGGGTCGGCTGCGCAGCAGCAACGGATGCACGCGCCCAAAAGACCGCACAGGCATTTGCAAAAATATTGAACGCGGCGGGAGTCAATTACGCGGTGCTTGGACAGAACGAACAATGCACCGGCGATTCTGCCCGCCGCGCCGGGCGCGAAGATATTTTCTTCGGGCTGGCAACAGCGAATGTTGAAATCCTGAATGAAGTAGTGGCGGGGTCGTCCCGCCAAGTGCGGATCGTGACGACATGTCCGCATTGTTTGCATACGATCAAGAACGAGTATCCGGCGTTCGGCGGAAATTACAAGGTCATCCATCACACGCAGTTGATCAATGAACTGGTCGCCGCGGGAAAGATACAATTATCAGTGAGCAGTGATCGGTTGACAGTGACGTTCCACGATCCATGTTATCTCGGACGGCAAAACAAAATCATTGATGCGCCGCGCGAGGATTTGAAGTCAGCGGGATTGGAAGTGATCGAAATGCCGCGCAATTCTTCAAAATCATTTTGCTGCGGCGCGGGCGGCGCACAAATGTGGAAGGAAGAAGAGAACGGCACGAGCCGAGTCAACGCAGCGCGCTTCGCGGAAGCAAAAACGACTGGGGCAGAAACGGTCGCGGTTGGCTGCCCATTCTGTCTGACGATGATGAGCGACGCGTCGAAAGCCGACGACGGCGGGATTCAAGTCAGGGACGTGGCGGAATTGGTGGCGGAAAGATTGAAGTAAAGATCTGTAAAGTTTTTGCGCCGGGCATGGATCGAACGGAAAGGAGCGTATGCTTCGGCTCCTTCCTTGCCAAATGACGGGACTCTTTGGTCGCACTTGGCAGCAGCGAAACGCCTCCATCGGTTTATGGATAATCCGCGCTTCAACCCTCATCCCCAGGATATGTTTCCTTGACCTCGCTCCAATTGTGAATTAAAATCCTCGCTTGCCTATGCTCCTGTAGCTCAGTGGATCAGAGCGTTTGGTTGCGGACCAAAAGGTCGCGTGTTCGAATCGCGCCAGGAGCGCCACTCCAATGAAGCGGGATGTCCCGCTTCATTTTTTGCCTGACTATGGACAAGCCGCAAATTCTTCTAACCAACGATGACGGAATCCGCTCGCCCGGACTTTGGGCCGCGGCCGGCGCGCTCGCCTCGATCGGATATGTGACGGTCGCGGCCCCAAAAGAGCAGTCCTCGGGAATGGGCCGCAGCCTGCCAAACTCATCGAGCGGCATGATCCGCGAAGAGAAACTGCGCGTGAACGGACAGGACTGGACAGTCTACGCGGTAAGTGGTTCGCCCGCGCAGGCCGTGTTACACGGTGTGCTGGAAATCATGCCGCAGAAACCCGACCTGGTCGTTTCGGGAATCAACTATGGCGAGAATGTTGGACTCGGCGTGACCATCTCCGGCACGGTCGGCGCGGCGATGGAAGGCGCCTCATTGGGATTTCCGGCACTGGCGGTTTCGCTTCAGGCAGATCAACGCTATCATCTTTCGTATTCTGATGAAGTGGATTTCTCGGCCGCGGCTCATTTCACCGCGTTCTTTGCCAACATTTTGCTGCAAAAGAAAATGCCCGCGGACGTTCAAATCCTGAAAGTAGATGTGCCGTCGGACGCCACAACGAAAACTGCATGGCAGGTCACCCGCGTTGCACGCCAGCGTTATTATGAACCGGTTGCGCCTGAACGAAAATCGTGGGATGTTCCCGGTTTTGTCAATTATAAAGAGGCGGCCTTTCTCGACGGCGAGGACAAGGACAGCGACGTCTTTGCCTTGCGGAAAAAACGCGTCGTATCGGTGGCACCCATCAGCCTGGATATGACATCGAGGGTGGAGTTGGGTGAACTCGAAAAACAGTTGCGAAAATAGGCTGATTGAACGGAATCAAAAACGGGTCCCGATCGGACCCGTTTTTGATTCCGTTCAATTTTCAAATATGCGGATTGAGCTTCGTCGCCAGCTTTTCTTTCGGCTGATACCCAGTCACACGTTCTTTCACTTCCCCTGATTTGAAGAGGATAAGTGTGGGAATCCCCAGCACGCCGTACTGCATCAAAACATTGGGGTTCTCATCGGCATCGAGCTTGACGACTTTTACCCTGCCATCCCAATCCTGCGCCAGTTGCTTCACGATTGGATCGATCATCTTGCAGGGCTGGCACCACGCTGCGGTGAAATCCACCAACACAGGCTTATCCGCCTTCAAGACCTCGCTTTGAAAATCGTTTTCATTTACATAGTTCACTTCGGCCATTTTATCTCCATGTGGTTAGATGCAGCCTGATTCGAGTCTATTACGTTGACGGCTCTACTTGCCCATGATAGAATGCAGTCCGCTTTACGTTCGGGCGCGTAGCTCAATGGCAGAGCAGTGGCCTTTTAAGCCATTGGTTGAGAGTTCGAGCCTCTCCGCGCTCACAACAGTATCTGTGGCGGTGTCGTCTCCCCCGCTTGCCTATATATGGTGGTTTCGACGGTATGTGGCTTTTATCGTTTTCTGATAATCCACTGCTCGAAACACGCTCATTTTGTAAAGTTCATTTAAGCCATTGGTTGAGAGTTCGAGCCTCTCCGCGCTCACAAACAAAAGCCGTCAAATGTTTGACGGCTTTTGTTTGTGAGCCACACAGATGATCATAAGCAGGACCTGCGTCAATCAGTCCTCATCTGCCAGCATATTTAGGAAGTGATTGACCATGTCCGGGTCAAAATGTCTGCCGCTCTGCTCGCGGATGTAGGCAATGGCTTGCTCTTTCGTCCAGGCCAGCCGGTACGGACGGTTGGATGTAAGCGCGTCATAGACATCCGCCACGGCAAACAGCCGCGCGTACAATGGGATTTGATTTTCTTTCAGCCCGTCAGGGTAGCCGGTCCCATCCCATTTTTCGTGATGATACACGGGAATGTCCAGCGCAGGCCGCACAAAGGAAATTGGCGAAAGAAGTTCACGCGCGTAACGCGGATGCTGGCGTATGATATTCCATTCTTCGGCGCTTAGGGGGCCGGGCTTCAATAATATGCTGTCGGGAATGGCCATTTTGCCAATATCGTGCAGAATGGCTCCCCGTTGAACATTGATAAGTTCCGACTCGGATACCCCCAGCCGCCGCGCAAGTTTCAGCGCCATCTCGGTCACGCGCCGGGTGTGGCCTTCCGTATCGCGGTCGCGCAGGTCGAGGGCGCGTGACCAGCCCTCGATGGTTGTATTATAAGCCAGGGTCAACTCGAAATTGGTGCGCTGCAGCTCCCTGAACAACGTTGCGTTTTCCACCGCAATGGCAGCCTGGCCGGCCAGCGTCTCCATGAAGTCGAACCAGTCGAGGTCCGGGGTGAGAGGCGTTCTATGAAAGACTTCCATCACGCCTCGGACATGGCCCTTTGCGATGAGCGGAACGCAATAATAGGAGCGGAAACCTTCCTCCGCGAATTTTGGCGAACGAAGAAAACCAGTCTTTCCGCGCTGCAAGTTCGGAACGCTGATCACCTGCCGCCTGAGAGCGGCCACCCCCGCGTACCCTTCCCCCAGGGACAGGCGCGTCTGCTGCAATGATTCGGTACGAAAGCCAACACCATTTGCAAATTCGAGCAAATTATTCTGCGGATTAAGCAGCAAAATATCCGCCGCATCAACGTTCAATTGGGAGGTGACTTGACTCAGTACCACAGACAGCGCCAAGTGAATATCGAGAGTGGAGGAGATGGCCAGGTCAATTGCGCGTAATGCGGCCAGACGATTTAATTGGCGCTGGGTTCTTTCTTCGGCCAACTTATGCCTGGTGATCTCCCGAATGACAACGATGACCTGCGCCGATTCGACTGGAATAAACTTCGCATCGAACCAATGCTCCGTCTGTTGGAGTTTTACCGAATATTCGAATGACTGGATCACGGGAGTTTGCTTCAGGTCTTGAACGATCTGCTGGAACCTGCCGGCAATATCCGGCGGAAAAGCATTGGCTATGGATTGTCCCAGTGTGAATTGTTCGGGTACGAATGGGAAAATCGAATCGCCAGCCTTGGAATCGAGGATGAATCCGTTCTCATCCAAAATCAGGAGGAAATCCGGGAACGCCCTAAGGATGGCATTCAATTGAGTGGAGGCATTGGGCAGGTTATCTAAAAGCATCTTTTCGCCAGGTTTCCTAAAGCGGGACGCGGGGCGCGATGATCCCCTTTTCATCGCGTCCCCTTCTCCGCCGCGTCGCTCCACCGCGCCAGTTTACACAATAAGAGTACGATCCCGCTGGCGCCTTTTCTAATCGCCGACTCCCTGTGATACCATGATCTGTTGGGCCAGGTCGGTGAGGGAAGTCGCCGCTATGGAGGTCAGAAGGGAATGTTCCTCGGCCGTCAACAGGAATGGCTCTCCCATATAGCCGCTTTCGAGCGCGGCCTGGGGATTCTGCAAGAGTGTGTTCCGAAAATCCCGGTTGACCACCGCAGCCGCAAATACACTGCCGAGACCGGTATGAGGATCGGGCGAACCAACTCTGAAAGGCAAATTTGTTGTAAAAGTATTTGATGTAATCATGCAGCAACTCTTTTCGTATTTGACGTCGGCCTGGCGAGCAGCCAGAATATGCCCGCGGCGATAAAGACGTCCCCAAGGCTAAAGGCCGCTTGATACGGCAGCCAGTTCGGGAGGAGAAAGCGATCCGACAGGAATTCCAAGCGCGTACCCTGCGGACTCAGAAGGATGTCTTTTTGCCCAATGCGGCTGCCCAAGCTGACGGTTCGGATCGCATCGGGACCCGCAAGGCGGCTCGCTGTTTCCGGGCTGATCGGCATCCAGCCGCCGTTGGCTAGAATCACCGCCAGGTTGAGCAGCAACCCGATGAGCAGGATCGGCATGCCCGGCAAACGACGGTTAAGCCACGCAAACGCCAGGAAGAGGATCAGCGACAGCGACAGGCTTAACGCGGCAGCCCAATCGGGCAGGAGATGGCGGCTGGCTGGTAAATAGGCGATAACCAACTGTGGAATGAAAGCGACAACAGCCAGCCATAAAGCCTGTACAGCAGGCGCCTGGTAAGGCTCTTTACGCCAGCGCGCCCATCCCAAACCGACCAACAACCCGGCGGCAAGGGCAAAGAGGAGAAGCACGAGCTAATGAGGGGAGATACCACCGTCAACGGGAGCACCGATACCTAAAACCAACATAGCCAGTACAAGGATAGCCACTGCCAACTGAATGTGCTGGCGATTGATTTTGCTGGCAAAAAGAGCAAAGCGGGTAAATTTGTTATTCATGAGAATAATCCTTTCTTCTGTAACGATGATCAAATCATACAAGCCCCCAGGCTTCAAAACAGGCTTCAAAAGATTAAAAAAAGCAGCCTCTGCTGGCTGCTTTGAAGGAACGATGCAGGCTTAAATCAGGCGAGCAACTCGCGCTGAAGTCTCATTGTTTCTTCCGATGGCGGCATATCAAACGCCTTTCGCATCGCGTCCTCACACGCCTGAAAAGTGTAAATGACAGATGCCCGATCTCCCATACGAGAGTAAATTTGCATAATTAAGCGATAGGCAGCTTCAAAAGTCGGATCGTATTCCAAGACGCGCTGACATACGCCTAAAGCTTTCGGCATCTGTGCATTTTTTGTATGAAGCTCCGCTAATGCCAATAAAGCAGAGAGATATAACTGACTCAAGCGCTCGCGTTCAGGCCAGATCCACGTCGCCCCGATATCTTCAAGATAATGTCCTTGTACTAATGCAACTGCTTTTTGATAAAAGTCTATCTGCTCCATAGGCGCTGAAGAAGCCCTCGCTCTGGACAAATAAGTCTCAAATGCTTCGACATCATATTCATGATCAATGGCAGGGTTGAATCGATAGCGATCATTCTCAAACAGAATTGCATCCTGGCCTACAGCGCGCCGCAGACGATAAATCTCATTCTTGAAACGCAATTTGAGTTTGACCGGTTCATCGGTCTCCGACCAAAGCGTTTCCCCGATTTTCTCTTTAGTTGCTGGCCGATCTTGCGCCAAGAAGTAGAAGAATAACTCGCGAACAGATTGTGTCTGCCAATCGGCCATTGTTAATAACTTGCTATTGACCCACACCTGCCCCTGTCCAAAGGCGCGAATCGTTATTCTAGCTGTTGGGATCTCTATTGTTTGCGCCAAACGTCTTAATTGCCTACGAATACGGGGCAATTGGTTCGCTTGACGGTCTACCTTTTCAAGCAGACCGCGCAGTAATGGCTTAAGTTCTTGGTCATCCTGCAAAGTCTGCAATCGATCCTTTAATTGTCTTGCAATAACAATTGCAAAGTGTTTGATATGAGCGGGGTCTTGCACAACGAGTTTTATCCCTTCTCGTGCGGCAATGAGATCACCAACTTGAAATTGAGCGACAGCCAGCCATAATTGACTCCAAACGCCTTCCATTTCTCGCCCATCTTCCGCAAGATGATGTTTGGCTTCCATCAAGACTGTAATTGCTTGTTCAGCTCCAGCTTCCTCTAATAAAAGCCGCCCGCACAGCAATTGATAAAGACCATACTCATAATTTGAATTACTTGCTTTTATAGAAGTATCAACCTGATCAAGGATATAGTGGGCATTAGACAACTCCTTTTTCGAAAGAGCCAAATTGGCACGTGCAAGAACAGAATAGTTGTTCAGAAAACGTTCGTTAAGTTGACGGATGAGTCTACTTGCGCGACCATAATTTTGTTCCGCAATTTCAAAATCTTCTATTTCACCATATAAGTCGCCCAAACTAAGATAAATTAAAGCTTCCAGACGCTTGTAGCCGCTCCTTTGTGCACAAAGCAAGCCTTCCTCAAAATTTTGGACAGCGAGCTCATATTCTCCATGCTGCTGATACAAGAAAGCCAAGTTGTTTAGTAAGCCTGCTTGCCATATAAGATTCCCTACCTGCCGCCAGATGGCTAGTGCCTTTTCATAAGAAGCCTTAGCTTCATTGTAGTTTCCCATTACTCCTTCCACCATACCAGTTTCCATTAATAAGACTGGAATAGTAGCAGTATCTTTCACTCGAACATAGATATCCAAGGCGCGATTCAAATAATTTAGTGAGTGAAAAGCAAGACCTTGCCGAAATATGCTGATTCCTTTAAGACGTAATGCATCAGCATAAATCCATTGTAGGTCATCTATGACCGCGGTAAGTTGCATTGCTTCATCAGCATTATTAACCGCATCTACATATTTTCCGATTAGCCGTTGAGCGTTACCTAGTCGAACCAAAGCTAAAGCCAAACCGCCAGTATTATTCTCTTCCCGGAATTTTATTATTGCTGACGAGAGCAAATCTACGGCATCGATCAAATTCCCTTTTGCAGCTTCTACTACCCCTCTCAGTGACAGCAGCCCCGCGCGATTCTGCGCGATGGACGGCGGCAAATCTTTCAGCCAACTTTCCAAAGTCAGCATCGCATTTTGGTACATGGGGATTCCGGCGCGCTCGATCATGTCGGCCAGGGCATCCATATTACCGAGTTGTTTGTAAAGCTGGTAGGCTCTTTCCCATTGTCCCTGTTTTTCCTGGAATTGCGCCAGCCTTCCCAAAATGGGAAAGACCTCATCGGGGCGCTCGCCGCGCATCCGTTCCTGCAAATAATCGCGGAACAGATGGTGATAACGAATCCATTGACCATTCGTCCCCACCGGCAGGGCAAACAGGTTTTTCTGGAGGATCGTTTCGATCAGCTTCGACCAGTTTTGGCTTTCAGGATATAACGGAGCCAACACAGCTTCACATAATTTGGAGTCGAACTCTTCAAGCAGGGAACTGCGCAGAAGGAACAACTGCAGCGCCTCGGTTTGATGTTCGATCACCTGTTCGCCGAGGTAATCAAAGACGCTGATTCCGACCGCGTGAGATGGCTGGAAATTTAACCCGCCGGACTGCAGCTGGTTCAAATCTGTAAATTGCAGGCCGGTGATCCAGCCCTCCGTGGCCTCGATCAATTTCTGCGCGTCATCGTCTGAAAGGCGGATCTGTTGATTCTGCGCCAGGAGCGCCTGAATTTCCTCCGGCGTGAACGTGAGGTCCGAAAAATCCAGGCCGCCGACTTGTTCGCGGGCGACCAGCAGCGTTAAATCCTGAAGTTCCGGCAGGGAGCGGGAAGACAGAATCAAATGACAATTTTCGCCAACCAGCTGCGCGAATCGATTCACAAAATATTGTATGGCCTGGACATCGTCCAGCAAATGAAAATCGTCCAGCACAAGGACAAAGTGTTCGTGGATGTCGTCATAAATCTCGTTGACCAATGTGACCAGCAGCGGCTCCATCCCATTTTCCAGGCTGGTCATCGTGTTCAACACGGATCGGGAGCGGCTGCCGAACTGCCGAAAATGCTCGGTCAGCGCGGCGATGAAATAAGCGATGAAACGCTGCGGATCGCGGTCGAGCGGATCGAGCGCCAGCCAGCAAAACGGCAGGTCGCTGTGGTGCGCCAGGTCAATCAAGAGGGAGGTTTTTCCATACCCCGCAGGCGCGGAAACCAGGATCAGCTTCCGGTCGAGGAATTCATACAACGCGTCGAGCAGCCGCTTGCGGGTCAGCAGTTCCGCGCGGCGCTTGGGAAGCAGGATCTTCGTCTTGCTGATTGGAATGTCGGACGGATTCATTGTTCACGTCAGTCTACGGCTTCTGTTTTAATCAGATAGCGTGAACCCATATTCGCTTTTTGCAACTTATAAGAACACTAATCGGTCGAATCCAGCTTCTCGATTATTTCCGAATGGATGCCGGGCGCCGCGGCGATGATGGATTGCGGCGGGGATAAATAATCCTCGCCGCCGCGGATGTTGGTGACTTTCGCCCCCGCTTCCAGGGCGATCAGACCGCCAGCCGCCACATCCCACGGCTTGAGAGAAAGTTCCCAGAAGCCATCGAAGCGGCCCGCCGCGACATACGACGCGTCCAGCGCCGCGGACCCGAGACGGCGCACCCCCTGAGTCAGCTTTGCAAAACGGATGAAGTTGTCGAAGTTGTTTTGTTTCGTATTCCACGCATCATACGGAAAACCCGTGACCAGCAGACTCTTTTGCAGCTCGGTCTGGTCCGTTGCGTGAATCGGATTCCCATTCAGCCGCGCGCCCCTGCCGCGTTCCCCCGCAAACATTTCATCGCGCATGGGGTCGTAGACAACGCCGAGCTGCAGGACTCCTTGATGAGCATACGCAATGGAGACCGAAAAGATTGGAATGTGATGGGCATAATTGACCGTTCCATCCAGCGGATCAACGAACCAGCTCAAGCCGTTGCTTCCCTGCGTTACGCCGCTTTCCTCGGACATAATATAACTGCCGGGCCAGCGCTGGTTGATTTCGCCCAGCAGGAAATCTTCCGAAGCGCGATCCGCTTCGGTGACGAGGTCAATCACACCTTTGTAAGAAACCTGGTGCTTTTTATTGTAGCTCTGGCGCAAAATGGATCCGGCGCGTCGGGCCAGTTCCTCAAGTTCGGATATTGTGGGTTGGGCCATTACTTGGACTTCGTAGTTTTCCTGAGAAGTTCGCGAATCTGGGCAAGTTCCTGCTCGATCTCTTCGCGCTCCTCGCGAGCCTGGCGAAGAGTCGTCCTGAAGGGCGGCTTCTCTTCCTCCGGCAGGGTTTCGAGCAAGTGCTCGGTCCGGGAGATTTGTGTCGCTTTGTGCTGGAGTTTCACTTCCAACCGCTTCTGGTAGCCTTCATAAAACTCCTGCTCGTCCAGCGGCTGGGGCGACTCGGGCGTATCCTTCGTGAATAATTCAGAAATCGTTTTCAGAAAATCTTCAGTATCAATTGGCTTTTCGATGAAGCGGCTCGCCCCCAGAGTCATTGCGAACTGCTTATCCTCCGGGGAAATATAAGTGGCCGACAGAAAAATGACCGGGATATTGCGTGTCCCTGGATTGATCCGCAGTCTCTGGACAAGGCTAAAGCCGTCCATCCCGGGCATCAAAATATCGGTGATGATGACAGCCGGGAGCTCCCTTTGAACAGCCTCCAGGGCCTCGCGCCCGTTGCGGGCGGTTATCACGCGATATCCTTTGAACTCCAGCGTTACTCTTAACAGGTTGAGAGTATCTGCAGTATCTTCCACGATCAGCAATGGACCGCGCGGAACATTCATAAGTGTATTTTAGTGCTTTCTTACAATTTTGCCAACTAATCACTGTTCCAAATTCGTTTTCCAAGCACCGACAAGACAAATTCGGCCGCCAGCGCGCCAGTTTGATTCTGGATATCGAGAATGGCATTGACTTCGACAATGTCCATGCCGGTCAGCCTGCCGGTTTCCGCAATCATCTCGCAGGCGAGGTGCGCTTCGCGCTGGGTCAGGCCGGCAGGGACAGGCGTCCCAACGCCGGGCGCGTGACGCGGGTCCATGGCGTCCATGTCGAATGAAAGATAAATGCCGTCTGTATCACGGGAGACGTGTTCGATGGCTTTCTCCATGACGGCCACCATCCCGAAGCGGTCAATCTGTTCCATGCCCATGACCATCACACCGGCCTCGCGCAAGTTGACTTTTTCGCCCGCGTCGAGATCCCGCGCTCCGATAATGGCAACCCGCCCCGGGTCCGCGACCGGAAGCGGCTCGTCCCACAATCGAGTTAATCGCGCGTCCCCGAGTCCGCACAGCGCGGCCAGCGGCATCCCGTGAATGTTCCCGGACGGCGTGGTTTTGTCGGTGTTGAAATCCGCGTGGGCATCGATCCAAATCACGCCGAGCTTTTTGAACCTGGCCGCGCCGCGGATCGAACCGATGGACAGGCTGTGATCGCCGCCCAGCACCAGCGGAAAATGCCCGGCCTGCATCGAAGTGGAAACCGCGCCCGCCGCGCGCCGCGACATCGGAACGATGCAGTCAATATATTTTAGTTTTGGATCGTGGATGGAACACATCTCGGCAATGGGCACTTCGATGTTGCCTTTGTCTTCGACGATGTAACCAAGCGCTTCGAGTTTCTTTTGCAGATGCGCGTAACGGATCGCGCTGGGACCCATGTCCACGCCGCGGCGGTCTGCGCCGAGATCAATCGGGATTCCAATAATATCAATTTGCATGTTTCCTCCGAGTTGTTGACAGGCGGGTATTTTATCAAATCCAGCACAAGATCGCTCCAAATTTAATCTGGCTCTCTGGGAGTTGCCGCGATTCAGCACACGGATTCTTTTTAATTTTTTCCGCGTAATCCGCCGTTCGCCCCGGTGTACTCAACGTAAGCTGCCACCTGCATTCCTTGAAACGTCTGGAGCGGGACTTCTTAACGCGACGCTGAAGAACACAGAGTTCAGTATTGCGTTAAATCTTTTACGATCGCCGCAAGGTGGCAACCTGGGTTATTTTAGATATGCCGGGATGTGTCTATCATGCCGCTGCGACGCCGAAGGCGCCCTTCCCGGAGCAGTCTCGTCATCTCAATGGGAGCTTGCTTCGCAACGACATCTGAATTTTGAATTTATGTGCAAACGTTAGAGAACCCTCAGCAGGCGCAAGGCGATCAAGATCACAAGGATCGTTCCGATGCACCCGCAGCCGCGCGCAAACCAATGGAAGATATGCCTGAAGATGAAACCCAGGACGCCAAGGACGATCATCACGACGACGAGAAGACCGATGATCCAAATGATGGAACTGAGACTCGAAAAATCAATGGACATAACTGAACTCCTTTCTATGCAGTCCGATAATAACCTACATCCACCGAATAAACATGGCCGCGCTTGACCACTTGCTTGACGAGATTCGTTCCATAACGATACCCGATGTGACGGTAATCGGGGATATTAAGAATCAACAAGTCCGCTTGCTTGCCTTCTTCAATCGAACCGATCAAATCGGACCTGCGAATGGCATGCGCGGAATTGATGGTCGCGGCGGCGATGGCTTGCGCGGGCGTCAAACCCATATAGCGACAGGCCAGCGCGATTGCAAATTGCATCGACTCATTCCAACTCGTTCCGGGATTGCAATCGGTCGCGAGGGCAAGCAATCCACCTGCTTCGATGATCTTTTTTGCAGGCGTATATTCGTGTTCGGCGAGTCCAAACGGCGTGCATGGAAGTGAAACCGCGACCGTATCCGATTTGGCAAGCGCGGCAATATCCGCGTCCGAGGTTTTCACGAGATGGTCCGCAGAGGCCGCGCCCAACTCGACGGCCAGCGACGCGCCGCCGAGGTTGTCGAACTCGTCCGCGTGGATCTTCAACGGGAATCCCAAAGCCCGCGCCTGGGTCAGGATTTGGCGCGATTGTTCGAGCGTGAAAGCGCGGTCTTCGCAGAATACATCCACAAACGGAAGAGGCAGCCGCGGCGCGTGAGTCTGCCACCATTGCTGTACCGTCGGCAGCATCGTGTCGCAAACCAGATCGGTGTAGCCTTGCGGATTATCTTTGTATTCCGGCGCAATGGCGTGCGCGCCGAGGAACGTGATGGCGATGTCAATCGGACATTCATCTTCGAGCGCCAGCAGCGCCTTGAGCAGGCGAAGTTCGGTCGCGGTTTGCAGTCCGTAACCGGTCTTGGCTTCGACGGTGGTCGTGCCGTGCGCGAACATCCGAAACAGCCGCGGACGTGTCTGCGCGATCAGCGATTCGATGGAGGCTGTGCGCGTCTGCCTGACAGTTGAAATGATTCCGCCGCCCGCCGCGAGAATATCGAGATAGGGCTTGCCCGCCATCTTCATCTCGAACTCATTGGCGCGGTCGCCAGCCCAAATGAGATGCGTGTGCGGATCAACGAAGCCCGGCATGATGACACATCCGCTCGCATCCAAAGTTGGTTCATCTTTAAAAGATGCGCGTAATTCATCCGTTGTGCCAACCGCGACAATCTTTTCATCACGGATGATGACCGCACCGTTTTCGATGATGCCAAGTGTGCCGAGAGCGCGTCCGCGCTGCGGGCCGCCTTTGAGAGTCAGGAGTTGGGATGCGGAATGGATGAGCATTATGATATCCAGTAATCAGTGATCAGTATCCAGTCCAATTTAACCACAGTTATTATTCTTTGCCGAATGCTGTAATAGAAGAATATCTGGCAAAAAAATGAAGAAAAGTTCTATGAAGAAGCAGGATGACTATGAATTGCGAGAGGAATACGGTCTCTCGAAAATGACCATCGTGCCAAAGGGACGTTTTGATCCCAAACGCAGGATTGGGAGCAATGTTGTTGTACTGGAGCCTGAAATTGCGAAGGCGTTCCCGAATGACGAAGCTGTCAACGAAGCCCTGCGGTTAATTTCGAAAGCCACAAAGATCCCGCAGGTAACAAAGCTTTCACGTTAGATAGAGCCTGCGAATTACAGACTTCCGAAGTCCTAAAGACTTCGGAAGTCTTGTTTTTAGTGAGAGCCGATGAGCATCTCAATATCCAGTGGTCAGTAATCAGTTGTCAGTGGCTGGCGTATAAACCACATAATCATCTTTATGTGACTTTTCAAATAGAGCCATTTGCTTTTCTAATTGAACTTCCACTTTCGGCACAGGGTTGTAATTGAGAACAATTGCTTCGAGCATCGGATTACGATTCTTTTCGCTCGCTCCCACATGATAAAAATGCTCACGGGTCAAAATGGTAAAGCGATTAACATATTTTTCAATGGCAGGATTGGTACGATAGCGATTGCTGTGCCACGTTGAAAGAATGAATTTTGTAGGTATGGCAACAAGTAAATCGTAAAGCCTTTGTTCTTCATTTTCAGACCAAGAGTTGAAATAATCCACGTGCCTGCCAATATACGGAGGGTCACAGTAAATAAAATCGTTTTGTGAAGCGGAAACAATTGTTTTCTCGAAATCAGCACAGGCAAATTGCCAATCATATTGATTGACCGCCTGAGTCACATATTTAATTTGATTCGCAATCTTTGTGATATAGGCTTTCGCAAAACGCTGCGGTTTATGGCCAAAGGGAACATTGAACGCGCCTTTTTTATTGAAGCGCATCACGCCATTGAAGCACGCGCGGTTCAAAAAGAGCAAATCCAAAGGATTGCAGTCTTCGTTGAAACGTTCGCGCACTTTGTAATAATGATCTTCGCCCTTGGCTTGAAGTAGTGCGCCTTCTTTTTCGAGGAACTCTTTAGCAACGCCTGCCGTGATCTCGCCTCGTTTGATTGCATTGTAGAAATTGACAATATGTGGATTCACATCTGCAAAAACAGCGCGGTTAGGGCGCACGTTGAATCCAACCACGCCCGAACCCATAAACGGCTCGATCCATGTTCCGTCTTTTTCGAGCATGGCATGATCTTTAATCCATTCGACCAATTTCGTTTTGATGCCCTGGCATTTCAGGGGCGAAACATTTACTGTCATTTCTGTTTCCGTTGGTCGCCATCGCAGGCCGCCTTTGAGAGTCAGGAGTTGGGACGCGGAGTTAGTGGGCATGAAGTAATTTAACCACAGATAAACATAAATGAACATTGATGAGCATATAAAAGGCGCTTGTAATATAAAGCATAATTACTCTTGCTAAATTCGTATAAGGCTTTATAATAATTATAGAATATTTGTGCTGGTAACTGAAGTTGACTGAGAATGAACTTCAAGATTAACGAATCGCCAACCAAACTGCGCGGTGGTTATTATACGAACCCCGACATTGCCGCATTTCTTTTGAAATGGGTTTTGAATATCCATCCAAAATCCATTTTGGAACCGAGTTGTGGTGATGGTGTGTTTTTGTATGGCCTTTCAAGATTAAATACCAATGGCTTGAAGTCAATAAAAGCATTTGAAATCGAACCTGTTGAAGCTCGCAAAGCAAGGCAGGCGGCTAATGAATTCAAGAAAGTTGAAGTTGAAATTGAGAGCCGAGATTTTCTTGGCTGGTCACTTGCAAAGTTACTAAATCCTCCTCAGTTTGATGCTGTTATAGGAAATCCACCATTTATTCGCTATCAATATTTAGATAGTAATTTACAAAACATTTCGGAGCAGATTTTCAAAGTCTTTCATCTGCCATTCACAAAGCATACAAATGCTTGGGTTCCTTTTGTTATATCCTCTTTGGCTTTATTGCGCCCAGGCGGCAGGCTGGCAATGGTTGTTCCCTCGGAATTGCTGCATATACTTCATGCGGAATCCCTGCGCGTCTATCTGACAAAGGTTTGCTCTCGCGTTTTGATTTTCGACCCTCAAGAAATATGGTTTGAAGGTACGCTTCAAGGCGCAGTTCTGTTGTTAGTAGAAAAAAAGAATGAACCAGATGAACACTTTAGGGGTGTATCAATCATCGCAACTCGAAGCAAAGATTTTCTCGCCGAAAATCCAGAAGGTTATTTTGAAAGGGCCAAATATACAAACGGAGAAACTGTAAAGGGAAAGTGGATGCTAGCTTTACTTTCAAGTGCAGAGCGTGAAGTTTTGAAAAAGGCAAAAGAGAACTCAGGCGTTTATTATTTTGACAATATTGCTGAGGTTGCTGTTGGAATTGTCACGGGAGCGAATAAATTCTTTCTCGTGCCCGATGAGATCGTCAAACAATACTCTCTAAAAAAATGGGCATATCCCATGTTTGGGAAAAGCGAACATGTCCCAGGCGTCGTTTTTGACTACGATTCAATTGAAAGAAATAAAAAACTTGGCTTGCCAACAAATTTCATTTGGTTTTCTGACGAGAAACTCAGCGAGTTGCCTGAGCCTGTAAGAAATTATATTTATCTTGGTGAGAAATTAGATATACATAAAAGATACAAATGCCGAATCCGAGAACCTTGGTATAGTGTCCCCTCTGTCTATGCCACATCCCTTGGAATGCTAAAGAGGAGTCATGACTTTCCGCGTTTGGTTTTCAATAAAGCACAGGCGTATACAACTGACACAACCTATCGCGTCCGACACAAAAAATTCAATGAAGCAACACTCGTTGGCTCTTTCATCAACAGCCTTACCGCATTAAGCGCCGAAATCGAAGGAAGACATTATGGCGGCGGAGTTCTAGAACTCGTACCTTCTGAAATACGAAAGTTGTTGGTTCCGATTCGACGATACGACCAAAAGGAACTTTATAAGCTCAATTCTCTTATCCAAAGTGGGATTTCAGCCGAGGAATTGTTTTCTCAACAAAACGAAAAAATTTTAATGCCGCTTGGTTTCGACAAAAAAGAGACGACCACGCTTTTGGAAGCATGGTCGCGTTTGAGATTTCGTCGTCAGAGGCAAGGTATTGATGAAACTGATGAAGATGAAATGACTAATCAGGCTTAGATCACCTCAATAACAAACGGTTCTGCCTGACTCTTTGGGGGAGCATATAAATTGAACGTTCTTCCAACAAGATTTAATTGGCGAATTGTTTCGGCCAAATCGCTCCAATGCAGGATAGTAGTGTAGTTGTGTTGCCCTGCTTCTCCGCTAGGCTTATGGCTAATCATAAGTTGATGAATTCCGTAATTTTCTCCGAGAAGATAAACATCAAAGTTCGCCTCTGCCATTTCACTGTACGGCCTTTCCTTCCATACAGACCAAGCTAAATGACCAAAAACATCATTTCTGAAATACACAGTTTGGTCTATTGGATTTCCTGACGCATCCCAACCCGCTTGAGTCAAGCGCAAACCACCTGTAACATTTCCAGATTGTCTTTGTACATCTGAAGCAGGAAGGTTAGTTTTCTGCCAAAGTAATTCTCCCAAAATCGGCGACTTACCTGAAACCTTACGGGATGATATTTTTATACCCGGTTTTACAGCTATTGGCGTTTTCTTAAAAGATTCTTTCAAAACGGGCGGACGTTTAATTTTTTCTACACCAAAAGGAGATTTTGGAATATTCGCTTTCCTTTTAGGCTTTAAAAGTTTTGCCTGGCTTTTCCGAATCTCCTTCTCACTTGGAACTTCCCCGCGTTTAACAAGAGTATTTATCAATTCTTGTGTTAGGGTTTGTGCAGTATCTCCCGTTGGCCTCAAATATATTTCGAGCGACGTTAAGAACTGAGCATATTCCTCTTTATCCGTGGGAAACTCGAAAGTGGTTCTCGTAGATGCCTCATAATTCGTATAAAGACCTCCATCAGTCAAGTTACTGGAACCAACAAAGACCTCCGCTTTTCGATCTGTGGCTTCAAATAGATAAATTTTCGGATGAAAAGTATGCCCTCTGCGAGCGTTGTGGACAAGAACAGAATTAACGCCCAGCGAATGTATCTTTCTCAATGCTTCAGCAGAAGTTGATTTAACATCAAAACCAGCAACGATGTTGATATTTGCGCCTTTTGCCTTTGCATTCAAAATACTTGGAGCAATTCGTTGCAAAGCCTGTGCATTTGCAAACGCAGATACAAGCCATATATTATTGTAGATGGGTTCTTGCGATGAGAGAAGGCCTTTGATAATTTCTCCCATTTCCCCATTCGAGGGTTGAAGGACAACGCTAGTTTTCATATAATGTCCTTAGCAAATAGATTTCTCTAATTATACGGGAAGAAAATTAGATTATTTTTGCGCTATCGCCCACATGTTGAGCATAAACTCAAAATAACCAAACCGGACCTTGCTCATTTCAAAACCCGCCTGACCGAAATGCCATCCGATCAGCGGCAGGGTATAAGCGAAGGCGTGTTCGTGGATCTCCTCCGCACTGACCAGATTGACGCGCGCCATGAACTTGAGCAACCCGTCCGACCAGGCGGCAGGCGTGGTCATGATGACTTGCCCACCGGGCTTCAACACGCGCCGGCTTTCTTTGAATAATAAGGCCATACTATCCGGGTTGAGATGTTCGACCACAGCCAGCAGCGTCACCGCGCTGAAGAAGTTATCGTCAAAAGGCAGGTGTGGTTCCTTGTTGAGATCGAGCGTGAAGAATTCGATGTGATGATTGACCGCAATATCCTTCGACATCGGCAACTGGTCAACGGCAAACTTTTCCTGGAACGCGGTGTGAGCGAGGAAATACGGATAAGAGCCGCATCCGACGTCGAGGATGCGGCCCGCTCGAAGGTCTGCAGGGATGAGGCGGTTGGCGCGCTGGGTCCGCAGACGCGCCAGCATCGGTTCGAGCAATCCTCCGCCGCGCGTCAAATGAGTTGAAGGTTGAGACATAAAATCCTTTGGCGAAAATTCCTCCCGATTATATCAGCCCGCACGCGAGAAAGTCCGCTTGAACCACATCATCAATCGCGGCAGGATGATGACCTTCTGCTGCATTTCAGCCAGCGCGATCATCGCAAAAATGTTGAACATGGCAGCGATTACCGTAACCGACAAAAATCCAAAATGCTGATAAACCAGTGTGGAAAGCAGCGCGCCGAGCGAACGACCAACACCGAATCCAACCAGATTGAACGCCATCGCAGTTGCACGCGCACGCGGCACAATTTCATTCATCATCGGCAACTGGCTGACCACCATGTATTCAAACGAAATGTAAAAGAAGAACAGGCCGACGAGCGCGCCGATTTCCGTCTGGCCGATGAACGGCAAAAGAACGGATGCCAGGATGTTCGCGAACAATCCGATCATGACAGCGCGCGGCTTGCCGAGCCGGTCCGTTGTCAAGGCGACGAGTCCTTCTCCGCTCAATTCGGCCAGCCCAATGACGGCGGACGCGCCGGCCAGGGCTGCGATCTGCAATCCAAACGAGTCGGAGAGCCAGACACCAAAAATGATGTTGACCATTTCGTTCGCGGCGCTGGCCCATAACGCAATCGAAATCCCAGCCAGCGCGGGAATGGATGCCAGCACAATGCCGGCATTTTTGCGCGCCTCGTTGTCCGGTTCGTGGTGCGGATCGCTGCGCGGGATCATCCGCCAGACGACCGCGAACATGCCGATGCCCAATGCCGCCAACACCGGGAACGGCGCAGACCACCCAAAACGCGCGATCAGGAATCCCATCAATGGGACGCCTGCGATGAACGCCAGCGACCACGACATTTCAGTAATGGCAAGCGCTGTACCGCGCTGCTCGTACGCCACGCGGTCGCCGAAATAGGCTTGAATGGCCGGGTCGAATAATGATTTGCTGGTGACCGCCAGAATCAATGCAATCGTCAATGTGATGAGGCTCGGATAGACTGCAACGAGTCCAACAACGGTGAATGTAACCGCTCCCGCCAGCATCCCGAACTTGCGCCCGCGCCAGTCTGCAACCGGAGCAAAGACTGGACTGAACACGCTTGCCACGTTGCGACCGGTCAATGCAAAAGAAATAGCTGTCACGTCCACGCCGAGGCCGCGCGCAAAAATCGTCAGGAACGGGTAGACCATCCTGTGCATCGTATTCAAAATAATGCGGAGGCAGGTGATGATGACGAGTTGGACTTTGAGTCTCATAAATCCAGAAGTCTAACAGGTCTGGCAGGTCTAACAAGTCTCAAAAGTCTTACAAGTCTTTAAGTCTCACACGTCCGGCAGGTTGATTGATGATGAAAGGCTGCCGAATTTTCACGTGATGTTGTCCGGTAACTCAATGGAATATTCCCCCGATTCTTCTTTTGTGGAATAATTCGTTTCCCCTGGCTTTTGTATAAGCTTTTTCAAATTGCTCATGACCGAGATAACCGCCCGGCGAATTTGATCGCGCAGCGCAAAATCATGGCTGAAATCTTGAAGATCGGTCGGGCGATAAATCATCCCAACCAACTCCCGCGCCGATTGCCACGACCTCATATCCTCGAATCTTTCGAATGCAGTCATTCTCTGTGACCTGTTAGGCTCTTTTAGGCCTGTAAGACAGAAAGACTAACGTCAGGAAATAACCCGCAACCCAACTCAACACATTGAGCGCGATAAAGAATCCAATAATTCGCCAATCCCCTGAATTGAAGATCGGCGAGGGCGGCGGATGCATCACATATTGCGCGGCGGAGAACACAATCCGCAGGACAACGATGAAAATCAGATTCGCGGCGGATGTCAGCCAATTGACGTTGATGAACCACAAGCCAATTTGCAAAAGCAAACCAACGACTGCGAACGTCACGGCGAGGTGAAAGCGCGGCTCGGCAAGGAAGAGTCCGTTCCAGTTGGTTTCCATCGCCCACAGCGAAAGCGGAATGTACGTGATCCAGAAAAAGATTCCGGCGCGTCCGAGGGCGGCGGACCAGCCATGGAACGAGTCCCGGCGCGTGAGGAGGCCGACCAGGCCCGCCAGTCCCGCGAGAGCGAAGGCAAGCTCCGCCGTCAGCACCCACGCGCCGTGCAGATACACCACGCGGACATTCGATCCAAGCGTTTGATCCGAAGGACCGAATAAGGCAACGACGGCGATGATCAAAACAGTGAGAAAAAAGAAAATGAGCGAGTTACGTTTCGACTTTGGCATGGTCGAATTTTATCAAGCTCAAAAACAAAGAGACCGTTTTTTGCTTCCCCAAAATGTCATAAGTTTGGCTGATTTTGTTCCGTGATTCTCAGGTAGGAATCCGCCTCGCAGCCTACATAATGGCTATACAGTTTTCTAATACGTTTTTTGCGGTCGGGGGGTATGATACAACCGTTCAAATCAAGGAGTTCAATATGAGCAAAGTTTGGAAATGGATTCTGGGGATCGTCATTGTACTGGTAATCGTGGGAGCCATTGTGGGAGTTGTCTTCCTCGTGCAGACACATCCACTTTTTGCCTTCGGACCGCGATATGCGAATCGCTTCAACGCGCCAAATGGGCAGACTGTTCCCAACGCGCCGAACGGTCAAACCACACCGGCCAATCCGAATGGGCCGCGCGGGACGCGTCCCGGTTTTGGATTCGGACCGGGCCGCGGCTACAGCTGGACGCAGCGCTTTGGCGGACGCGGCTTCATGCCATACGGCGGCTTCGGGCCATTCGGCATGTTCATGCCGTTTGGAATGTTCTTCTTTCTTGGCGGGTTGTTGCGCCTGCTGATCCCAATCGGAGTGCTGGCGCTGGTGGCGTTCATCTTCTATCAAATCGGGAAGCGCAATGGCATGGCCGCTGCCGCGGCGCCTCCGGCAAGTCCCGCGCCGGTTCCAAGCGGGGAAAATAACCCGCAGAGTTAGAACAGTTTCATCAAATCGAATTTGCCCTCTATTTGCAGGAGCAGGTTGACAGCCTGCTCCTGCGCTTTTTTAGCGCCAGGATTCTCACTTGCAAACTGGACAATTATGGTATAATTTTTAGAACATTTATTCTGGTAGACTGAAAGGAGACTAATGTGAAAAATAAAGTACAGGTATATATCGGAACCACCAAGGGCGGCTTTATTTTCGAAAGCAATGCCGCGCGCGAAAAATGGAAAGTCAGTGATATTCAATTTAAAAGTTGGAATGTGATGCACATGAGGATGGATGACCGCGATCAGCGCCTCCATACCGCGACCGATCACTTTGTCTACGGACCGACGACGCATTACTCCGATGACTTCGGCAAAACGTGGAAGCAAGCCAAGCAGGTGCCTACGCTCACGCGTCCATCGGCATCGGGCAGGCCGGCCAGCACAGTGGATGAAATGTTCCGTTCTGAAAGTGGAGAGAATATCAAAGACAAGCCGGAAAAAATGATCAAGGTTTGGAATATCACACCCGGTCGCGCCGATGAACCGAACGTTTTATATGCGGGTGCGCAACCTGCTTCCTTGTTTATCTCCAAAGATCGCGGCGAGACATGGACGCTTAACGAAAATCTATTCGATCATCCGCATCGCGGCAAATGGAACCCAGGCGCGGGCGGCTTGGCCTTGCACACCATTCTTTTGGATCCGAAGAATCCGAAGCGGATGTATATCGCCGTTTCGGCGGCAGGTTGTTATCGCACCGATGATGGCGGGCTGACTTGGTCGCCGCACAACAAACACGTTCATGCCTGCTTCCAACCGGACCAGTTTCCCGAATACGGTCAATGCGTTCACAAGATGGCGATGCATCCATCGAATCCAAATGTTTTGTTCCAGCAAAATCATTGCGGTGTATATCGCAGTGATGATGCAGGTGAAGATTGGATTGATATCGGCGAAGGCAAATTGCCAGCTCGATTTGGGTTCCCGATCGCCGTGCATCCAACGGATCCGAAAACGATTTATATCGCGCTCGAAGAAAGCGATGAATATCGCATGAGCGTGGATGGAAAATTTTCCGTCTGGCGCAGTAAGGATGCCGGTGAATCCTGGAAGAGAATATCGAAGGGATTGCCGAATAAAGCGCATCTGGTTGTTTTGCGTGAAGCGATGGCAACGGATAATTTTGAAGATGCCGGGATTTATGTTGGCACGAACACCGGTCAGTTATTCTATTCACGCGACTCGGGCGATAGTTGGGAGTTGATGGCAGATTACCTGCCGCCCATCAATTCCGTCGAAGCCGCGGTCTCTTAACCATAAAGGACACAAAAGTCATGAAGGAAGAACAAAAGGCGGAGGCTAACCACCTCCGTCTTTTGATTCATAGATATCATTGCAGTCGTCCGCACAATGCAATCTCCTCATCGTTATGTCATTCTGAGTGGCGCCAAGCGCCACGAAGAATCTCAACCGCTGGCAGGAGACCCTTCGCTGTCGCTCAAAGTGACGCGCTACCTTTTCAGCGTTCGATACTTCACCCGATGCAGAGTCAAATCTTTCCCAAACTTTTCCATCATCATGGCTGCATAATCGGACCAGTTGCCAGATATGTCATTGCTTCGTGGCGCCAAGGCGCCACGAAGCAATCCCCAGTGTCGAGGAGATTGCTTCGTCGTCGCTCCGCTCCTCCTCACAACGACATGAATCTTGTTTATCTCTTCAGCGTTCTGTATTTGACTCGATGCGGAGTCAAATCCTTCCCGAACTTTTCGCGCATCATCGTTTCATAATCGGACCAGTTGCCGATGTACATCCTGGCGACGGAGTCGCCTTCGAAGACAATGAGGTGGGTGCAGATGCGGTCGAGGAACCAGCGGTCGTGGCTGACGACCAACGCCGTGCCTGCGAATTCTTCAAGCGCACCTTCGAGGGCGCGCAAAGTATTGACATCCAAATCGTTTGTGGGTTCATCGAGTAACAAAACGTTCGCGCCTTCGGTGAGGGTCCTGGCGAGGTGCACGCGGTTGCGCTCGCCGCCAGAGAGGTCGCTGACTTTGCGCTGCTGGTCGGTGCCCATGAAGTTGAACGAGGAACAATAACCGCGCGCGTTGATCTTGCGCTTGCCAAGTTCCAAAACTTCCTGCCCCTGCGAGATTTCTTCATACACGGTTTTCTGCGGATCGAGGGTGCGCGCCTGGTCAACGTAGGCAAGTTTGACGGTATCACCGATTTTGATGCTTCCGCTATCTGGTTTTTCTTCGCCAATAATCATTTTCAGCAACGTGGTCTTGCCCGCGCCGTTCGGACCCACTATCCCGACGATAGAGCCCGGGGGAACGGCGGCAGAAAACCCATCGAGAATGAGGCGGTCGTCCCCGCCTCCGTCGGGGCTGGCGAAAGATTTGGTCACATCCTTGAATTCAAAGACAATATCGCCGAGCCGCGGTCCGGGCGGGATATAAATTTCCAAATCTTCGCGGCGCGCTTCGGTTTCCTGACTGAGCAGTTTTTCGTAGGCGCTGATGCGGGCTTGTCCTTTGGATTGACGCGCTTTGGGCGACATGCGAATCCATTCGAGTTCACGTTCGAGCGTCTTCTGCCGTTTGGATTCGGATTTTTCTTCGAGGCGGATGCGCTCCTGTTTTTGTTCGAGCCACGAGGAGTAGTTGCCCTTCCACGGGATGCCGTAGCCGCGGTCGAGTTCGAGGATCCAGCCGGCGACGTTATCGAGGAAGTAGCGGTCATGAGTGACGGCGATGACGGTGCCTTTGTAGTCGCGCAGGTGATGTTCGAGCCACGCCACGGACTCGGCGTCGAGGTGGTTGGTGGGTTCGTCGAGCAGGAGAATGTCGGGCTCGGTGAGCAGCAACCGGGTCAGCGCGACGCGGCGGCGTTCACCGCCCGATAAAACTCTGACTGGCGTATCGCCAGGCGGACAACGCAGCGCGTCCATCGCGACTTCGAGATGCGAATCAAGATTCCATGCATCGTGCTTATCCAGTTGCTCTTGAAGCTTCGCCTGCTCATTGACCAGCGCATCAAAATCGGCATCAGGCTCGGCAAACCTGGCATTGACTTCATCGAAGCGCGCAAGCATTTCGACAATTGGTTGTACCGCTTCTTTCACAACTTCGATGACGGTCTTCGTTTCATCGAGCTTTGGCTCCTGCTCGAGCAGGCCGACGGTGTAGCCTTTGGATTGCGAGATCTCGCCGATGTAGTCTTTATCCACGCCCGCCATGATCCGCAGCAACGTGGACTTGCCCGCGCCGTTGAGTCCGAGCACGCCGATCTTGGCGCCGTAGTAAAAGCCAAGCGAGATGTCACGCAGGATTTGTTTGTTGGGAGGGACGATGCGTCCCACTTTGTTCATGGAGTAAATTACAAGGGATTCGTTGGTCATGGTAATTGGCAAGTGGCAATTGGAGGATCAGAGCATTGGAGATTGGAGGCTGGACGCTTCGACAGGCTCAGTGCAGAGATTGGGTCGAATTGTATCAGAGAGTGGGAATGGTTAATTGGGAATGACTTTGGTGCATTAACAGCGGCGCGGCGGTGATCGGTCCGCTAGTGAAAGTGCCGGTGATGACCGGGTTGGTGAATGTCGCCTTTTATTTCCAGAAGCGTATGGTTGCGGGGTGGTCTCGTCCAGCCCGGTGATGGTTGCCGCGGCGGCAGAAGCCTACCCGCCGGATCAAAGAATCAAATCCCGCCGCAAGCGGGGATTTGTATCATCCAATAATATTCAAAAGGATGAATATAACGCAAATCATGTGACATTGCGTACCTTTCAAATTTTCATTGCCCGGCTACAATCACATTCAACGGATTGAATAAAGGTGACCATGTACGATTATTCTGAAGAAGTCAAATTGCTCAAGGCACTGACCCACCCGGCGCGGCTGGCGATTTTGGAAATCCTGCGCGGCGGCGAGGAATGTGTCTGCCACCTGGAGGCGGCGCTGGGTTACCGGCAGGCCTATATCTCCCAGCAGTTGATGGTGCTGCGCGATGCCGATCTCCTTCAGGATCGCCGCGAGGGCTGGAACGTGTATTACCGCGTCACCCGCCCGGAGATCTATTCTGTGCTGGATGCTGTGCGTAAGATAACCGGAATGCCGGAAGCAAAATTGATGCTGACGCCCATTGCCTGTGCATGCCCAAACTGCAAGCAAGGGACTACACACCGGATGAGTATTCCGGTGGAACTTCAAAGCGTGAGGTGAAGATTGTTAAACGTCAAAATCCTTGGAAGCGGCTGCGCGAATTGCATACGCTTGGAACGGAATGTCCGCGCGCTGGCAGAGAAACATAATCTGCAGCTGGAAATCGAAAAAGTGACCGACTACGCTGAGATCATGAAATGGCCGATCCTCTCGACCCCGGGGCTGGTCATCAATAACCGGCTGGTTTCGGCGGGAAAAATTCCCAGCGACCCGCAACTGCTGGAATGGCTGAGTCAGGTTTGAGTCCCGGCAAGAAGCGGCTTGTCGCTTTTTCTGCCTTATTTCATTTGGCAATTTGAATATCAGCTCGAAGGAAATAAACATGGATCAGACTCTTTCCACCCAAAAGAAACCCGAAATCCCCTGGCGACTGATCGGCTTGGTGGTTCTGGCCGCCATCGCCTGGATTGCAACGTACAGCGTCATCCAGCCGCTGGCGAATTGGATTGCGTATGGCCTGTTGGCACAGCGGCAAGGTTCCCGCCTGGGCGACTCGCTGGCTTTCTTTTTCTACGACGTTCCCAAAATCATCCTGCTGTTGGGCGGCATGATTTTCCTGATCTCGCTCCTGCGGACATTTTTCAGCGCGGAGCAGACGCGCTCCTGGCTGGGCGGGAAGCGCGAGGGCGTGGGCAACGTGCTGGCGGCCATGCTCGGCATTGTCACACCATTCTGCTCGTGTTCGGCGGTGCCGCTCTTCATTGGTTTTGTTGAAAGCGGAATCCCTTTAGGCGTGACATTTTCTTTCCTGATCGCCGCGCCGACCATCAATGAAGTCGCGGTGGTATTGCTCTTTGGTTTATTCGGCTGGAAGGTGGCCGGGTTATATATTGCTTCAGGGTTGATTATTTCCATCCTCGCGGGTGTGGTGATCGGGCGGCTCAAGATGGAACGTTACGTGGAAGACTTCGTCTGGCAAATGCAAAGTCAGGACGCGGGCGTGATCGAAAAATTGACTTTGCAGGAGCGCATCGAGCGTTCGTGGGAGTCGGTCAAGGAAATCGTCGGCAAGGTCTGGCTGTACGTGCTGGCGGGCATTGCCGTTGGCGCGGGCATTCACGGCTACGTGCCGGATGCGGCATTGGCCGGGATCATGGGCAGGCAGGAATGGTGGTCGGTTCCGGCGGCTGTCCTGGTCGGTGTTCCGCTGTATTCCAACGCGGCGGGCGTCATTCCCATCGTCAGCGCATTGATGGAAAAAGGCGCCTCGCTTGGCACGGTGCTGGCGTTCATGATGTCGGTGGTGGGCCTGAGCCTGCCAGAGACGATCATCCTGCGCCGCGTGCTCAAGCCGCAGCTGATCGCAGTCTTCATCGGCGTGATTGCTGCGGCGATCATTATCACCGGCTATTTGTTCAATTGGATCATGTAACCCGCCTCACCCCCGGCCCCTCTCCTACAAGGAGAGGGGTGTCATGGAGAGGAAACAAAACCTTCCGGAGGCTGAAATGACTGAAAACACGTTTTCCCAATGGCTGAGCGGACTCGATTTCGAGTATCGGAGTACGGGTCAGCACAAGATCGAAGCGCCTGCTTTGAAGAGCGCCGCAATTCGCCGGTTGCGATTGGCGCAAATCTGATAATGAGGAATACACGTGACTGCTGAATTAATGGAAGCGGAAGCGCGTCCGCAAGTCTCGCTGTGGACGATTTTCTCCGCCTGCTTCATCGTCGGCCTGACCGCCTTCGGCATGGCGATTTTGCAAAAACTCAAGGCGCTGGTGATGAAAAATCACTGGCTGACCGAAGATGAGATGAACGATGGGCTGGCGATGGTGCAGCTTTATCCTGGTCCGATCATGGTGGATTTCACCGCGTACGTGGGTTACAAATTGCGCGGCGTAATGGGCGCGGTGCTGGCAACCACCGGATTTATCCTGCCATCTTTTATTCTCATGTCCGTCCTTTCAGCATTTTACTTCGCGGCCGGGACTCTGCCCTGGGTGCATTCGATCTTTATGGGGCTGGAAGCGCTGGTGGTGGGCGTGCTGTTCAACGTCACGCTGGAGATGGGCGAACGCAACGTTCAGCAGCGTACACAGGCGGTCATTATGGCGCTGGCGTTTGCAGCCCTGCTGTTCAAACTCAACGCCATTTTGACGGTGCTGATTGCCCTGGCGCTCGGCGCGTGGCTGATCCGTCCCACAGCGGGGAAAAAGCCTGGAGCAGGCAAGCCGCTGCCGGCGGAGTCCGCTTCGCCGAGACAATGGGCGGGGATCAGTGTGGTAACCGCAGTCATCCTGGTGGTGGTCGGCTTCGCGTGGAGTCTCAAATCCGAAATCGGCGGGCTGGCGCTCTCGCTGTTCAAGATCGGCGCGGTTGCGTTTGGCAACGGTTCGACCATCATCCCGCTCATTCAGTCGGAGACGGTGGACGCACATCACTGGATGACGCTCCGCCAGTTTGCGGATGGAATTGCGCTGGGACAGATTACGCCCGGACCCTTTCTGATTACCGCCGCGTTCATCGGCTACAAACTGGCGGGCTTCTGGGGCGGACTACTGGCGACCTTCGCCATTTTCTCGCCGTCGTTTGCGATGACGCTGGTTTTCACTGAAGTGTTTGCGAATCTGAAAAACCTGGCGCCGGTGCGCGGCGCGCTGATGGGCGTGATGGCTTCTTTTGTGGGACTGCTGGCGGTGGTGGTGCTGCAGCTGGGCGGCGTGGCGCTGACCACTCCGGCGGCGCTGGCGCTGGCGGCCGCGGCCTTCGTCGCCGTGCGCTGGTTCAAAGTGGATATTTTATGGGTCTTCCTCGGCGGCGTCGCCCTGTGGGGCGGACTGCTTGCGCTGGGATGGGTTGCATAATCTAAAGAACGAGGTGATTGATGAATAACACTGGCATGGACCATCACGTCAACGGGCTGACGCCGCAAGGCATGCTCGTGATTGAAGCGTAGCGCAAATCGCAGACTTGCGCCACATCTACTACAAGGAGATCAACGATGGACGTTTTACCCATCCTCAACCTGCCTGCCGCGCATGAAAACGTGGACAAAGCCGCCGCCCAACTTGGCGACCTGCTGCGCGAACAGCCTCTCTACCAAACCTACCTGCAAGCCATCATGGATTTGGAAAAAGACCCGCAGGTGCTCGATCTGTCCACACAGATCCAGATGAAGCGCAATTCTCTCCACGGCGGAAGAGGCGATCCTGAACTGTCAGCGGAACTCCAACGCCTCAGCCTGGAACTCGAAGCGCTTTCCGCCGTCCGAACTTATCGCGCCGCTGAAAGCGAAGTGCGCGCCCTGTTCAACGCAGTCAATGAATTGCTCAGCCAGTCCCTGCGCGTGGACTTTGTCGCCAACGCCAAACGCGGCTGCGGCTGCGGCGGATAAGGAGATGGATCATGAACCCCAATGAACTTCCTCAGGATATTCAGGATGCAGCCCGCTCCTTGGCTGATGCAATCCTCGCCGATTCGCAGGCTCGCGCCTATCAGTCCGCCGTCCAAACCTTTGAAGATGATCCGCAAGCCGTTGCGCTTGAAAAACGTTTCATGGATCTTTACGCAGATCTGATCGCCCGCCAACAGAAAGGCGAAATTCTCAGCCAGCAGGATATGGCGCCGTTCCATACTTTGCGAAGCGAATATTATGCTCACCCGTTGATCGTCGCGCGCAACGATGCGCTCGGTGCGTTCAAGCCTTTGCTCGCTGATACGGCGGAACAAATCAGCATCCAGCTTGGACTCGATTTCACCGAACTCGCCCACGCCGCGTAATGCGAAATTCATTTCGCATTACGCAAAATAAATTTTGCACTACATCAAGGAGATTCTCATGTCTGTCAAAATTGCCGCCGTCACCGATGACGGCCAGACCATCAGCCAGCACTTCGGACGCGCTCGCTACTATGCCGTCCTGACCATCGAAAACGGTCAAATCATTGCCCGCGAACAGCGCGAAAAAATGGGGCACACCCATTTCGCCGGTGAAGAACATGCCGAAGAAAATGACCCGCGCGGTCACGGCTTTGCGCCTGCCGAACAGGACCGCCATTTCCAAATGGCGGAGGCCATCCGCGATTGCCAGTTCCTGCTGGCGCGCGGCATGGGTGCAGGCGCGTATTACAGCATGGAGCAGGTCGGCATCAAGCCCGTGATCACCGACATCCCCAGCATTGACCAGGCCGCGCTCGAAGCCGCTCAGGGCGTCATCGTGGACCACAAGGAAAAACTGCATTAGCAAATCGGCATACAATCCCTCCCGGCTTGTTGACATTGATGTTGTAATTATCGCGGAGTGCCTTCAACGACTGACCGCCTTGCCCGCTGAGTTTCTATCCTTTTCGACAGTTCGATTCTTTCCCTGCCGCTGATGGCCTGAGCGCGTTTGTACACGTCCTCGGCGATGTGGTTGCGACGCTTGGAATGATCGTTGCCGCGGGCGTGATCTGCCCACCGGCTGGCAGTGGGTGGATTCGCTTTGGCTCATGTTCCAAAGGCGCGCAAGAACCAGCGTGGAAATCAAAGCAGGCGAGATGCGTTTGAGATTTTGCGGCGGAGCGATATAGCCGCCGGGGAAACGTTTGTTGACGCCCTCGAGCGAAAGCAAGCCCCGCATGGGCAAGGCCGCAACACTCACGGCATAATGGCCCACGCAACAAAACACGGAGGCTCACTCTTTCCTGAGTCTCCGTGTTTTTGTTCAGGATATTCCGCTTATTCCACGTAAGCCTCTTCCCCAAACAGCCCTTCATCCAGTCCTGTAATCTCAATTTCTTCAGACACACGCACCGGTGTGATCAAGTTTACCAGCCACAGAAGGATATAGGTCAGCACAAATGAATAGACAATGGCCAACCCGGCTCCCAGCAACTGCACCAGGAATTGGTGAACATTGCCTTCGATTAATCCGCTGACGTTGTTTACGGCAACCCCCGCGAAGACGCCAACGAGGATTGTACCGAGCGCGCCGCCCACGCCGTGCACTCCCCAGACATCCAACGCGTCATCCCAGCCCATTTTGGCGCGAAGCTGGATCGCCCAGTGACAGACAAAAGCACAGATGATGCCAATCACCGCCGCGGCCCAAGGCTGAACGTATCCGGCCGCGGGCGTGATCGTCACAAGCCCAGCGACTGCCCCGGTCATCGCGCCAACCATATTGGGCTTTCCTTCACGCGTCCAATCAATGATCATCCAGGTGATCATCGCCAATGAAGCGGCAATATCGGTGTTGACAAAGGCCACCGCCGCCAATCCGTTGGATCCCAGCGCACTGCCGCCATTGAAGCCGAACCAGCCAAACCATAACAGGGCCGCTCCGAGCGCGACATAAGTGACATTGTGCGGCGCGAGCTTCTCGCCTTTCTTGATCTTACGTTTACCGATGATCAGAATGGAGGCCAGCGCGGCGAATCCGGCGCTGGTATGGACGACGATTCCTCCGGCAAAATCAGCGAATCCCATTTGCGCCAGGAAACCGCCGCCCCAGGCCCAGTGAGCCATGGGTGTATAAACCAGAACGCTCCACAAGACGAGAAAGATCAAATAACTTTTGAAGCTGACCCGGTCGGCAAAAGCGCCTGTGATCAGGGCCGGGGTAATGATCGCAAACATCTCCTGGAAAACGAAATAGGCCATGAGCGGCATCGTCTGCGTGGAACCCGGAACCTGCAGGGTGGCGGAGGCCACGCCCTGCAAGCCGAAATATTGGAAGGGATTCCCGATGAAACCGCCAATGTCTTTACCATACATCAGGCTGAATCCGCCAAAGACCCAGATGATGGTGACAATGCCCATTGACACGAAGCTCTGCATCATGATGGTCAACACATTTTTGCGGCGCACCAGCCCGCCATAGAAGAAGGCCAGGCCCGGCGTCATCAGCATGACCAACGCAGCGCTGACCAGTACCAGGGCAGTAGCTCCGGTATCTATATTATTCATGGAATATTCTCCTTGTAGTATTGGGTGATGTGAAAACATGCAAGTTCATCACAAACAAACCGGCTGATATCTGCTTATAACTCCGCCTCCTTCTTGACATATTCTTGACAAAGACAAAAAATTAGGCACCGGCCTGCCCGTTTGGGCCTGACCAGCACCTTGTTGCAACCAGTTTAGGGTACCGCTTTTGCCATTAAGATTCATTCCAGCGATCCCCGGTTCCTGTTTGCCTGCATTAATATCCTGGGCACAGGCTGATTGTATGCCGCGCCACCCCGCTGTCAAGTGATGAGGTTCTTCCGATACACTGCCATCCGTCACAGGGAAACAAGCCCGTCAACATAAATGGGGGTTTTATTGTATAGTTGGAGAATTAAGGAGACCCAAATGTCAGAAAACCACACCAAAGGTGAAATGCACGGCTGCATCGTTTGCGGAAAGCTTTACCAGCTTTACGTTGTATATGATGCCAGCGGAAGATTTATGGACGAAAAGGTGATGAGCGCGGGTGGCAAACGCGTCCCCAACGCGCATCGTCCGCTGGTGGCGTGCGAGAAACATTCGGCCGAAGAGATCGAAGCCGCGGTTGCGAGAATATACGGTGATCCAAAGCAGGAAGATGATTGAATGCCTGGTCCTGGCCGCGCATAAAAAGCCGGGCGCCATTTTGTCCAAAGGCGATGTGCGGTTTACAACAATTTTACAGTTCTCTCATACTGGCATAACTTGCGGGTGATAGATTCCATTCCGATAAGGAGAAGAAGCCATGAACACAATTGCTCGCATTACTGCTTTCATCTTAATCATCCTCGGCATTCTGGTCATGCTGGCGGGAGTTGCAACCGTTGCAGCTGGCGCAATCCGCTCTGGACAGCGCGCACTGTCCACTGCGCCGGTGCGCCCCGCGGCCGGTCTGGGCGGCCTGCTTACCGGGGTGGGATTGGTGGCCTTTCTTTTTGTTCAAGGCATGATCGTTGTCGCGGCCGGCGAAGGTTTATACCTGCTGGCCGACCTGGCGCGCAAGATGCCATCCGCATAAAGAGGAAGAATGAAAATCCTTCGCAATTTCTTGTTGCTTCTGTGCGGCCTTATCCTGCTTTCGTGCAATGCCCTGGCCGGTTTCGCTTCGACGCCGACGGCTGTCCCGACCGCGAATCCGTCGGGCGGGCAGGCCGGCAATTCGTCCGGAAGCGAATCGGGAAATCAATCGGCGAGCCAACCCGCTCCAACACCGGTCCCGCCGTCACCGGAGCTGGCGCTCGCACAATCCAGGATCAAACACGTCGTCATCATCATGCAGGAGAATCGTTCCTTCGACACGTACTTCGGCACGTATCCGGGTGCCGACGGCATTCCAACACAGAACGGCAAATTTACCGTCTGCGTCAACGACCCCGTCGCCGGGAAATGCGTCTACCCGTTCCACGACCCAGCCAATCGAAATCTCGGCGGTCCGCACGGACAAAACAATGCCGTCGCGGATATCAATGGCGGTCAAATGAATGGTTTCATTGGCCAGGCTGAAAGGGGCAAGGCGAACTGTGTGACGCCGAATGATCCCACGTGCGGCAGCGGCGGCGGCTCGACCGACGTGATGGGCTATCACGATGCGCGCGAGATTCCCAATTACTGGACGTACGCGCAGGATTTCGTTTTGCAGGATCATCTCTTCGAGCCGAACGCTTCCTGGAGTCTGCCTTCGCACCTCTACATGATTTCCGAATGGTCAGCCAAATGCACCAAGGCCAACGATCCGATGAGCTGCATCAACGCCCTGCAGTCGCCGGGCAACCCGCCGGACTTCCATCCCAACCACCCAAAGGAGACCAATGCGCCGCCGCCGGATTACGCCTGGACCGATCTGACTTATTTGCTTTTCAAGAATCAAGTCTCGTGGAAATATTACGTTCAGACCGGAACGCAGCCGGATTGCGCCAACGACGCGGCGGATTGTCCGCCGGTTCATCAAGACGCGAAGACGCCCGGCATCTGGAATCCGCTGCCGTACTTCGACACTGTCAAGCAGGACAACCAGCTTCAAAACATTACGAACGTTACGAACTTTTACAGGGACGCAAAGAACGGCACGTTGCCCGCGGTCAGCTGGATCACGCCCAGCGGCGCAAACAGCGAACATCCGCCGGCGCTCGTCAGCGACGGCCAGGCCTGGACGACCAGCTTGATCAACGCGGTCATGCAGGGCCCCGATTGGGACAGCACAGCCATCTTCCTTTCGTGGGACGATTGGGGCGGCTTCTACGATCACGTCGTCCCGCCGCACGTGGACGAAAACGGATACGGTCTGCGCGTGCCGGGACTGGTGATCAGCGCGTATGCCAGACAGGGTCTCATTGATCATCAGGTATTGAGCCACGATGCGTACATCAAATTCATCGAGGATCTTTTCCTCGGCGGCCAGCGCATCGATCCCAGGACGGACGGACGGCCCGATCCGCGCCCAACCGTGCGCGAGGATGTGCCGATCCTTGGCAATTTGCTCGCAGATTTTGACTTCAATCAGGCACCCCGCGCTCCCGTGGTTCTGCCTGTCAATCCGCCGCCGGGCCCGGCTTCGATTCCATGACAGACCTCTTGCAAAAGTGCGTTCGCCCTGCCCTGGGGCAGGTCCAGAGAAAACGCACACTACACCATACTATTTTCTGCGCAGCCGACGCTCTCTAACGTTGGCTTGCAGAGCAGTGATTGATTTACACAAGAGGTCAAACCAAAATTTCTGGAGGTAAATATGTTTCGGACTTTACGCACCGCCATGCAGGATAATCCGCTTGACGCTTCGCAAATCGAGGCGCTGGCAAAGGCCAATCAAATGGCATCTGCTGGAAATCCCGCGGGAGCCGCGCCGCTCTTTGCGGAATTAGCGCGCGAACTTGACGCGCCGCATCCGCGCCGGGCAGCCAATCTGCACGCCCGCGCCGCTCATGCGTACGCGGACGCAAACCGTCCGCAGCTGGCATTGGAACAGGCCCGCGCCGCGTTGAATCTGTTCATCCAATATCAAATGGCCGCGCGGACCCCGGTTTTCTATGCCAACATCACCCGCAAGTTCACCAATAAAGGCATGACCGGCGCGGCGGCTGCGATTCAAAATGAATTTGGCAGCAGGGTCGGTTCAATACCGGCGCAATCGCAAGGTCCGGCCAGGCCCATTGTAAGACACGGCGCTTTGCCGACCAATTGCCCGAAGTGCGGCGGGCCGATTCACAGCGACAGCATTTCGTGGGTGGATAATCAAACCGTCGAATGCGAATATTGCGGCGCGCTGATTCGCTCGACGCCCAACAGATAATAAACTGCCCAACCACATCAAATGACCAACTAAAAAATGCTGTCGAGCATGACAGCATTTTTTAGTTTCATCACATGTCATTGCGCGCGGCAATCTCAACTTAACGCCCAAAGGAACGTTGCACGGGATTAGTACTTCGCCGCCTGGTCTCGACATGTGACGCTACGGCGCCACTACTCGACCAGCGACATGGTGGCAATCCTTTATAATTGCAGACAACTCTCTGGAATATCAATGTTCAAAAAACAATTCTCCGCCAAAACGATTCCTCTTGTATTTTTTCTCGCTGCATTCGTCTCCTACGGCCTTTTGATTCCGTGGACGGGCTTTTATTGGGACGATTGGCCCTTCGCCTGGATCGCAAGATTTCTTGGCCCAGCCGCGTTCATCCCGGCCTTTCGCGGCTTTCGTCCATTCCTCGGGCCGATCTTCTTCGTCACGACCAGTTTGATTCCGCTGAACCCGACGCTTTGGCAAATCTTCGCGCTGATCATCCGCTTCATCGCGGGACTTTCAGCCTGGTTCGCATTAAATCAAGTCTGGCCGAATCATAAACAGCAAACCCTCGCGGCCGCGTTCCTGATGCTCGTCTTTCCCGGTTACAGCCAGACCTGGGTGGCGCTTACGCACATCAACCAGGAATGGATTCCGTTCATCTTTTATCTGCTTTCGATTGGCTTATCCATCCGCGCCATTCGCGATCCTGATAAATCACTTTTAAACACAATCCTCGCGCTGATATTTCTCGTCATTGGATTGTTCCCCACCGAATATTTCTTCGGCATGGAGCCGTTGAGATTTTTATTCATCTGGACCGTCATCACAGAAACGACCAGGGAGTTTTGGCCGCGGCTGATTCAGACTTTGAAACGCGGCTGGCCCTATCTGCTCATCTGGCTGGCGGACGCGGCCTGGCTGGCATATTACTACAGATCCGGCGCGTACATTTCCTATGGCATCGCCGCCTCCCAACAACTGCCATCCATCAAAGATGCCCTGTTCGCCGTTGGCGACGTTCTATGGAAAACCGGCTTCTATACCTGGTTCCAAATTCTCGCGCTTTCATTTCATTCCATCCGCGCGCCGGCAACTTTGGCTTCACTGGCTCTGATCATAACTTGCTTTGGCTTGCTGATATTTTATTTTTCAAAGCTCGAAACTTTCCCCTCACTCCCAACCCCTCTCCCGCTGGGAGAGGGGACAAGGGGTGAGGGAATCACTTTTGCCATTCCCGCGATTCTCATTGGACTGGCCGGCATCTTGCTGGGACGTGTTCCATCCTTCGCGGCCGGGCTTCCACTCACGCTTCAATCCAGTTACGACCGCTTTATGATCTCGATGATGCTCGGCGGAAGCCTGTTCGTCGCCGGCCTGGTTGAACTGTTGATCAAGAACGAACGCGCCAAATTATTTGCTTTTGCTTTTCTCATTGCCCTTGGCATCGGACAACAATTCTTCAATGCCAACATCTTTCGCCGCGACTGGCAGCGCCAGCAGGATATTTACCAGCAGCTTGCCTGGCGCATCCCCGCCCTCGAGCCGGGCACCGCCATTCTCACCGACTTCGTTCCGATTGATTACGAGACCGATCTTTCCTTCACCGCGCCCATCAATTGGATTTACGCGCCGGACGTCAAGCCGCCGGACCTGCCGTACGCGATGATCTACATAAACAAACGGCTGGGCGGCGCGACACTCTCGGACCTCAAGCCGGATACCGTCATTCAACTTCCCTACCGCACCCTGACGTTTCGCGGCAACACCTCGCAATCCATCGCGATCTACGTGCCGCAGAACGGGTGCCTGCGCGTGTTCGACCCGGCTTTCAATGACTCAGAAACGTATGGCAGATTTCCAGACTCGTTGAGCAGCCTGGTTCCGTTTTCTGACCCATCGCGGATTATCACAAGCGCGCCAGAGCCGTCATTACCGAATCCGCCTTTCACTTCAGAATCAAATCATACGTGGTGTTATTTCTACGAGAAAGCTGAGCTGGCGCGTCAAAGCCGTGATTGGAATCAAATCGCGCGGCTGGGAAAGGAAGCCAAACAGCAGGGCTTCTCTCCGCAAGATCCTTTCGAATGGCTGCCATTCATCGAAGCTTATGCGCGCACCGGAGATTTAAATTCCGCCAAACAGCTCACGCAGACAGCATGGGATCAGCAGCCGAGAATCCGCGCGGGTTTGTGCCAGCTTTGGGAACGGGTGCAGGCCGACAGCGCCGCCCTTAGCGTGTCGAAGGGTCCGAACGAGGCGCGGAGTTTTGCGTCGAATCTATTGAATATTTTGGGCTGTGGTCAATAATGACCCATTGACATTCATACAAATCGGTTTATGTCCCCCTGAGCCGAAGCCCTGAACGGAGTGAAGGGGCGAGCGAAGGGTCTCGAGTCCGAAATACGAGACTCTTCGGTCGCACACTTGCCCTGCGTGCAGGTGCAGGGAAGTGCGCTCCCTCAGAGTGACATCCCTTAACTGACTTTTGTAAACATCAATAGGGAGCACTCAAAGTATGATACTGTTGGCGAATTCATTTTCCATCCGTAAATGTGTGCCTGCTAAACGGGCAAGCAGGCGCAATTCCCGATTTCGCCAACAGTATCAAAGTATGTAAACGCGGAGTGATTTCGCTCGAAGTCTGGAGATGGCGCCACAGCGACGCTTCGGACTCCGAAATAACGACCTTTGAACGCACCCATGACCTAGGTTTAGCTTGACGCGCCAAACGGTATATGCTACCATCCCATTCTGAGTAAATTAAAGAGGAGACAGTTATGAACAAGAAAAATAGCGTGAGGCTGGCTTCCATCCTGGTGCTTGTTACTGTTTTGGTCTCAGCCTGCACACAATCTTATTCGCAACTACCTGCCACGACGTCAACTCCCATATCCACGAGTCCATTTGTATCTCCGTTCCCAACAGGTCAGGACCCAATGCAGATCGTGGCGGATCTCGGAACGGCATCCGCGATTGCAAAGACAGCCGAAGCACTTGGAACAGTTCTTCCATCCGAGACTCCGGGCGGGCCAACAGATACGCCATCTGCTCCGGGCGGTACAGCCATCACACCCGAGACAGGAATTACAGCAACTTCCGAAACACCCATCGCTGTGATTTCGGTCACGCCCGCTCCGGCAACGGTAGTCGTTGGTGGATCAACCCCAACGCCGCAGACGACAGTCGTGGTTCCGACCATCGCGGGTGGGGTCCCGGCAACGTACACTCTGCAGGAAGGCGAATTTCCATATTGCATCGCGCGCCGCTACGATCTTGATCCAAACCAGCTGCTCGCGCTGAATGGCATCGTGGATGGCAACTTGTTCGTGCCCGGCTTTACGCTGCAACTGCCCCAAAACAGTTCGTGGCCGGGAACCGATCGAGCATTGAATCCTCATCCCGACACTTATACGGTAACTGGCAGCGGAGATACAACGATCTATGGCGTTGCCTGTCATTACGGCGATATATTCCCCGAACAGATTGCCCAGGCAAACAACCTGCCGCTCACTGCAACGCTGACGGTTGGACAACAATTGACCATTCCGTAAAAGGAATTTGATTTCGCATCACAGCCCAGGCAAAACCGCCTGGGCTTTATTCTCCCCTCACCCCAACCCTCTCCCGCTGGGAAAGGGACAAAGGGTGAGGGAATTTAACAGGAGAAATCATGCCATTCGAATTATTGAAATCTGAACCCGTATTTCAAGGACGCGCATTCAAAATTCGACGCGACTATCTAAAGACGCCAGACGGCCGCGAAACAAAATACGAGATCGTTGAACACATTGGCTCGGTCATCATTATTCCTGTTGATAATGATGGCAACTTATTATTTGTTCGCCAGTATCGTCATGCGGCGGGACTGGATTTACTGGAATTGCCCGCTGGCACGCGCGACGATAACGACGAGCCGTATGAAGTCTGTGCAGCGCGCGAGATTCGCGAAGAGACTGGAATGGCCGCGGGCAAACTCGAACGCATTGGCAATTTCTTTCTTGCGCCCGGTTACTCAACCGAATTCATGGCCGTGTTTCTCGCAACAGACTTAAGTCACAATCCACTCGAAGCCGATGCGGACGAATTTCTGCAGGTCGAGAAAATTCCACTCAAGAAAGCAATCGAGGTGGCAGAACGGGGAGAAATGCCGGACGCAAAAACATTGGCAGCGCTGTTTTTGGCAAAGCGACATTTGGAAAAATATCTGTGATATGAACCTTGCGAAGCTTTTCTGCTTCGCAAGGTTTTTTTATTTAGAACCATCTCCAGCAAATTCATCCCATTTTTGTCCGAAATATGACAACTCGCACGGGGATTTAAGTCATATATAACTAACGTCTCGTCACACGGGGAGATACACTTGAAGCTGAGCAAGTGCGTCGCGCCAACCGGAGAGGAGAAATCCGCGAAAGAGGCCGCGACCCCGCTCAAACATAATCCAATAAACCGGGTGCAGAGCACCCTCAATGGTTTCAAAGGAGTCAGTTCATGAAAAGCAACGTTATTACGGTTGACGGCAACGAAGCTGCGGCGTCTGTTGCTCATCGCCTGAATGAAGTCATCGCGATCTATCCCATCACGCCGTCTTCGCCGATGGGCGAACATGCGGACGCATGGTCTGCCAGGCACCAAAAGAATCTATGGGGAACGGTCCCGCTCGTGATCGAGATGCAATCCGAGGGCGGCGCAGCCGGTGCGGTCCACGGCGCTTTGCAGGCCGGCGCGTTGACCACCACCTTTACCGCCTCGCAGGGTCTTCTGCTCATGATTCCGAATATGTACAAGATCGCGGGCGAATTGACCAGCACGGTCTTTCACGTTGCGGCGCGTTCCATCGCCGCGCAGGCGCTTTCCATTTTTGGCGATCATCAGGATGTGATGGCCGTCCGGCAGACGGGTTTTGCCCTGCTGGCCTCCGGTTCGGTACAGGAAGTCCATGACTTCGCCGCCATCGCGCAGGCTGCCACGCTCAAAGCCCGCGTGCCGTTCCTTCACTTTTTCGATGGCTTCCGCACCTCACATGAAGTGGCAAAAATTTTCCAACTTACGGATGAAGAACTCCGCTCGCTCGTGGACGAGGAACTGATCCGCGCTCACCGGGCGCGCGGCCTCTCGCCGGAGCATCCGTTCATCCGCGGCACCGCGCAGAATCCGGATGTCTACTTCCAGGCACGCGAGACGGTCAACCCGTTCTACAAAGCGACGCCCGCCATCGTGCAGGAAGCAATGGACAAGTTCGCCAAGATCACCGGGCGCCAATATCATCTTTTCGATTATGTTGGTCATCCCGAAGCCGAGCGCGTCGTGATCCTGATGGGTTCCGGCGGCGAGACGGCTGAAGCCACAGCCAAATTCCTTGCGGATAAAGGCGAGAAGGTCGGGGCCATGCGCATCCGTTTATATCGCCCATTCTCCATTGAACATTTTATTTCTGCGCTGCCCAGGACCGTGAAAAATATCGCGGTATTGGATCGAACGAAAGAACCCGGCTCTGCGGGTGAACCTTTGTATCTCGATCTTGTCAATGCCATCAGCGAGAACAACGTTCAAACCTTCCAACCTTTGAACGTTCAAACCGTGATCGGCGGACGCTACGGGCTTTCCTCCAAGGAATTCACGCCGGCCATGGTCAAAGCCACGCTGGATGAATTGAAGAAATCCAAGCCGAAGAATCATTTCACCGTTGGCATCACGGATGACGTCAGCCACACCAGCCTCGATGTGGACAGCTCGTTCTCCATCGAACCGGAGGAGACCGTGCGCTGCATGTTCTTCGGCCTCGGCTCGGATGGAACCGTCGGCGCGAACAAGAACTCGATCAAGATCATCGGCGAAGAGACGGATAATTTTGCGCAGGGCTACTTCGTTTACGACTCGAAGAAATCCGGCACGGTGACGACTTCGCACCTGCGCTTTGGTTCCACGCCGATCCATGCGCCGTATTTGATCGAAGCCAATCAGGCCAATTTCCTGGCCTGCCATCAGTTCAATTTCCTCGAGCAGTTCGACATGCTCAAATACGCCAAACCGGGCGGCGTGTTCCTGCTCAACAGCCTTTATGGACAGGATGAAATTTGGGACAAGCTGCCGCGCGAAGTCCAGCAGGCCATCGTTGACAAGAAATTGAAATTCCATGTCATCAACGGGTATGAAGTGGCTGAAAAGACCGGCATGGGAAACCGCGTCAACACCATCATGCAGACGGCGTTCTTCGCCATCAGCGGAATCCTGCCGCGCGAAGCAGCCATCGCTGAGATCAAACACGCCATCGAGAAAACGTACGGCAAGCGCGGTGAAGCCGTCGTGAAGATGAACTTCGATGCGGTGGACGCCACCATCGAGAATCTTTTCGAGGTCAAGGTTCCAGCCGCGGTAACGTCGAAGATCACGCGCCGGCCTCCGGTCCCGAAGGAAGCGCCCGAATTTGTCCGCAGCGTGATCGGGCAGATGATCGCGTTCGACGGCAACAACGTCCCCGTCAGCGCACTGCCTGTGGACGGCACATTCCCGTCTGGCACCACCCAATGGGAAAAGCGCAACCTGGCGCTCGAAATCCCGGTTTGGGAATCCGACCTGTGCATCCAGTGCGGCAAGTGCATCATGGTCTGCCCGCACGCAGTGATCCGGCAGAAGATTTACGACAATAAATTGCTGGACAGCGCGCCCGCGACGTTCAAGCACATGCCGTCCAAGTTCAAGGAGTTTTCGCAGGGCATGGCATACACCGTTCAGGTCGCGCCCGAAGATTGCACCGGATGCACGTTATGCGTGGACGTTTGCCCTGCCAAAGACAAAAAGAATCCCGAACGCAAAGCGTTGAACATGGCTCCGCAGCCGCCCTTGCGCGAGGGCGAAAGCGGGAACTGGGATTTCTTCATGAAGATCCCGGACCTGGATCGCAAGCTGATCAATCCATCCACCATCAAGAACTCGCAATTGCTGCGACCCTTGTTCGAATTCAGCGGCGCCTGCTCCGGATGCGGCGAGGCCCCGTACGTAAAATTGGTCTCGCAGCTTTTCGGGGACCGGGCGATTGTCGCGAACGCAACCGGCTGCTCCTCGATTTACGGCGGCAACCTGCCCACCACACCGTGGTCGGTGGATGCCAAAGGACGCGGCCCGGCCTGGTCGAATTCGCTCTTTGAAGATAACGCCGAGTTCGGATTGGGCATGCGCCTGACAGTTGACAAGCAGAACGAATATGCGCGTGAGCTGCTGCAGAATGAAGAAATTACGAAAGCTCTCGGCGCGGATCTGGTCAATGCAATTTCGAACGCAGACCAAACTTCCGAAGCTGGAATTGAAGCACAACGTGACCGCGTCGCGGAACTCAAAAAGAAACTCGCCAATTCCAAGGATGCGCGCGCCAGGGATTTGATCAGTCTTGCCGACAGCCTCGTCAAGAAATCGGTCTGGATCATCGGCGGCGACGGCTGGGCGTATGATATCGGCTACGGCGGCCTCGATCACGTGCTGGCGAGCGGACGCAACGTCAATGTGCTGGTGCTGGATACCGAGGTTTATTCCAATACCGGCGGACAGGCTTCAAAGTCCACGCCGCGCGCGGCAGTCGCAAAGTTCGCCATGAGCGGCAAAGGCCTGCCGAAAAAGGACCTCGGCCTGATCGCAATGGCGTATGGCTATGTCTATGTCGCCCGCGTCGCAATGGGATATAACGATCAGCAAACGCTCAGGTCTTTTCTCGAAGCCGAATCATACGACGGGCCGTCGCTCATCATCGCTTACAGCCACTGTATCGAGCAGGGCATTGATACCTCGCTCGGCCTCCAACAGCAAAAGCTGGCCGTTCAATCGGGCGCGTGGCCGGTGTACCGTTACGACCCGCGATTGGCGCAGGCCGGAAAGAATCCGCTGATTATTGAATCGAAAGAGCCGAGCATTCCAGTGTCGCAGTACGCGTATAACGAGACGCGTTACAAGATGCTGACCCTGACCGACGAAGCGCGCGCCGAACAATTGATGCGCGAGGCCCAGCGCGATGCCAAGTCACGCTGGACGCTGTATCAGCAAATGGCCGCCATTCATTACGATGCAAACGGGAATGGGAACGACAACGGGCATCACGAGTAGACGATAACAACCGGCAAACAAACAGTGACCAGGCAATCGAACCTGGTCACTGTCATTCGAAACGATGCAATGACGATCCATCCGGGAAGCGCTCACTGCTTCACTGCGAACCCGCGCCACTCGCGTTCGACCATCCGGGCAAATTCCCGTTGAAAGCGTTCCCTGCAAAACCGGCTGGCGTTTTCAAGGATGTCGTTCCGATGGAAGGTTCTTTCGTCCTCGATAAAACATCGAATGGCCCGGATCACCGAATCAACGTTCGACTCTGAAAACAACAGACCGGTCTTTCCTTCGATGACAGCCTCGCGCGCCGCGCCGCGTCCGAACGCGATGACCGGACAGCCGGCGGCTTGCGCCTCGACCATCACCAATCCGAAATCCTCTTCCGCCGCATGGACCAGCGCGCGGGCGCGTCCCAAAATTCCAGCGACCGCACTATCGCTTTGCCAGCCAAGAAACTTGACGTTTGCTGCGGCACGCGCTTCGAGCTTTTTGCGTTCCGGGCCGGTGCCGATCACAATCAATGGCAGGTTCAGCTTCGAAAACGCGTCAACGGTCAAATCCATCCGCTTGTGTTCGACCAGGCGCGAAAACGCCACGAAATAATCGCAGCGCGGATCGAGCGGCTCGAACCGGTCAATTTCAACGGGCGGATAAATGACTTCGGCTTCGCGCCGGTACGCGCGCCGGACGCAGTCCGCCGTCCATTTGGAGATCGCCGCAAAATGGTCCACGCGTGAGGCGGCATTTCGATCCCAGGTTCGAAAGAAGTGCAAAACCGGTTTCGCGATCAGGGATGAGAGTCCGTGCTGAAAATATTCGCCCGCATTTTGCCAGGCGTAACGAAGCGGCGTGAACGTGTAGCTGATGTGGAGTTGATCGGGACGGCAAAGCACGCCATGCGCCACCGCGTAACTGAAGGAAAGCACGAGATCATAACCGCTCAAATCGAATCGCTCGAATGTGACCGGCAGCAGCGGAAGGAATTTTCGATAATGGACGGGGCCGCCCGGCACGTGTTGAATCCATGACGTATGAACTTCATGTTGGGCGATGGGCGTGTGCATGAACGCCGACGGTTCATAAACGGATGTGTAAATTGGCGCGCCGGGATAAAGTTCAAGGACAGACGCCAGCAGGCGCTCGGCTCCCGCGTAGGCAGGCATGGCGTCAATGACCACGGCAATACGCGGATTTTCAGGCATAACGCGAAAGCACGTCCCGGATTTCCCTGGCTGATTTCTCCCACTTAAATTGGGACGCGCGTTCCAATCCCTTCACTCTAAATTCTGAAAGCAGACTTTCATCCGATAAAAGTTTTCTCAGCGCATCCGCCAGCTGACTCACCGAAAGCGGATCCGCGAACATGGCCGCCTCGCCCGCGACTTCGGGCAGCGCGCCGCCATTCGACGCGAGGACCGGCGTCCCGCATGCCATCGCTTCGAGCATGGTCAACCCGAAACCTTCCTCGATGGACGGCAAAACATAAACCGAAGCGCCTGAATAAAGCGCGGGCAAATCATCATCTTCAACATAACCAGGAAACCGGACCCCTTCCATTTTGGGCGGCAAGTCAACACGACGGAACACGCGGCTCCGCGAGCCGGCGACGACCAAAACCGTTTTTGGAAATTCTCCTTTGACCAACTTCCATGCATCGAGCAAAGCGGACAAATTCTTGCGCGGCTGAAGCGAGCCAACGAACAAAATATATCTTTCCGGCAATTGGTAACGCGCGCGTACCGGAGAAGGATCCGTCCAGCGGAATCGCCCCGCGTCCACGCCTTCATGGACCGCAATCACGCGGTCCCCGGACAGGGAAAAACGACCCATTACTTTTTGCCTGACGAATTCAGAGGGCGTAATCACGCATTTCACCTGGCGCGCAAGCGCAGGAAATAAGAGCCGGTATAAAAGTGAATACGCCGGGGCAAACCATTCTGGATGTTCCAGCGGCGTCAAATCGTGAAGGGTCACAACCTGATTCGAAACAATTACCGGTCCGCTGTTGGCTGGCGACCAAAGCAACTCATTTTTGGAAATCAATCCCGGCAAAATCAATTGTTCCCAGAGATGACCGCGCCAGCCAGTCAACATGCGATGCGGCTTGACGACGCGCATGCGTCCATCGAGGCGGCGCAGAATCTCGGACGCGTAACGATCCACGCCGGTGATGCGCCGTCCTTCAAACCTGCCGTTGACTGCTATTTGAACTGGCATAATAATGACGAAATACTCTGTTGCAAAGATCCCTATGAATTTCGAGTGTCACGTGGCAATCTCCTGTTTGCAGGTTGGTTGAGATTGCAACAAGGCAATGGTGGGACATTATAATTTCATAAATCCATTTCACGAATATTTGGCGTTTTTATTGGTAGACTATTTCCCGTGACCGACTTTCCCATCCAAACGATCAATCAAAAAATATCTTCCGCGCTGACTTTCACATCGCGGCTCGCGTTTGCGTTCACAGTCGTTCTCATTCCCGTCAGATATCGCTTCATTTTATTGAAACAATCCATCCCGCCGGTTTATGCCGATTACACCAATCTCCTGCTTTTCATCGCAGACATCTTCATGCTGGCGACCTTGGCGCTGTGGGGACTCTCGTTTTTGTTCTCGCCGCGAAGAATAACCCCTGGCCCGCGCCACGTTTGGATTCCCCTCATCGGCTTGACAGCGGCCGGTTGGATTTCAGTCATCTCCAGTTTTAATCGAATGCTTTCTATTGACCATTCGATTCGACTGGTGGCGTTGTTCGTGTTTTATCTTTTTGTCGTCAATGAAATTCATTCTGTCAATTGGATAATCTACCCAGTCGGGTTGCAGGCTGTCAGCGAAGCAATTGTTGCGATTGCTCAATTCATCGCCCAGCGCTCGGTGGATTTGCAGCGATTCGGCGAACTTGTTCTCGACCCGGCGTGGTCAGGCATTAGTATTGTTGCCGCCAACGGGGTCCGCTTGTTGCGCGCGTATGGCCTGAGCGACCACCCCAACATCCTCGGCGGCTGTCTCGCCTTCGCGTTGCTGATTCTGCTGGCAGCGTATCTTCGCCAATCCACGCGTACCACCGCGTTGATCTTTTTCCTTCCCGCGCTTCCAGCCCTGCTCGTGACTTTTTCGCGTTCGGCATGGCTCGCATTTTTAATCGGTGCAGCGTTCATCATTCTCGCGGAAATGATTCATCGCGGCCAAAAATCCGCGCCGCGTTTGTTGTGGCTGGCTTTGGTAGGCGCAATCATCCTTGCGCCATTCATCCTCGCGTATGCGCGCTTCTTCGGCGTGCGACTCGGCGCGGGCAACTCATTCAACAAGCCGACAGTGGAGCAGCAATCCCTCGGCGAACGCGTTCTGCTGATTCAGTACGCGGCCCCGATCTTTTGGCAGCATCCGCTGACGGGAGTCGGCCTCGGCATTTCACCGCTGGCTTTCAAAACTTATTATCCGCAATTCCCAGTTGCCTATGAACCGATTCATTTTGCATTGCTCGACGCCGCCCTCGAAACCGGCGCGCTCGGCGCGGTCTTTTATTTCCTGTTGATCATTCTGCCATTCGTAACATTTTTCGAACAGCGCCAATCATTATTATCAAATCCGTTGACCGCTGCCGCCGCGGCATTATTGCTCGCTGTGACCGTCGTTGGTTTCTTCGATTACTACACTTGGATGTTGGCCGCCGGACGCCTATGGTTGTATCTGGCGTTGGGATTATGGGCGGCTGCATTGGATAGAATCCCGCGTCAAAGCCGGACCGCAAGCGGGCCGCCGTTCAAGGAGTTGACTTGACCCTCGATGTTTCGCTCCGCTTCTCCCCGCTTCGGACGGTTTCCCTCGAACGCGCCATCCTCAAAACACTGGCTTACTCCGACGTGTTCGATTATCCGCTGTGTCTCGATGAACTGCATCGCTATCTGACCGCACCAGCCGCCCGCGAAGAATTGGCTGCTGCGCTGCCGGGTCTCGATAACTTTGTTGAAACGAAAGCCGGTTATTATTTTCTCGCGGGCCGTGAAAAGTTGGTGGCACTGCGGGAGCAGCGCAGGCTCGCGTCACGTTTCCCATTTCAACGCGCGATTCGTTATGGCCGCGTTCTCGGCGCATTGCCTTTCATCCGCATGGCCGGGTTGACCGGTTCATTGGCCGTCTGCAACTGCGACGAAACCGGCGACTTGGATTACATGATCGTGGCCGCGCATGGCCGCGTTTGGACGGCGCGCGCGTTTGCTTTGCTTTTCAATCGTTTGACAAAATTATCCGGCAATGTACTTTGCCCGAACCTGATCATCTCCGAGCGCGCGCTCGAATGGCAGCAAAAAGATGTATATTCCGCGCGGGAACTTTGTCAGATGATCCCGATCACCGGCATGGACGTTTATACGCGCCTTCGTCGGGCAAACATCTGGACAAAAGAATTTCTTCCAAACGCTGATGGGGTGCCGAAAAAGATCAGGAGCAGCGGCTTCAGTCGCTTCTCGCCGCTCGAAGATCTTTTTTGCGGCAGGTTTGGCGATCACCTCGAAGCCTGGGAAATGAAGCGCAAAATCGCGCGCTTCACGCATCAAAACGGATTTGGATCAGAAACAATCTTTACTGCCGACATCTGCCAGGGCAACTTCGATCATCACGGCACGCGGACGATTCGATTATTTCAGCAGCGTTTGACAAAACTTGGAATCGAGGACCCGTTTCAAGAATGCCACCCTGAGAAAGTGTTTTGAAATTCATGAATAGACGTAGGCATGTCATTCTTCGCCGCGCCCCCGCGTGTGCGGGATCTTCGACTTGGCGCCACTCAGAATGACCGTGTGCAAAGGTAAGCTTCATGAGTCAAATTTTGTTGGGCCAATCCTATTACCTTCGATTCGATCCCAAACTTTGGGAAGCCATGCAGCCATATCCGCCGCTGGGCACATTGTACGCGGCCAGTCATCTGCGCCAGCACGGTTATGACATTGCGTTTTTCGATGCTATGCTGGCCGAATCAGAAAATGAATGGGCGAATGCATTGGACCAACATCGTCCGGTGTTTGCCATTATCTACGAAGACAACTTTAATTATCTTTCCAAGATGTGTCTGATGCGGATGCGCCAGGCCGCGTTCACGATGATTGACATGGCGAAGGCGCGCGGCTGCGCCGTCATCGTATGCGGCGCGGATGCGACCGACCACGCTGAGTCATATCTCGCTCGCGGCGCGGACTTCGTCCTGCTCGGCGAGGGCGAAGAAACGCTCGTCGAATTGCTGGATCAATTGTCGGGGCGGAAAGCTTGCGTTGAGCAAAGTCGAAACGAAGCGAAGCTTGAATCCGTTTTGGGACTTGCATATCTCGACCGTAGACCGAAGACCGTAGACCGTGATTCACCATCCACTGTCTACACTCCCCGCCGCCCGGATATTTCCAATCTTGATTCGCTTCCATTTCCCGCATGGGATCTTGTAAATGTCGAACGGTATCGAAAAGTCTGGCTCGAACGTCACGGCCATTTCTCGATGAACATGGTCACGACGCGCGGCTGTCCGTTCCACTGCAACTGGTGCGCCAAACCGATTTGGGGACAGCGCTATCATTCGCGCTCGCCGGAGAACATCGCCGCAGAGATGAAATGGCTGAAGGAAAAATTTCATCCCGATCACATCTGGTTCGCCGATGATATCTTTGGATTGAAGCCCGGCTGGCTGCCGCGTTTTGCGGAGGCGGTCAAATCGCAGAATGCAGGCATCCCGTTCAAAGCGTTGAGCCGCGCGGATTTGTTGACGCGCGAAGGCGAAGTGGAATCGTTACGCGCCGCGGGTGCGCAGACGATCTGGATGGGCGCGGAATCCGGCTCGCAAAAAATCCTCGACGCGATGGACAAAGGCACGCGCATTGATCAAATCCACGAAGCAACACGGCGATTAAAAGCCGCACACATCCAAGTTGGATTCTTTCTGCAGTTTGGTTATCCCGGCGAGACGCGTGAAGACATCGAAAAGACAATTCAACTCGTACGCGGCTGCGAACCGGATGACATCGGCATCTCGGTTTCATATCCGATGCCCGGCACAAAGTTCCATGAAGCCGTGCGTGAACAGCTTGGAGAAAAACAAAACTGGCAGGATTCGGACGACCTCGCCATGTTGTATCACGGCCCGTTTTCGACGGCGTTCTATCGCAAGTTATACAGCGTGGTGCACAAGGAATTCCGCGCGCGAAAAGCATGGAAGAAATTAAAGTCCGCACTGAATCTAAAAGTCGCTGCGCGGCTTGCATTTAACCTGATCACGCTGCCGCTTGCCCGCGCGCAACTCAATATTCTCGCGAAACAACCTCTTTCAACTATATCTGCTTTGCCGCACATGCCGCACGAAGACGCGGCCGCGCCCAGCCCGCAGGAGACACGATGAGTCAACTGCCGCAAACCGATGTCATTGCCGAAGCCTTCTCGCGCAGCGCGGCGCGCTACGATGCCTTCGCCAGCGATCATCCGCATCTCACGCGCATTCGCAACAAAGTTTACGATCACGTCACACGCGTGATTCCGCGCGGCTCACGAATCCTCGAAATCAACGCGGGCACGGGCACGGACGCGGTCGCATTGGCGCAGCGCGGATATCGCATCCACGCGACGGACATTGCGCCGGGAATGCTGGAGCGTTTGCGCGGCAAAGTGGACGAGTTGGGACTCCATGATCGCATCACCATCGAGGAGCGTTCGTTCCTTTCGCTGGACGAGGTGCCGGGCGCGCCTTTCGACGCGGTCTTCTCCGACCTCGGCGGACTCAACTGCATCCCAAACCTGACGCCGGTGATTCGACAATTGCCAAACGTGCTCAAGCCGAATGGATTGATAACCTGGGTGCTGATGCCGCGCGTCTGCTTGTGGGAAATGGCCGAGGTCTTCCGCGGAAATTTCCGGCTGGCTTTCCGACGATTAACTCATCGCGGTGTTCGCTCGAACCTCGAAGGATTACATTTCGACGTTTACTATTTTTCGCCCCGCGAGGCCTTGAGTTGGTTCGGCAATGATTTCAATTTGATTGCGCTCGAGGGACTGTCCGTTATCACGCCGACCGCGGAGAGCAAGAACTTCGCCAAGCAATTTGGACGTCTTTATACGATCTTGAGCTGGCTGGATGACAGGTTATCTCCTCACTGGCCGTGGAACGGCTGGGGGGATTTTTACATTTTGACGATGCGTTACAAACCGAAATGAGGAGAGTATAAATTCAGTAACATAAACCCTTGTCACCCTGAGCCGAAGCGCTGAACGGAGTGAAGGGGCGAGCGAAGGGTCTCCGCCGCAAAGCGGCGGGATTCTTCGCTCCCTGCGGTCGCTCAGAATGACATTATGTTTCTGCTGTCAGGCACTCCCCGAAACGACGATGAACCAACAAACTCAACTTGGCAAGAACACGTTATGGATGATTCTCTCGCGCTTCGGCGCGCAGGGATTGACGGTTGTGTTTACTATCGTCCTCGCGCGCAGACTTGGGAGCGCGGGGTTCGGCGAGTACGCGTTCATCGCCGCCATTCTTTACGTTGCCAACACGCTGACAACCTTCGGCACGGACATGCTCATCATCCGCGAGATTGCCGCACAGAATAATCTTTCGCGTTTATCCGCCGCGCTCATCGTGCAATTGGCGCTTTCTGCTTTGTTCATTACCCTGGTTTGGATTGCCGGATCATCCATTCCAAATCAAAACCTTGAGACCATCACGGCTCTTAAAATGTACAGTCTGGTGCTCATTCCGCTGGCATTCTTTACCGTTTTCACCACGGCCCTGCGCGGAAAACAAAACATGGGCGCATACACTTTGTTGAACATTGTGGTTGCGGGCTTGCAAGTCGGGATCGTTTTTCTTTCAAGGTTCAGCATCATGGATCTGGCCGTTTTTCTCGTCCTCGTTCAAACCATTGCGGCCATCGCGGCTGGATTTATTTGTGCGATCACTGTTCCAAATTTCATTCAGGCATGGCGCGAACCTTTTGCGGATTTGCCTCGTTTGATTCGAGAAACTGCGCCGATTGCATTCATCGCTTTGCTCGGAATGCTTTACCAGCGATTGAGCGTTACCATGCTTTCGACGATGCGCGGCCCAACGGACGCCGGCTTATTCTCCGCCGCGGCGCGGATGGTGGAAGCCTCCAAAGGAATCCACATCGCGGTTTTCGCCGCGCTGTATCCGGCGATGGCGTTCGCGCGGACCGATTTCGCGAATCAGAATCGCTGGATCCAAACTTTCAAACTTTCGTGGAAAACTTTAATTGCAGCTGCAATGGTGGGCGCATTGATTCTATCCATCTTTTCCGCACCGCTGACCGCGCTGCTTTATGGAAGTCAATTCGACGCGTCTGCAAATGTTCTTGGAATTCTGGGATGGATGTTGATTCCGTTCACGATCAATACATATTTGACGCTTTCGTTTTTAGCTGCGAACAAAGAACGATTCGTCGTGCGCGCGTTGGCGGTGAGTCTGCTCGGGCTGCTGATCCTGAATCTTTGGTGGATCCCGCTCAAGGGTCCGGAAGGAGCCGCATGGGCGGCGTTGAGCGCGGAGTCGATTCAATCCGTCATTCTGCTCGTCAGCGAAAGAGTCAAATTCGGAATCCGAGGAAAAGAAAATGAACTTTCCGATCTTCCGCGAGAAATATAAACTGCCTGCTTTGCTGACCGCCGAGCAAATGATCGAGTTCCGGCGCAGGCAGGGCAAGCTCGAAAATTTTTCGGCGCCGCGCAGCGTGGTGCTTTGTTTGTATAACGGCGTGATGAAACGCTTCGCGTGGAAATATGCGTCGCACCGCGTCAATGGATTCTTGGGCGACGTTTATTTGCTGAGACAAACGCATGACAGAGTCGGCGTGTTGGGAAATTTTGGAATCGGCGCGCCGGCCATCACCAGCATCGCGGAAGAAATGATGGCGTGGGGGACGAAGCGGCTTTTGATTCTTTCGCTGGCCGGCGGGCTTCAACCCGATTTGGAACCCGGCAGTATGGTCGTGTGTGATCGCGCCATTCGCGATGAGGGTACATCCTATCATTATCTTCCGCCGCAAAAAGATGTGAGCGCATCAACGAAACTTGTGGACGCGATGGCGCAGGCGCTAAACAAAGATAATCTTGCATTCACAACCGGCGCGACGTGGAGCACGGACGCGCCGTATCGCGAAACGCGCGAAGAAGCAAAACAATTTCAAGGCGAAGGCGTCCAAGCGGTGGACATGGAGAGCGCGGGATTGTTCGCGGCCGCGCAAGTGCGCGGCGCGGAGGCCGCGTCCGTTTTGATCATCGGCGATAGTTTAGCAAAGCCGCGCTGGTCCGCGCCGCCGGATATGCGCGCGCTTCATTTGAAGATCGAAAAAGTGTTGGACACATTGATCAATGTCCTGGATTCGTTCGATGACTGAATCAACTTTCTCGCTGGCCTGTCCAAAGTGCGGCTCATTGCTGGATGATGAAAATGCCGCGACAAAAAAATGTCGAAAAGACGGATTGACGTTTCATCGAGTGGATGGCATCTGGCGGATGGTATTGCCGGAGCGCGAAGAATATTTCTCCCGCTTCATCCGGGACTATGAAACGGTCCGCCGCGCTGAGGGACGCGGTTCGCACGACAAGGCGTATTACGCCAACCTGCCCTATCGCGATCTGAGCGGACGCATGTCCGCAGACTGGCGCATCCGCGCCAAAAGCTTCGACGCATTCCTCAAGCACGTTATCGTTCCAATGGAAAAGAATACAAAGCGGCCTTTGCAGATTCTGGATCTGGGCGCGGGCAATGGTTGGCTATCGAATCGTTTAGCCTTGCGCGGTCATCATGCTGCTGCAATTGATTTAACAGTGAATGACTTCGACGGACTTGGCTGTTATCGTTTTTATGATTCTAAATTTTTACCCGTCCAAGCGGAGTTCGATTATCTGCCGTTCTTCAAAAATTCGGCAGATGTGATTTTGTTCAACGCGTCGCTTCATTATTCAACTAACATCGAACAAACATTGAGAGAAACTTTGAGAGTTTTAAATCAGTCAAGTTTGCTCGCTATTATTGACTCTCCGGTTTATCGTGATGCCTCCAGCGGTGAGCAGATGGTGTCTGAACGTGAGACACAATTCGCAAAGCAATACGGTTTTGCTTCAAACAACTTACCAAGTGAAAATTATTTAACTTATACGCGTCTGAGCGAACTCGCAGACAAAATGCAAGTTCAATGGAAAATCATTACGCCGTTTTACAGTTTGCAGTGGTCAATCCGCCCATGGATTGCAAAACTTCTGCATCGGCGTGAACCGGCCAAATTTCACGTGATCGTTGGAAAAATCTTTTCGTGAATTTTTATTCACCGATTTCGCAGATTACACAGATTGAATTTTGATAAATCTGCGGAATCTGTGTAACCTGCGGGTTGTTTAAATCAAGAATGTGCGACGGGCAACCTCACTTTGATATTTGTGCCGTTCTCCGGCTGGCTCTCAATTTCAATCGTCCCGCCCCGGCTTTCGATCAAAGCTTTTGCAATCGGCAAACCCAAGCCAAAGCCTTGAACATTTGATTCCGTCCCGCCGCGATAAAAACGATCAAACGCATGTTCAAGCGTATCGGATGAAAGCCCCCGCCCTTTATCGCTGACACAAATCAAAACCCGATTCTCCTCGGCTTTGGCTGAGACTGTAATTTCTTCCGTCGTATATTTGATGGCATTATCCAGCAAAATCAAAATGACCTGTTTGAGCGCGTCTCGGTCACCAGTGACTGACAGATCCTGCACATCTTCAACGATCTCGCGTTGGCGATCCAATTGCTGCGCCTGTTTGCAGGCTTCATGAATTACCGCGCGGACAGGAATTGATGCGCGCGTCAGGCTTTGACCTGCGTCGGCGCGCGCTAGAATCAAAAGATTATTGACCAACCGGATCAAACGGTCGCTTTCATCCACCACATCGGTCAGCACATCCGATTGTTCGGCGGCAGGCATCGGAGGCTCGCGCCGCAGCAATTCCAGGTTGCCGCGGATCGTCGTCAGCGGAGTCCGAAGCTCGTGCGAGACATCCGCCACAAAGTCGCGCTGCATTTTCAACGCGCGGCTCACTCCCTGGTACGCGTCCTGCAAACGCACCAGCATCGAATTGAAGGTGCTTGCCAGTTGTCCAATCTCATCGTTCGGACCTTTGTAATCCACGCGCCGCGAAAAATCACTTTCGTTGCCAATCACCTGAGCCGTTTGCGTGATGTGATGAATTGGATTCAAAGTAATGCCCGAAAGAATCCAGCCAATGCCGAACGCGATCAAAATCGTCAGCAGCCCGGCGATGATCAGCGTGCGGCTCAAAGCCGCGAGCGACTGGTCACGCTGAGCAAGCGATTGTGCGACTTGAACGATAAAGGTCACGTTGCCCTGATAGATCACTGGGATATCATAGATCAACAAAGGATCGCCGGTGGTGGAAGATGTCTCCCACCAAACCTGTTTATTTTTTAACGTTTGAAGCCCATCGGCGCTGAGCGGCAAAGCATGGCCGGTGTTGTCCTGCTCCTGCCCCGCGAACGGACTCGCCACCAGGCTGCCATTTGGATCCAGCACGCGCACGATCACGCGCTCACGGAGTTGATTGAAAGTCTGGTCGCCTGAAAGTGTTTCGATTGGAACCGGCGGCGGGCCCGGCGGTCTTGGAGGCGGATTAGAGTTGGGATTTAGATAATTGTTCAGAATGGACTGGGCAAGCCGGTTTCCATTTTGAATCAAATTAGCCTGGAGAGAATTCATCGTCTCCTGCGCCTGGATCGTATAAAGCGCGGCGCCGAAGATGATCAATGTCAGCGCGAGGATGGCGCTGTAAAGCAGGGTCAAACGCAATCGGATGGACATTAGTCCGCCCGCTCTGCTCGCAAAACATAACCGATGCCGCGCACGGTCTGGATCAAGCGCGGGTGTCCGCCTGCTTCCATCTTTTTCCGCAGATAGCCGACGTAAACTTCCAGCACATTGTCATCACCGCCGAAATCGTATCCCCAAACGTTGTTCAGGATTTGTGCGCGTTCCAAAACCTGGCGCGGATGACGCATGAAGAAATCCAACAGATCGAATTCGGTCTTTGTGAGATCAATGACTTGTTCATCAACGCGGACTTCGCGCGTGACCGGATCGAGAGTCACGCCATCAAATTCAACCGCCTCTTTCGCGGACTTTGAGTCGGTTCGCCGCAGCAAAGCGTGGACGCGCGCTGCGAGTTCCGCCGGCGCAAACGGCTTGACGAGATAATCGTCCGCTCCACTCTCCAATCCCTCGACGCGGTTTTCGAGCGCGTCGCGCGCCGTGAGCATCAAAACCAGCGCCGGATTCTTTTCGGCGCGCAATTCCTGAACCACCGTCAAACCGTCCATCTTTGGCATCATCCAATCCAAAATGATCAGGTCCGGTTTGCAGACGTCCGCCTGATTCAGCGCCTCCTCGCCGTTTTGTGCGGTGACGACCTGCAAGCCTTCATACGCCAAAGTGCGCTGCAGCATTTTGAGCAGTTTCACATCATCGTCAACAACCAGCACGGTGGGCATACAACGAATTCCAATCCAATCATAACGTTTTTCACATGTCGTTGCGAGTGGCGCCCTAGCGCCACGCGGCAATCTCCTCGAACAATCAACCGGTTGTTATTTGAGATTGCCACACTGAGAGAACACAGTGCTTCGTCGCGGCGCTAACCGCGCCGCTCCTCGCAATGACATGTCCGTTAAGTTTTCACATACACATCTTACACAAACATGTTGAGAAATTGCTGTTAAAAAATAGATCACTCTCAACATTTTCTCAACCGTCTCTTGGCGATCTCACAGGTTCAATTTGTAGACTCCACTTGCAAGGCTCGAAGAAAAGGAAATCCGCAGATTACACAGATTTTTTCTAATCTATGTAATCTGCGAAATCTGTGGATTATCTTCCGAACCAATACTTCAATAAAATGGAGACCACGAAATGAGATTACCGTTTCAACAAGCATTGAGTCCCGGCATTGACACAATAACTATACAACGCATTTCGCGCGAGCGATTGTTCGGATGGATCGGTCTGACAGCCATTGTGATTTTGGCAGCCATTTTGCGTTTTGCCAACCTCGACGCGATCGGCCTCGCCAACCATTATTACACTGCCGCGGTAACCAGCATGTTGCAATCGTGGCACAACTTTTTCTTCGTCGCGGCGGAACCGGGCGGATCCGTCAGCGTGGACAAGCCTCCGCTCGGCTTATGGATTCAAGCGGTCTCGGCTTACTTTTTAGGCGTCAGCGGATTCAGCGTTGTGCTGCCTGAAATTCTGGCAGGTATTTTTTCGGTGATCGTTCTCTATCATCTGGTAAGAAGATCATTCGGAACAGTCGCGGGTTTATTGGCTGCACTGGCTTTGGCAATCACGCCCATCGTCGTCGCCACCGACCGCAACAACACGATGGACAGCACGCTCATTCTGACACTTCTTTTGGCCGCATGGGCCTTCATCAAAGCGACCGAAACGAGCAGGTTCCGTTATTTGTTGCTGGGCGCGGCGCTGGTTGGCATTGGCTTCAACATCAAAATGCTCGAAGCCTATTTGCCGTTGCCTGCGTTTTACGCGCTTTACCTTTTAGGTTCCAAAGAAAAGCTGTGGAGCAGGATTTGGAAACTTGCAGTCGCGTCCGCGTTGTTGCTGGTCATCTCGTTTTCGTGGGCAGCTGCAGTGGATCTGACTCCGGCGAGCCAGCGTCCGTACGTGGGCAGCAGCGGGAACAACACCGAGATGAGTCTGACCTTTGGATATAACGGAGTCAGCCGTCTGCTTGGGATGGGAGGCGGAAACGGACCAGGCAATGGATTCGCCAATGGAGGCGCGCCCGCTCGAGGTCCGATGCTGAACGGAGCATTTCCTCCTCCGCCTCTCAACGGGACGAATAACGGACTCCCGCCAAACGCGCCCGGCAATCTGCGCGGACCCGCGGGCGGCGCCCCCGGCGGATTCAACATCGGCCAGGCCGGAGTATTTCGATTGTTCATCGCGCCCTTGAGCAAAGAGGCAAGCTGGCTGCTGCCATTTGGATTGTTTGCCACCCTCATCATTTTGTTTGGCACACGTTTGCGCTGGCCGATTGAATCAAAGCATCAGGCTTTGGTTTTATGGGGCGGATGGTTATTGACAACGGGCGTGTTCTTCAGCATTGCCGGATTCTTCCACGAATATTATCTGTCCATCATGGGCGCGCCACTGGCCGCGCTGGTTGGAATTGGCATGATTGAGCTATGGCGATTGGGACAAAAACATTTCCAGCTTGCCGCGCTTTTATTGGCGTCGAGTGCGGGCGGCACACTGGTGTTCCAATTTTTTACCGCGCAATCATTTATACAAAACATCTGGTGGATGACCGCGACGATTGCGTTGTTCGTGATTGGACTCGCTTCGTTGTTCATCGCCGTCTTCGCTCGCAAACGCGGACCTGGCGCAGTCTTCGGATTCGCTTTCATTATCACCGCGATGTTAATCACACCGGGCGTATGGTCTGCCCTGACCAATTTGAATGCCAGCGCAAATCAATCCTTGCCAGCGGCATACAGCGGAGTTTCTTCGGGACCAGCGAATCGCGGCGGCTTGCAGATCAATCAAACCTTGTTGAGCTATCTCGAACAGAACACGCAAGGCGTGAAATATCTGATGGCGGTTCCGAGTTCGATGCAGGGCGCGGATTATGTGCTTGCCACCGGGCGGCCGGTTTTGTATCTTGGCGGATTCAACGGCCAGGATGCGGTTGAAACGCCAGAGTCGCTTTCGCAATTGGTGAGCAATGGCGCACTGCGATTTATTTACTGGGGCGGCGGAGGCGGCGGCCCGAACGGAGGTCAAAGCGATATTTCGAGCTGGGTTGCATCTTCATGTAAAGCGGTTCGAGGCTTCGACGCGACCACGCAGAACGCGGGTGCGCCCGATGGAACGCGCACAGGATCGAACAACCCGGCCAACCAACAAAACTTCGCGCCGGGACCAAACGGAAATATGCAAGTGACGCTCTATGACTGTGGCTAATACATTCTCTTATTCACCGGAGATAAACGGAGATGAACAGCAATACGAAACAGAACTTGAAACACAAGGAGAAACCATGAAAAAGATCCTCACTACCATTTTGATTTTGTTCACGCTGATAGCAGCAGCCTGCAGCGCTGCAAAACCTGCGGCAGGCACAGCAAACCAATCGTTATCCGCTGAAACAAAACTCATCGTCGGTACGCTCAAACTCGAAGGCACAGCACAAGCCGTGACAACAGAACAGGCGTCCAAACTTCTGCCGCTTTGGGAATTGCGGAAGGAACTAAGCGCAAACAGCGCGGCGGCGCCGCAGGAGATTGATGCGGTTATCCATCAAATCCAGTCCACAATGACGACGGAGCAAATACAGGCAATTGACGATATGAAGCTCACTCAACAAGATGCCATGACTTTCGTGCAAGGGCAGGTCAGCGCGGCACAAAGCTCCGCCAAGCAAAGCAGCAGTCAGCGCAATGGCGGCGGATTTGCGCCTCCGGATGGCGGACCGGGCGGCGGAATTCCCGGGACGGGGTCGTCGGTCAGCACGCCGGCAACCACCACCGCAAAGTCAACTCAGGCACAAAGCGCAAACAGCTCAAACGCGGCTTCGTCAAGCATGATTGACTTGATGATTCAATATCTGCAGAAAAAGGCTGGTACATAATTCGAGAAATATCTACAAACAACAAGAGTGCCTCTCCAATGTTTGGAGAGGCACTTTTCAATTCGCTTGACGGCAACAAGTTTAGAAATCTGCCATTCTTAATTCCGTGATTTGCGGGCGGTTTTTGATTTCGCTTTCGGTCTGACTGTTTTGCCCTTCGAAGCTGATTTAGCCGCTGCTTTCTTCGCTGCAGATGCAACCCGACTTCCAGACTTCACGATTCGACTCTTCGTTAGATCAACTGTTACTCGATCATAATTTGCGCCCAGCTTTGGCGAGTTGAAGGCAATCGTCAACAACTTGTTATTGCCGGACACATCCACAGTTAAAGTCAGATAACCAAACTGAATCACCGGGTCAATTTCCATGGTGACATCGCCTTGCGTGTACGGCGCGGGCGGCACATTGACCATCGGCGGCGTGGCGGAGAAGCCTCCGCTGCCGGAGACAACGTACGGAATTTCGTGTCCGGCGGTGCGGCGCGTGAAGCGCTGATACAGGTGCGCGTGGCCCGATAAAACGGCGTCCGGCCAAAGTCCCGCGGCCTGACACGCCTTGTCAATATCCTGAAAGAGTCCCTCTGTGCCGCCGTGCTTCGCGTCCGCAGAAAGCGGCGGATGATGCGTCGCGACGATCACCGCACATTGACCAGACTCGCGCATGGGTTTGAGCCGCGTCAGCTCGTCCTGAAGAAATCGAATCTGTTCATCGCTGACCGGATACCTGCCGCCCTGCGACGAGATCACGCCGGGACCTTCGAGCACGTTGGTGTACAAACCGATGATCGAAACGAACGGCGCATCGAGCGTGAAATAAACTCCGGGTTCGGTCATGACGCTGCGGACGAGTCCGCCGGCGTTCGGCGAACGGCCGGGTTGATCGGCACAAAAATTTTGCAGGAACGCCTGAAGCGTTTGACCCTTCGCGTCGTGCAGAACACCATCATGATTTCCGGGGATGGCAAAGATCGGGCGGTCGTAGGCGCGATACGGCTCGTAGAATTGGTCATAATAATATTGGCTCTCGCCGAAATAGTAAACGATGTCACCGAGATGAAAAAAGAAAGCGGGCGCACCTGATCCGCCATCACGTATATCCGCAGACATCATATCTGCAACGGAAGCCTCGGTCGCAGGCCCGGATGATTTGGCGGCTCCCGTATCGCCAACGGAGTGAAACGAAATTTTCTTCGCCGCCTGAATGGCCTGGACGAATGGATCGTCCAGCACGTCCGACAGATTCATGCGCGGCGGTTTGGCGCGCGGCGACGGAATCGGCAGGACTTGATCTTGATGTTGTTTGTAATACGGGGAGTTGTAGTACGAATCGCTGGTATTATCTACTTTGAAACTGACTTCGTCCGCGCCGGGCTGCGGATCACTGAACAAACGTCCGTTCTTACCAATAAGGTTTGGCATTTAGATTACCTCTCTGAGTCGAATCAAATTGCTGGCATCAGTATCGCGCAATTCGATTTCAGAATCAACATTGCGCCGGAAGCCACAAAGTACGTCTTGGGCTTCTTTTCTGTTTAACGCAAATGGCGCAATTATGTGATTTTGATCTCCTGCATAAGTGCTCTCGCCGCCTTCCTCGCGAAGCATGGCGCTCTTCCTTCCATGGCGCGCCATGCGACACCGCCGAGAGTCAAATTCGCTTTTTGAATCAGCGTTTCCGGGCAGGCATTTCTGCGTCGAAACTCAGCAGTATTTCCCAGGGCATTCGCATCTATACCTCATGCGGCCACAAATTGCGTTTTTGTTCAACGGGCGGATTGAAATCCTGCCTCAGTCCATGAAAGTCGGCTAAAACCGACTGATTGAGCTCCAGTCCGCAGAGACTTCCATGTGTTGAGCAGGAGATTTATCTCCGCGAGCCGGGCGGCAGAAAACCGCAATTTATGACCATGCAAAGTATACATTCCTGAGGCAAGCACCTTGAAGTGGAAGAACGCGCCCGCGACCTGCCCTGCGCGGCGACCGGTTCGGACGTGATCGAGTGATGGCTCTCCCGCAATGGGCATGAAAACGATCAGGCCGCGTCCATTGAACGCAGCCTGACTTCTTTCTGTTTTCTATTCTCTATTTTCTAATCCACCTTCCCCGTCAGCGTCGCCATCTTCAATTCACCAATCGCCCTGGTAATTTGAATATCGCGCGGGCAGGCCATCGTGCAGTTATAAACGGTGTGACAGCGCGCCACGCCGCTCGTCTCGCTGATGATCCTCAAGCGTTCGGAGGCGGCCTCGTCGCGGCTGTCGAAGATGAAACGGTGCGCCGCGACCAGCGCAGCCGGGCCAAGATAATCGTCGCTGCCCCAGAATGACGGGCAGGAGGTTGTGCAGGCCGCGCACAAAATGCACTTGGTTGTGTCATCGAAGCGGGCGCGCTCCCCAGGAGACTGGAGCCGCTCTTTTCCATCCGCGGGAAGCGGGCTGTCATTGATGAAATACGGAAGGACTTTTTTGTAATTGTCGAAGAACGGTTCCATATCCACGATCAAGTCCTTGATGACTTTCAAACCGAGCAAAGGCTCAACCGCGATCTTATCGCCGACATCGCGCACCAGCGTTTTGCAGGCCAGCATGTTGCGCCCATTGATGCGCATCGCGTCCGAGCCGCACACGCCGTGCGCGCACGAACGCCGGAAGGAGAGCGATCCATCGTAATGGCCCTTGACCAGTTCAAGCAGATCGAGAATACGCTCGGTTTCTTCGATATCGAGATTGTACGTCTCGTAATGCCATTTCTTGTCAACATCAGGGTTGTAGCGGAAGACTTTTAAAGTTACCTGCATGGTTTAATCCTCGTTTGCGTTTTACGTTTTACGAATTACCCATTACATATTTCGTGATGCGCAATTCGTAATTGGTAATTAGTAAACGCGCTCCTTCGGCTGATATTTCGTGATCGTCACCGGCTTGTAGCCGATCTCGGTTTTGCCGTTCTTCTTCCAGGCCAATGTGTGCTTGAGCCAGTTGACATCATCACGTTTTTGAAAGTCCTCGCGCGAATGTCCGCCTCGCGACTCTTTTCGATTCAGCGCGCACTCGGCAATGACATCCGCTACTTCCAGCATGTTGCCCAGTTCCCACGCATTGAGCAATTCGGTGTTGAAAACCCTGCCGGTATCCGCGATATGAACATGCTTGAATCGCTCCTTCCATTCCGCAATTTTTTCGATGGCAGCCTTCATGCCTTTCTCATTGCGATAGATGCCGACATCCTCGAACATCACTTTCTTCATTTCACGGCTGATGTCGAAAACGTTCTCTTTTCCGGACCCGTTGCGGAGTCCGTCAAATTGAGCACGCGCCTCGGCTGTCGGATCATCCGGCAATTTCTGGAAGTCGGCTTGCTTTGCATATTCAGCCGCGCGCAAACCCGCATGTTTGCCAAACACCACGAGATCAAGCAATGAATTCGTGCCGAGCCGGTTCGCACCATGGACGGAAACACAGGCGCATTCGCCGGCCGCGTAAAGCCCGGGAAAGGCCGTGTTCTTGTCGTCAATCACCACTTCGCCAAATTTATTGGTGGGGATTCCGCCCATCGTGTAATGCGCCGTCGGCTGGATGGGCATCATCTGCGTCATCGGGTCAATGCCAAGATAGACGCGGTTGAAATCCACGATGTCCGGAAGTTTCTTCAACAATTCTTCCGCGGTGATGGTGTAAGGCGAGCCATCAGGATTGGTGCGCCCATCTTCCGCGGCGTATTTGATGATCGACTCGGGACGTGAGTCGAGATAGACATAATTCTGTCCGTTGACGCCGCGTCCTTCGCGAATTTCGGTATAGATGGCGCGGCTCACCACGTCCCGCGAAGCCAGATCCTTAACATGCGACGCGTATTTCGGCATGAAGCGTTCGCCCTTGCCGTTGATCAGCACCCCGCCTTCGCCGCGCACGCCCTCGGTGATGAGGATGCCGAGTTTGTAAATACCAGTGGGATGGAACTGGAAGAATTCCATATCCTCGAGAGGCAGGCCGCGGCGCAGGAGGATCGCCGCGCCGTCGCCTGTGTACGCGTACGCGTTGGAGGTCACCTCGAAGATGCGGCCATGTCCGCCGGTGGCGAAGATGACAGCTTTGGCATGGAACGTGTGAAGTTCTCCGGTTGCCAATTCAACCGCGACCACGCCCGCGGCTTTGCCATTGACCAGCAATAAATCCAGCACTTGATATTCATCGAAGAAATTGACCTTGTTCTTGAGGCATTGCTGGTACAGCGTTTGCAGGATCATGTGGCCCGTGCGGTCTGCGGCGTGGCAGGCGCGTCGGACGGGCTTGCCCGTCTCGTTATTGGTGTGCCCGCCGAAGTTGCGCTGCAGGATGCGGCCTTCGGGCGTGCGGTCGAACGGCAGTCCCATGTGTTCGAGCTCGAGCACCGCGTCAATGGCTTCATTGCACATGAACTCGATGGCATCCTGATCGCCCAGATAATCCGAGCCTTTGACCGTATCGTAGGTATGCCATTCGGGTTTGTCTTCTTCGAGGTTTCCGAACGCCGCGCTGATTCCGCCCTGCGCCGCGCCGGTGTGGGAACGCGTTGGATATAATTTGCTGATGACCGCGGTCTTTGCGCCGCGCGAGGCATACAGGCCGGCCATGAGCCCGGAACCGCCCGCGCCGACAACCACCACATCAAATTCATGAACGTTTGCCATGCAATAACTCCTAGAGAGTCCAGACTACGTACAGACCGATCGCGATCATGGCGATCATGAACACGATGCTGATCAAGCGGACGATCTGCCTGCCCCGCGGCTTTACGATGTAATCATCGCAGATCACGACCAGTCCGTGAACGCCGTGCGCTGTCGCAACGAGAAGCAACAAGCTTGCGACGGCTCTCCAAAACGGCGTGGACCAGGGCGCAATGTCCGGCACATTCGTGTTCTGCACGTGCGAAAGGTTCGGCATGAATCCCCAGCGCAGAACGTCGGCCATGTTCATCTGTGTGCGCGCGCCCATGATCAATGCGCCGATGATCGCGAACAGGATCAACGCATACATCGCCAGCGCAGAAAGGCGCGTGAAGATCCACATGAGCATTTCGAAGTTAAGGCCGCGCTTTGCAAGGGGCAGGCTTTTTGATTTTGTCGCTGTCATGCTAGCCTCCCAGCGCCGCGCGGATGATGACGTACACGGCAATGCCATAGATCGGCAGGAACACAGCCCACTCCACCCAAATGGCTTCGCGCTGATGTTGGATCAATTTCGGCCACAGATCGGAGATGGTGATCCGCAGGCCGTTGATGGCATGGAACAACACACAGAAGAAAATAAAAATTTGAAAGAGCCAGTTTTCGTAAATGGAGTTGGCGAAAATTCCAGCTTTTCCTCCCACGAATGATGCCAGGATATGTACCGTAACGAAGACCGCCATCCCCACTCCGCCGATGCGATGCAGGATGTACGTCAGCATGGGGCCCTGCCCCTTATAGCGCAGGGCAGATGCCAGACTGACGTTCCTTTTCAGAGCCATCTGTGCCTCCTTTGAAGAATTTTGCATGAGCCCATATTTTACCTCGTGTTGTGAGGAGTATCATACCGCGCCTCGACTTTGCAAATTTATGCTCGCCGCAGCCGGGCCATCAAAAAACGAGACGATTATCCTTTGGCAGGCTGATGGCAGAAAGTGACAATCGTCCTTGTTATTTTAGTCCACACTTCCTCTAATGAAGGGCTGACAGACCTTTATAATCCAAAATGAACCCACTCGTTTATTCGTGTGAGCCGTCTAATTCTAATCGAACTGCCGCGCCACCGCGAAGAGACGGACCCATTTTGGGAAGGACGTGATTCGAATTCCCAGTGTGGGTCTTTTGTGGATTGCGGTGACGCACTGTTCGCGGAGGTGTCTATGTCTGATGAAGGCCATACAGGCCACAATGAAATCAGCCGTCGTGACTTTATCAAAGTCACGACGGGCATCGTCGGGGGAGTGATCGGGGTGGTGGTCGGGCTGCCGGCCATCGCCTATTTGCTCGACCCCGCCTTCAAGTCCGGCGCAAAAGAAGCGTGGATCCCCATCGGTAAATTTGCGGATATGCAGGTCGGGAAGCCGTACGCGTTCTCGTTTACGCGCGTCCAGGTCAATGGCTGGGAACGCACTTCGACGAGTCACGGCGGGTTTGTGATCCGCAAGTCTGATAATCCAACCGACATGGTTATTTTCAACAGCCGCTGCACGCACCTCGGCTGCACCGTCAACTGGCGGGCCGACGCGCAGGCGTTCATCTGTCCGTGCCACGATGGAAAATTTGGCATGGATGGAAAAGTTTTGGGCGGGCCCCCGCCTCGTCCGCTTGACCAGTATACGGACTTCCGCGTAACACAGGATGGCGTGCTCGAAATCTATTACAAGGAAAGCTAGCATGTGGAAAAAAGTCTACGAATGGTTGGATGAGCGGCTCGGCCTGAACGATCTTTACAAAAATCTGCTCGACCGCCCCGAGCCGAAAGGCAACTGGTGGAACACGCTGGGTTCAGCCGCTTTGTTCCTGTTTATTTTGCAGGGTGTGACTGGAATTTTCCTGACCGTTTATTACACGCCTTCGCCCGATCACGCGTACGACAGCATCAACTACATCATGAACGGCGTGGCGTTTGGCTGGCTGATCCGCGGCATCCATCATTGGGGCGCGACCCTGATGGTGGTGGTGGTCTTCATCCACATGCTGCGCGTGTTCGTAACCGCCTCGTTCAAGTATCCGCGTGAACTGACGTGGCTGATTGGCATCGGCCTGTTCCTCCTGACACTTGGCATGGGCTTTACCGGATACCTGCTCCCGTGGAATCAGCAATCCTACTGGGCAACGACCGTGGGAACACAGATCGCGGGAAGCGTGCCGTTCATCGGCGATTTCATTCTCAAAGCCCTGCGCGGCGGGCCGGACTTGAGCGCACTCACGTTACAAAGGTTCTTCTCCGCCCACATTTGGATGCTGCCAGCCGCTTTAGCGGGTTTGATCGGTGTTCATTTGTATCTGATCATCAAGCATGGCGAGTCGAACTTCCCTTCGAAGGAAGACTAAGGAACACGCTATGGATAACGAAACAAAGCAGAAAATCAACAAGCGCTACGAGCGCGAACTCAATCGAGGCGAACGTTTTTGGCCGGACAGTATCTTCAAAGACCTGATCGTATCTTTGGGAATCTTCGTCCTGCTGATCGTGCTGGCCACATTTATCGGTGTGGATGCCCAGCCCAAGGTGGATCCCAGCGACACCACGTACATCCCGCGGCCGGAATGGTACTTCCTGTTCCTGTTCAAGTTCCTCGCCATCTACGGACAAATTCCACTGCTTGGAAAGATCGAATGGCTCGCGACCGTGGTCGTTCCCGGGATCGCGATCCTGATTCTGGCGCTGATGCCTTTCATTGACCGCAGCCCGTTCCGTTATTATGGCAAACGCGTCCTGCCGATTTCGGTCATGGCGGTCATCGTGGTGGACATCGTAATGCTGACCATCATGGCCGATGTCCCGACCGTCACAGAAAACGGCTCCATGCTGCCTGGTATTCTTCAAGCGATTGCAGGCATGGTTATCCCCCTCGTCGCGATCATCCTGTTATTCCTGATGACGTTTGTCTTCAGGAGGACCTCCACGAAAACCATGATCTGGACGGCGGCCATCTCAGCCGTCCTGACGATCGGATTGACTGGCAGCGTGCTTGCATTGTTCCCCGTGCCGGCCGCCCAAAAGACGACTGTCGCGACCACGCTTGTGGATCAGATCACGGCGGGCCAGGATTTATATTCCGCAAACTGCACGCAGTGCCACGGTGATGATGGCAAGGTCACGAAGATCGAGGGCGTGAAGGGCCTGGAGGGAAAGTTGATCCCGGCCATTCACAGCACCGACGTGTTATATACATTGGACGACGCCGCGTTGGCCCAGGTCATTGCGTATGGGCGGCCTGAAGCGGGCATGACGCCGTTCGGTAAAACCTATGGCGGCCAGCTTTCGGCCAGCGATATTGACAATATCGTCATCTTCATGCGTTACACGTGGGATGATCGCTTCGAAGCGCCGAAACTCAAACCGCTTTTCCCGCCGCTGGCTGCGGGCGAAGTGCCATCGTATGCAGTGCATATCCAGCCGATTGTCAAACGTTATTGTTTATCCTGCCATGTGGCCGGCAAAGAGAACAATAATTTCCTCATGGACTCGTACGATAACATTTTGCACACGGGCGACCACAAAGCCAATGACGTGATCGCGGGCGATGCAAACAGCTATTTGCTGCAGGTCATTCAGGGACATCCAATCCCGGATCCGAAAGATCCAACGAAGACCCTCATTCGGGCCATGCCGCCGAACGGCCACCTCCCGCCTAATGTGATTGATGCGCTCATGCGCTGGATCATGGCCGGTATGCCGCAAACTGCCGCAGACGCTGCGAAGCTCTCGGTCACGCCGACGCCGGCAGCGGGTTCCGCTGGAACGCCTTCAGCTACACCGACGCCGTAAGATCAAAACGCAATATAGAAAAGGGTGCTCTCCGCAGGGCACCTTTTTTGTTTCAATTTTCTTGCGGTGAACAATGATGTTCGACACTTGACAGGCGAATGAAGTAGATAGATATAATGCAGTTGTATATGCAAGCCGCGAAAAATCAGAAGAGGAGGAAGGATGTCAAATGGTCAGGCGAAGCCAATTACAGTTTTGATTGCCGACGATCACGAGATGACGCGGCAAGGTATTCGCAACGCTCTTAATCATGCTCCAGATATGAAAGTTGTGGGCGAAGCGCAAGATGGAGATGAAATCAAACAATTGGTTGCAAGCTTGCGGCCGCGAATCCTATTATTGGATTTGGTGATGCCGAAGCTTTCTCCCACTGAACTCGAAAAGTGGGCGCGGGAAAATTATCCTGAGACAATCACCCTTATATTGTCTGCCCACGACCGCGACGCGTATCTTTCGAACATGATGGATGCAGGCGCGGCGGGATACTTGTGCAAAAATAAAAAAGCCGAACAGCTCATTGTTGCTATTCGGCGCGCGGCAAGTGGCGAGAGTCTGTTTGACGAAGAACAATTCCTGCGAGCAAAGCGATGGCGTGAGGAAGTGGGCAATAAACTCAACCAATTAACCCGGCGCGAACTGGAAATCCTTAAACTGCTTGCCAAGGGATATGACAACGCTGCAATTTCACAGGAATTGACAATTACCATTAGAACAACCACATATCACATCACGAACCTGCTAAAGAAACTGGGACTGAAGAATCGGCAGGAAGCCGCCATTTGGGCGCTGAAACATCTGTCCGACAACCTGGAGGAATCCACAGGTTAAAAACTGGAGGATTCTCCAGTGTCAAATGGAGAAAGGCAATATAGAATACTCTTGATTCTTGCAAGAGTATTTTGTTACCGCAAGGAGGTACGCTGGAAGAGAATCGTTCAAGAATAATAAATTGTTCAAAGATCAAAAGGAGATGCCTAAAATGAATTCTCGAATCATCAGAATATTACTTGTTTTGACATTGCTATTTACTTGGCTGGGATTAGGTTCAAATCCTGCTCATGCAGCAGGGAGTTGTAAAAATGTAACCTGCGAAGACCTGAACCCATACACAATGGGATGTCCGGCTTCTAGGTCGGGAAGCCTCAAGTATCTACCAGATGGTTATAGTTTTGTTGAAACTCGCGTCTCTGGTACCAGTGATTGTGACGCGAAGTGGGCAAGAACGACCAATATGTCGGGCGGATATAGATATGCCGCAGCAACTTTACGATATGGTTGTTCAAATTATTGTTATACTAAAAACGTGTCTTCACCCGGCACAATTGCCAGTGGACAAGTAGTTTACACTCCAATGCACGCATACGCAGCCACCCCTACAAGATCATGCGGTGTTGTGTCAACATCATATATCTATGTTCCAATTTCTCTCTCAGATACGTTTTGCACCGGTGCGAATTAGCCGAATGCAAAGGATGATACAGCCATGAAAAACAATAATAAAAACCTTGCAGTAATACTACTATGCGGCTTACTGGTCGTGGCAACCATAGCCTCCATTGGTTTTTATATTTCTCGACCACAAACTATAGCTTCTGCTAGTGACAGCTCTGCTCAACAGTTATCCCAGAATCAAAATGCCGTTGCTGCTATTCCCACTGCCCAATCTTCGAAAGAAATATTATCGCAAACGGTAAATGGAGTGACGGTGCATGTTACTTATGCAAAGGTTATTCCTACAGGTATTGAAATCGGCATTTGCTATACTGAGCTGGATGGCGGAGATTGGTATTCGGTACCCGAACATCTTTTTTATAGTACATACGAGATATATCCAAATGAGGCTGGTTTCACTGCTGAAAAGATAGCCGACGCAAAGAATCTTGGCGACCGATGCGAGTACATTCGTTATCGAATCAATGATTTAACCAGTATTACAACGCCAATACAGTTTTCGGTGAGCTATTTTCATGCCGAGCCTGTGGAAATGTACACATCATGCCAATATTTTCAACACCGGCTTGCAACCAATCCCAAAGCTAATGCTTACGGACTGAAGGCTTATTGTACCGAGAATAGTGATGGCAGTATTGCGGTCGGATTAATGGATCACGCCCAATCCGTTTCTAATGACAATGCAAAAAAAGTGTTGGACGATATTGCTAGTGGCACGGTAAATGGTCCTTGGCAATTCACGATCACTACAATAGAAAGATAAGTTGTAAATATAATTTAATAAATGAAGCCGCTTGTTCAGTTCGAACAAGCGGCTTCCGTCTTTCTAATTAACGTTCTTTACATGTGTTTGATGATCGCGTCGCCGAACTCGGAGCATTTGACTTCGGTGGCGTTGTCCATCAGGCGGGCGAAGTCATACGTCACAGTCTTGGCGTTGATGGCGCCTTCCATGCCCTTGACGATCAAGTCCGCGGCAAAGCAGGTTGGCTGGCAGAGGCTTGGGATGCAAGATTTCTCCATGCTAAAGTCAGTTTGGTCTGGGCGCCATCCAAAGACAACACCCAGCCTTTCTATTCACTTTGGGAGGTCCAAAGCAGCTCGAATCACTATTATGTAGATTGGAACGGCAACCTGCGGTCCGAACTCACCAGCGAGCCATAGATTGCTTTGCGGCTCATTCCGGATTTGCATAGGCAGAGAAGGTCCTCCTCTGCCTGAATCTCATTTACAATTGCGGGTGTCTAGTTTCTTCCTCGAAGTGTGAATGAAAAGCAACTTGATTACCCTGCTTACAAGGAAATCATATGCCTGAAAAACCATCCACTCCACTACTCGCAGACAGGATGGGCGCAACCGATGCTCACCCCCGTGTGACCGTTGCTTCCCTTTTTCGTGCCGGCATACGATGGGCTGCTCATCGGCTACCCGGCCTGGCCGGAGTTGCCCTGCTGATCGCCGTCCTGCTCATTGGCATCCGCCTGACGCCGAATCAGGGTGCGATGCCGTCGGCTCCGGCGGCGATAAATTCCCCGACTACAACACCTCAATGGATATACTACACCATCCAATCCGGAGATACTCTGGCGGGCATTGCGCAAAAGACCGGGATAGGCCTCAAGGACCTGCTTGCCTGGAACCGGCTCGATGCCAGCACTCCGCTCCGGGAAGGCCAGCGCCTGATCATCGGCTTGAATAACGCACCAACCAAAGAGCCGGTCGCAACCCCACAGCGGCTCGCCCTATCCGCTGCAGAGCAAAAAGTACGGGCATGGTATCAGGCCGCTCTTGCGGAGCGAATTGACGAAACGAGCTTGCCGCTCAAGGAGCTAACCACCGCTGAGATCTGGAACCGCTTATGGCTACAGGTGTTCCAAGTTTCGGGGGGTGTTCACCAGTATGACATGTTTCTCATCCAAAGTGGCCAGGTCCAGCGGATGGGTACGGGCTCGGGTGGAAATGGGATGACCACCTTGGCTGTGACTGACCTGGACGCGGACGGCCAGCCTGAACTGCTCTATACCTTCTCTGTTGGTTCACAGGCTCAATGGTCGGCTTTGGCGCTATATTCACCCGCTACCCCCGAGGACGGTGTGCTCACTGCCGGGCAGAGCTTGCACAATGGGGAATTGCGCTTGAAAAAGACCGACGATCAGCATGTCACAGTCGAGAGCGAGGTCAATGGCCAGGGATACATCGCTCTCGGCCAGGTCATCCTGATCCACCGGAGCGAAAGGCAGCAATTGGGCATCCAATTGGAAAACGGTTTACCGGATACGCTATTGAGCAATCTATCGAACCAACCCATCTCCCCACCAACTGGTCTTGCTACGGGTCAGGGAACGCTTGCGATGGTGACAGATGTGAATGGCCTTTCCCAGGTTTTCGTGTTGTCGAGCGATGGCGGCGACCGGCGAATGGTTTCTGACGGAGTGCACGCCGCCATCTGGCCGTCGCTTTCCCCAGATGGCCGCCGGGTGGCGTTCGCCGTGAACTTCGATGGCAATGGCTACGATTTTGATATCGTCGTCGTCAACCTTATGGATGGGATGGTTTACCGCCTGACCAATGATCGATTTGCAGAGCAACACCCGCTCTGGTCGCCAGACGGTAGCCAAATTGCATTCGAAAGCGACCGTGATAGCTCTGCCATCGGCGTCATGAAGATTTTTGTGATGAATAACGATGGTTCGAACGCCAGGCAGGTTTTGAGAGCCAGTGGGTCGCTGAACGGCTGGAGCAGGGATGGAAAGGAGATTTATTACACCAGCCTTCAAAACGGTGCCAATCCAGAGCAGACAACCGAGATCCTGGCGGCAGTAAGCCTTGTGAGCGGCCAAACGCGTACAATTCGCACTTTGCCTCAACGGGTGCGCGGCAGCACCCAAGCGGCGGTATCACCGAGCGGACAGCAAATTGCCTACGTCAAGGACACGAAAACGGGTTCAGCCATCATGGTCGTAGAAAATGGAGTAGAACGCCAGATCAGTGAGGGCCAAGGGGACGCTTTTTTGCCGGTTTGGAGCCCGGATGGGAAATGGCTGGCCTACTCGAATCTGCTGGATGGCACTACCATGCCCATCTATGTCCAGGTGATAGGCGGCTCGGAGATCCATGAGAACCTGGATTTTCACGGCCAGATCACATCGTGGGTAACGACAAACCAATTTCCGCCGTAAAGTATGGGCGGCAAAGGTTATTTGTGATTGCTCGAGATTCTTTAGGAAAAACCTAAACTCATGGAGATAAGCTATGCTTCAAAGGCTTCTTTTCAGCACCACGGCTCTGATTTTTCTTGCAGGTTGCACCATGACCTTTTCTACAGTCATATCAACTCCTTCTTTTGGTCTATCTACCGCCCCAACAATTATTAACGCAAATACGCCTCTCAGCTCTCTCAACATGATTGATGAGCGGCGGGGTTGGGCACTTTCACAAAAATCTGTGTGGAAGACAGTAAATGGTGGGAAAGAATGGATGAATACTACGCCAGCCGAAATCGGAACGCTCTTGTTGACCGTCCCTGCACGGGGGATCAGTTCTTTTAGGTTGAATGGGGCATTCCCAGATGCCCAGACGGCCTGGATCGCTGCGCCGGGGCTAGATAAGGTAACCATTCTCCATACAGTTGATAGCGGCCAGACCTGGCAGACTTCAAAGTTGGTTGTCTCACATCCTCAGGAGGTTTATCCCGTCCAAATTAGATCGTTTACCTTTCTGGATCCTCAAACAGGCTGGTTGTTGAGATCAACGGATATAGCCGCTGGTCACGAATTCGTTGAGCTATATCAAACTCAAGACGGTGCGGCAACTTGGCGCCTGATTGCAGAGACCAATGAGATTACATCATCGGGTAGTATTACCAGTGATGGCTCAAAAACTGGAGTGAGTTTCCGCGATTCCCGAAATGGTTGGTTAACGGGTTCTACCAACGGAGATGCGATTTTTCTATATCGTACGAAAGATGGAGGGGCAACTTGGGGTTTTCAGCAATTGTCGGTTCCAAACGGTTACACCGCGATAGGCGGCTCCGCCCGTTCCTTTCCACCTGTGTTCTTCAATGACAAAACCGGGGTGATGCCTGTTTATCTCGGGAGCGCGAACCCGGGCTTCAACTTATTCTTTTATCTTACCGCCGATGGTGGCGAAAGCTGGCTACCAGCGACCCCGCTGAATTCCCAGGTAAATGACTTCATCTGGGATTGGGTTGACCCTTCTCACGGATTTGTGGCGGTTAATGGAACAAATAACCTATATGCCACAACTGACGGCGGTAAAAAGTGGTCAGCAATCTTAACGGAAGGGCCAAACTTCCATCAGCTCGATTTTGTTTCTCCTATGACTGGCTGGGCAATCTCCAACGATGGTTTCCTGAGTCAGACCTTGGATGGCGGGAACACGTGGACACAAATGAAATTTCAAATCACCAATTCTCCATAAAGTTGGAACATTGACACAGCTTTTGCAAAATGCGAACCTCGACGCAGGCCAAATGTATTTTCGCGTAGACGCGCAGTGACTTTAAGACAAAAGGGACAGCTATAAAAGCTCATTCCTTTTGTGTTTCACTTTTTGTATTTTGCTTCTTGCGTTTTTTTCTTTACATGTGTTTGATGATCGTGTCGCCGAATTCAGAACATTTCACTTCGGTAGCGTGGTCCATCAAACGGGCAAAGTCATAGGTCACGGTGCGCGCATTGACCGCGCCTTCCTTGCCTTTGACAATCAAGTCCGCGGCAAAGCAGGTTGGCTGGCAGAGGCTTGGGATGCAAGATTTCTCCATGCTAAAGTCAGTTTGGTCTGGGCGCCATCCAAAGACAACACCCAGCCTTTCTATTCACTTTGGGAGGTCCAAAGCAGCTCGAATCACTATTACGTAGATTGGAACGGCAACCTGCGGTCCGAACTCACCAGCGAGCCATAGATTGCTTTGCGGCTCATTCCGGATTTGCATAATAGGCAGAGAAGGTCCTCCTCTGCCTGAATCTCATTTACAATTGCGGGTGTCTAGTTTCTTCCTCGAAGTGTGAATGAAAAAGCAGCTTGATTACACTGCTTACAGGGAAATCAATCATATACCTGAAAAACCATCCACTCCACTACTTGCAGACAGGATGGGCGCAACCGATGCTCACCCCCGTGTGACCGTTGCTTCCGTTTTTCGTACCGGCATACGCTGGGCTGCTCATTGGCTCCCCGGCTTGGCCGTGGCTGCCCTGCTGATCGCCGTCCTGCTCATTGGCATCCGCCTGACGCCGAATCAGGGTGCGATGCCGTCGGCTCCGGTGCCGACAACCATGCCATAGCTGTGGCTTTGAGTATAACGATCAACACCGTGGAAAAACATCTCGAAAATATTTACCATAAATTGGGCGTAAGCTCCAGAACCGAAGCTGTCGTTTGGTGGCTGGAAAAAAGTACGGATTTCCGTAATTGAAAGATCAAAGCATAGATGACATAATTAGTGCATCAACAACGGATTCTTGTGATTTCCTGATAATCCAAGGAGGTGCGCCTTGATCAAAGAGTAATTCAAGAACAAAACAATATTTGATAAACCAATTCGTGCGGGGTTGTATCAACTTCAGATTCCATCTACGTTCCTATGGCCTTTCACATTTTGGACAGGCGATCAAAGGAAAACTTCAAAAGCAGTATCCTCAGCTCGACTTTAAAGTAATTAAGCAAAATAGTAGTCAAGGTGGCGGAGGACAAATTATTTTTAATTCTAAGCCTGCTGGTATGAGTGATGAAGAAGCGTTGGGACTAATTAATGATGCAATGACCGACCATTACAGTGGAAGTTGGAATTTCGATATTAACGTCCCGTAGTATACTTTATTATACTTTGCACGGTCATAAATTGCGGTTTTCTGCCGCCCGGCTCGCGGAGATAAATCTCCTGCTCAACACATGGAAGTCCCTGCGGACTGGAGCTCAATCAGTCGGTTTTAGCCGACTTTCATGGACTGAGGCAGGATTTCAATCCGCCGAAACCCGTTGAACAAAAACGCAATTTGTGGCCGCATGAGGTATACATAGCTTTGCCCCAAGCGGAACGGGTCGTTTGATTCGGCTTTGCTTGGGGCAAACGTTTTATTATCAGGAGAAAAATGCAAACTAAATTACCTTCCATTTTTGCGGACCTTTGGATCGGTGTCCTGATCTTGCTGACAGCATGTAGCCCATCAACTTCAACCCCCACGCCAACTGAGGCGCCACAAGTTGCTACTGCTTTTCCTTTACCTACTGATACTATTTCAACCATAGCGCCAACATTGGCGAGTACTCTTCCTGCCTTATCTGCCACGCCGATTCAAGTCAGTGCTCAGGATAAAGCCCATTACATCAGCGAGACTTACCCAGATGGTTCAAATGTAGCCCCTGGCGTGACATTTCAAAAATCATGGGAATTACAAAATAGCGGAACAACAACATGGACAACGGACTACAAACTGATTCTGGTGTCCAGTTCGTCTTCCAGCTTGGGAAGCCCGGATGTTATTCCGCTATCCAAGGTTGTTAATCCCGGCGAAACCATTGATATCTCCGTGCTTTTAACTGCCCCACAGACTCCCGGTCAGTATAAAGTGACCTGGCGTTTGCAGAATCCGCAAGGTCAGACTGTCTCAGTAGACGGTTATGACTTGTGGGTACTGGTCAATGTAGGGATTGCGCAAGCAAACTCTCAAACAGGCAGTGGTCAGCAATCTGTGGTAGCAGGTGGAGTCACCGTGACCCTTGTTAATGTAACATATCCCCCTAATGAAGTGGATGCAGAAACCTGCTTTGACTTTCCTTCCCTAGAAGAGTGGTATCCTTATGACTCAACAATAAATATAAACAATGAAAAAACGGAAAACACTTCAGTATCATATTATCCACCTTTCAACAAACAAGACACAAGCATATTTCAAACAACGCACCGATGCTTCCTCATTGGATTTCCCGCATCCAGCAACCTCGGGGACAAAATTACAATATCCATTGGAGATATCTATGTGGATGCCGTCCAGTTCCTGGAACAAAATTGTGCGCGTGCTCAACAAGAACTTGCTCCTAAATATCCAGACTTGAAATTTACTTGTGTTCCTCCAAGCTCTGGAGACTACTACAAACTGATCCAGTTGCCTCAAAACATGAGCAGTCAGCAGGCCAGACAGATCATTTTAGATACAATGAATCAAACTATTTACGGCCCCTGGGTTTTCAACATAACCAGATAAAGATTCGTAATGCAAGCGCGGCTCGCGCTGATACCTGCGCCATAATCAAAACGCAAAACCAAAACTAAAAGGCCATCTCGAAATGAGATGACCTTTTCTATTATTCTTTATTTTTACTTTTCACTTTACATATGCTTGATGATCGCGTCGGCGAACTCGGAGCATTTCACTTCGGTGGCATTGTCCATCAGGCGGGCGAAGTCATAGGTGACGACCTTTGCGTTGATCGCGCCTTCCATGCCTTTGACGATCAAATCGGCGGCTTCCGTCCAGCCCAGGTAGCGGAACATCATTTCGCCGGAGAGAATCACCGAGCCGGGATTCACTTTGTCGAGGTCGGCGTATTTCGGCGCGGTGCCGTGCGTCGCCTCGAAGATGGCATGACCGGTCTCGTAGTTGATGTTCGCGCCCGGAGCAATGCCAATACCGCCCACCTGCGCCGCCAGCGCGTCCGAGAGATAATCGCCGTTAAGATTCAATGTCGCGATCACGTCATAATCCTTCGGGCGGATGATCGTGAACTGCAGGCTCACATCGGCGATGGAATCCTTGATCAGCAGCATCTTCTTCCATTTGCCGTCGCCGTGCGTGGGCCACAACTTCAGGGCTTCTTCCACTTCTTTCTTTATGTCGTTCTGCTGATCGGGCGACATCATGTCGAATCCAGGATCAATCATCTTTGCGTTTTCTTCCACGCTCAAGTTCGGATTCTTTTCCTTGTTGCCAAGGATCCATGATTCGCGCTCGGTCACGATGTCATCGCGGAATTCGCGTTTGGCGAGTTTGTAGCCCCAATCCTTGAAAGCGCCTTCGGTGAACTTCATGATATTGCCTTTGTGGACGAAGTTCACGCTCTTGCGTTTGTTCGCCAGCGCCCATTGGATCGCGGCGCGCACGAGTCGCTCCGTGCCTTCGACCGAAACCGGCTTGACGCCGATGGCCGCCGTATCCGGGAAGCGCATCTTGGCATATTCCTTCGGGAACGTTTCCTTGAACTGCTTCAGGAACTTTGTGTTTTCTTCCGTGCCGTATTGGAATTCGATGCCGGTGTAAATATCTTCCGTGTTCTCGCGGAAGATGACCATGTCAACATATTCCGGATGTTTAACGGGGGAAGGCACACCATTGTAATACCTCACCGGGCGCTGGCAAACGTAAAGGTCCAGGATTTTGCGAAGCGCCACATTCAATGAACGGATGCCGCCTCCAATCGGAGTCGTGAGCGGGCCTTTGATCCCCACCAGAAATTCCTTGAAGGCCTCGGTGGTTTCGTCGGGCAGCCATGAGTTGAAAAGCTTGAAGGCCTTCTCGCCTGCGTAAACTTCCATCCAGTGAACTTTGCGTTTGCCGCCATAGGCTTTTTCGACTGCCGCGTCGAACACGCGCACCGAAGCGCGCCAGATATCGCGGCCCGTGCCGTCGCCTTCGACGAACGGAAGGATTGGATGATCCGGAACCTGAAGTTTGCCGTTCTTGATGCTGATCTTCGCCCCGCCCGCCGGGACTTTGACGTTTGTATATGCCATAAGACGCTCCTTGCGAAAGATGCGCGGATTATAACTGGGGGCTTTTCGGCTTCCAAGTGACGATTGTCCTTTTCTTATATGTCATTGCGAGTGGCGCCAAGCCGAAGATCCCGCACACGCGGGGGCGCCGCGAAGCAATCCCCTGTTTTTGCGAGGATTGTTTCAGACCCCGCCCTCACGATGACGTTGATTCGCCCTTGACAGAATCCCTCACCTGCATAGAATCAGCCCGAAATGAGAAACCGCTTCTTACATGATCCTTCGGCCTCGCTCAGGACGGGCCTGTTATCTGCTCCCGCCAAATCAGCTTTTTCTTTTCCCTTTCAGAGAGTCGCTTTCAGCGGCTCTCTTTTTTGTCTGTTCGAGGCTGCGTCGCACTGTGTTTGACGGGACTTGCCTCTCCTTGAAATTTATCTGTTTAGCGGATTGGTTGACTCTGTCAGGTGCGACGCAGGCACTTGACACTTGGAACTTGACACATGCTTAAACTTCCCGGCTTAATTGACCCTCACGTCCACGTCCGCGAACCCGGACAAATTCACAAAGAAGATTGGGACACCGCGACCCAAGCCGCCCTCGCGGGCGGATTCACGATGATCTTGGCAATGCCAAATACGAAACCGCCGATATTCGATAATTCGACATTCGATGCAGCGATCAGTGCTGCGAGAGAAAAAGCGCATTGCGACTACGCCCAATTCGTCGGCGCGGGACCGGATAATGCAGAGATCGCTCCATCGCTGGCGCATAAAGCTGCGGGGCTGAAAATGTACCTTGACTCAACTTTTGGCGAGTTGCGTCTCGATGACATGACGTTATGGATGCCGCACTTTGAAAAATATCCGAAGCAGTATCCAATCGTGGTTCACGCGGAAAGTCGAAGCATGGCCGCCGCGATCTTATTCGCCGCAATTTATGATCGGCCTATTCACATCGCGCACGTTTCATTGAAAGAGGAAATTTTATTAATCAAAGCCGCGAAAGAACGCGGAATAAAAGTAACGTGCGAAGTTTGTCCGCATCATTTGTTTCTCTCTGAGGGCGGCATTCCCTTATCCCCTACTCCCTCTTCCCTTCAAGGGATAAGGGAAAAAGGAAAAGGGGGGCGTTCAGAAGTCCGCCCGCGCCTCGCCGCACAAGAAGATGTTGACGCGTTATGGCAAAACCTCGATGTCATTGATTGCTTCGCCACCGATCACGCGCCGCATACGTTGGAAGAAAAAGATTCAGAGACTCCTCCGCCAGGTTTTCCAGGACTCGAAACTGCGTTACCATTGTTGTTGACAGCAGTTGACGATGGACGATTGACAGTGGACGATATTGTTCAAAAGATGTATACGAATCCAAGAAAGATTTTCCATCTTCCCGATCAACCCGAAACATGGATCGAAGTAGATGAGAATGCCGAATACGAAATCAAAGCCGAGAATCAATTCACGCGCTGCGGCTGGACTCCTTTCGAAGGCTGGAAGGTGAAAGGACGCGTGATACGCGTCGTTTTGCGTGGGCGTGATGCCTTCAAAGATGGCAAAGTGCTGGCGGAAAAAGGTTTTGGAAAGAATGTGAGAGAATAATGGCATGTTGTATAATGTAAGCAGAGTCAAGGAGAAAGAATGTATACCCCTTCCTATCAGGTAAATGTAGAAAAGAAAGATGTGATCGTGCGTTTTCGACGCGATATGATTGACGAAACCACACTAGGATTATTTTTAGATTATCTCGAACTAGAGTCCATCCGCAAACGCAGTAAGTTGACCGAGAAACAAGCCACAGAACTTGCAAAGGAAATTGATGCGGCGGTATGGAAAAAACTCAAACCAGTTTATCTTGAGAAATAATCATGGCGCAGGTTGTAGTAGATACGAACATTCTGTTCTCGGCGCTTGCCAGCGCGGAATCTTCTTTTGCAAAAGCCATGCTGCGCTCTGAGAATGAGTTCTTCGTATGCGAAACAACCCTCGTTGAGATTTTTGATCGCAAAGAAAAACTAATCAAAGTCTCCCATCTTTCATCCGAGGATGTGACGCGGCTGTATCGCATCTTGGTCAAGCGAGTTCAGATTTATCGGGAAGATTTGATTTCAGTAGAGAATTGGAAAGCTGCGTACGAGTTTTGCCGTGATGTTGACGAAACCGATACGCCCCACGTCGCGCTTGCACTCGAATTGGACGCGTATCTTTGGACAGGCGATAAGCGATTGAAAGAAGGCTTGCAAGAGAAAGGATTCAAGAATTTCTTTGTTCCCAATCCTACCCGTTAGCATAAACTTCCGAAGTCTTGAAGACTTCGGAAGTTTTGTAAGAACGCGCGTCGTTTTGCGTAGAGTGTGCATCGCACCGTGTTTAACGAAAGGAATCACCCAATGAACTTTAACCACTTAAACGGATTCGCCTATCCCAAAGGTGCGACGCATATCATCCCCTTTGGGGACTCGCGCGGCAAAGTGCTGGCGGAAAAAGGCTTTGGAAAGAATGTGAGAGGATAGAATGATCTTAGGCAAACAAAAGCAAATCATGATTCTTAAACAAGTTATCATAACATTCATGGCAGCATGTACGGCAATTTATTTCGGCGGCACTTTTCTAGCGGCAATGGATGATTATCTATCGCGTATTTTTAATTTAGGAACATTTATGAGTAATGCGCTCATTAGCTTTTTTCTCTTTCTTTTTGTTTCCTTATCATCATGGGTTTTGTTCTCTGAATTCCTTCCCAGAAACTGGATACTTGCTAGTCTTATCGGGGCTTTACTAGCAGGTTTATTACCAAGCATTAGAAGCATACTCTTTGTTGGGAAATCCCCTGCAATGTCATTTTATTTGACATTCTTGGATTCGATTGTTTTAGTTGGTTTTATAGGAACTATTCCTCAATGGTGGCTTCTAAACAAAAACTCAGTAGCAAAAAGCTATTACTGGTTACTTGTGAATGGCATCGGCTGGGGAATTATCAGTTTATTTTCGAATCTATATCTAACGCTTTCCAATGATTTGCTAGGAAAAACGTGGTGGACAATATTTTTCAATCTTTTCCCTTCGGTTGATCTCAATAGACTATTGGATATTTTAGAAATTTGCGCTTTTATCCCTTTAGGAATTGGAATGGGATTATTTTTCACAAGAAACTTAATGAATAAGCCAAAGGATAATATCAATACTAATAAAACAGAATCCACCTCACCCGTCGCGAGACATCGCCCCCTTGCGGGGGTCCGAGCAGAGAAAGAATGAAGCGAAAGAGAGATTAGATAATAGAGAATAGATAATCGTCTGGATCAAGTCCGATTTCCGAATACCGAATCACGAATATCGAATATCGAGCAACAACTATCGAACTACAAAACTATCAAACTATCTAACTACCAAACTAGGAGACTAAACATGCCCACACCATCTTCATCCCAACACCTGCCGTTCGGCGAGAACAAGCAAGCCGATTGGTACGGCAAAGACATTATTTCCGTCAAGCAGTTCAAGCGCGAAGATTTGGAATATGTCTTCGGCGTGGCGCACGAAATGCGCGGCATGGTCGAGCGCATCGGCACGTTCGACCTGCTCAAAGGAAAAATCCTTGCCAATCTTTTTTATGAACCATCCACGCGCACATCGTCGTCGTTCACTGCCGCGATGGAACGACTCGGCGGCTCGGTCATCCCGATCAACGAAGTGAAATATTCGTCTGTGTCGAAAGGCGAGAGCCTGCCCGATACAGTTCGCACGCTCGAATGTTATGCGGACGTGATCGTGCTTCGTCATCCCGAAACCGGCTCGGCGGCGATTGCGGCAAAAGCCGCGCGCAAACCGGTTATCAACGCGGGCGATGGCACGGGCGAACATCCCACGCAGGCTTTGCTCGACACGTTCACCATCATGGAAGAAATTGGTCGGCTCGATAACCTCACCGTCACGATGCTCGGCGATTTGAAATACGGACGCACCGTCCATTCGCTGGCGCGTCTGCTTTCGCAATTCAATGGCATCAAGTTGAATTATGTCTCGCCTGACATTTTGAAGATGCCGAAGGAAGTGATGGATGAAGTCGCCGAGAAAAAAGTTCCGCAAGCCGAGTTCTCGTCGCTTGAAAAAGTGTTGCCCGAAACCGATGTTCTGTACGTAACGCGCGTCCAAAAGGAAAGATTTGAAGATCCCGCCGATTATGAAAAGGTCAAGGGTGCGTACGTGATTGATCCCGCCATCATGAAGTCCGCCAAAAAAGAAATGGCGGTTATGCATCCGCTGCCGCGCGTCGGCGAGATCAGCCCCGACTTCGATGACGACCCACGCGCCGCGTATTTCCGTCAGATGGAATATGGCTTGTATGTGAGAATGGCATTGCTGGCGATGGTTTTAGGAAAAGCGTAAGTTCACAAGCCTGCCCTGAGCTTGTCGAAGGGTTGAAAGGTTGGCAGGTTTGAACGTTCAAACTTTCCAACCTTCAAACCTTCTAACATAAAGATATGGAATCCTTCTTCTCTTTTCTTGAACGACGAGTGGACGATTCATCGTCTTTACTTTGCGTTGGACTCGACCCGCACATTCCCGATCTCATAGGGGCGGATGGTCATTCGCCCACCGCCGCGTCTGCCCTCGACTTTTGCTTGAATCTTGTTAAACAGACTGCGCCTTACGCCGCGGCTTTCAAACCCAACGCGGCATTCTTCGAAGTCTTTGGTGCGGACGGCTGGGCTGCGCTCAAGCAAGTCATTGATGCAATTCACGAAGAATCGAATCGACTCGGCTCGAAGATTCCGATCATCCTCGATGCAAAGCGCGGCGACATTGCATCCACCGCAGAAGCCTATGCAAAATCCGCGTTCGAGAATCTCGGTGTGGATTGCATTACACTGAGTCCATATCTTGGAAAAGATTCGATTGAGCCATTCATCAAGAATCAGGAAAAGGGCGTATTCCTTTTATGCAAGACTTCCAATCCTGGTTCGGGTGATTTGCAAGACTTGACCGTGGACCGTGGACGGTGGATGGATGAAACAAAACAGTCAACGGTCAACGGTCAACGGTCTATGCCGCTATATGAATATGTTGCTCATCTCGCTCAACAATGGAATACCAAAAATAATATCGGTCTCGTCGTCGGCGCAACGCACACCGACGCGATGAAACGCGTTCGCGCCGCCGCGCCGGACTTGTGGTTCCTCGTCCCCGGAGTTGGAACTCAAGGCGGAGATTTGGAATCGGCAATGAGAGCAGGCTTAGGTCAAGATGGACGCGGGATGTTGATCAATGTTTCGCGTTCGATTGCTCGCGCCGACAATCCAAAGCGTGCCGCGGCGGAGATGCGAGATCAGATACTCGAAATTCGATCTTCGATGTTCGGCAAACGTTAATCGAAAAGGAGATTTTATGAACGACGAGGCACGAATATCGAATGCCGAATTATCCAAGCTCGCCGACGATCTGCTGTCCGCAAGCTGCATCAAATTCGGCAGCTTCACTTTGAAGTCCGGATTGCAATCGCCAATCTATATTGACTTGCGCCAGATCATTTCGTATCCAAAACTGCTTGAACAAATTGGCGCGGCGTATTTACCATTACTCAAAGATTTGAAATTTGATCGCATCGCCGGTTTGCCTTACGCGGCAATTCCGATTGCAACCGCGATTTCACTGCAAGGCAATTACCCGATGATCTATCCGCGCAAGGAAGTAAAGGCTTACGGCACGAAAGCCGAGATCGAAGGCGAATATCACGCGGGCGAGATAGTCGTTGTCATTGACGATCTCGCCACCACTGGCGGAAGCAAATTCGAAGCCATTGAAAAATTAACCGGCGCAGGTTTGGTTGTAAAAGATGTTGTTGTTTTAGTTGATCGTCAATCCGGCGCAAAAGAATCATTGGAGCAAGCAGGCTTCCATCTTCACGCGGTGTTGACCATCACGCAGTTATTGAATTATTGGGAAAAGATGGGTAAAGTGGAAGAAGCTAAAATCGTGGAGACGAAGAAATTTTTGAAACAAGGCAAATAGCGAGGAAGCAGCGAGATGCTCTTGCACCGGCGGGGTGTAATATGCGCCAGCCGCAAAGACGACCAACACAGGTACGGCAAGAATGCCGGACACTCTTTGAGAAAAAACAGCCGCCGCGTTCAATGGGCGCGGCTGGTTGTTTATAAAGCTGGATGTTTCTATAAGCGGGTGATGCTTTGTTTCTCCGATCTCCAAGTGTATAATCAAGCCATCGCGTTTCCCACCCAAGGAGGCATTTATGGCTTTCAACCTTGTCCGTTATTCTCAGCGAGACCCGCAATGGAAGAACAACAAGATCGGCGGCGGGCCGGATACCATCGGCTATATTGGCTGCGCGCTCACCAGCGCCGCGATGCTCGTCAGCGGCTGGGGATTTGAAGAAACGCCAGACACCCTCAACAAAAAACTTACAGCCATCGGCGGGTTCATGGACGAAGCCATCGTCTGGTCCAAAGTCAGTTCCATTCATCCGCAAATTCAAAGCACCGGCCTGACGATTTGCCAGAACAGCGCCGCGCCGCTTTCGCAGATTGACGACTCCCTCGCCGCCGGACAACCGGTCGTCGTCGAGGTGGATTATTCGCCCGATGCCGGGCTGCAAACGCATTGGGTTTTGGTTTACGCCAAACAAGGCAGCGATTACTTGATTCAAGATCCGTGGCCGAATCCGCCGGAGACGAATCAAGTCACGCTGATGTCGCGCTTCAGCCAGGGACAACCGCTTCAACGCGCGATCAAAGCCGTGGCGTGGTATGTTTGCACTGCCTCCGGGACTCCGACTCCTTCTTCGACGCCGGGCGGCTCCACCACGACAACGCCACCTGCGCCTCCACCTGTTCAAACCGATCTTGTTGTCGTTGTCGCAGCCAGCGCAACCGCCGGACTCCGTCTGCATACACAAGCCTCCGCTGATTCGCCTGCCGACTTCGCGGAAATGCCGGGCACGCAGTTGAATGTGATCGAAGATAAAAATGGCGCGCTGGCAAAGATCGGCGTCAACAATCAATGGATTTATGTGCGCGACCCGAATGGCAATCAGGGGTACGTGGCGGCCTGGTACGTGGAAAAATCCAACGTTGCCGCGCCCCCGCCCGAACCGGGGCCGGCTCCCACGCCTTCGACCCCTCCCGCGCCGACAACGCCCCCGCCATCGTCCGCGCCGCAAAAATTCCAAGTCATCGTTTCGACGACTCTGGCGCCCGGAGGACTGCGTCTGCGAAAAGTTCCTTCGCTGGGCGGTGCATTGGTTGCTGTCGAACATCCCGGCGCGGCGCTTACGGTGATCGAACCCTCCAATTCAGCGCTGCCGAAAATCGGTGTGTCCGGGCAATGGATCGCCGTGCGCGATGACAATGGACTGAGAGGCTACGTTGCCGCTCAATACGTGCAACTGAGTCAATGACACGCATTGCTCGAACCGCTTTGATTTTCTGGGCCGCGATCACCGCACTGGTCGCGGCCAGTCTATTGATTATTTATCTGCGTTGGGGCATTGCGGGATTCAGCATTTTCATCCAGCAATGGCCGCTGACGGATTTGCCGATTGTGCTGGTGTCCGCTGCGTTGACGTGGCTGTTGGCCGGATTTTTGTTGTATCGCTTAGCGAATGAAAAAATCAATTCGTCCAACGCGCTGACCTTTGCCGGATTCTTCCTGATTGCGTTCGTCTATTTGAATGTTCTGAGCGAAAGATTCCGTTACGGCGATTATCAATATTATCTTCAAGCCGCAAACAATTTGCTTCAACACAAGCCGTTGCCCAGCACTTATTTCTATTTGCCTTTGTGGGCCACCTTGCTCGAACCGATCGCGCCGCTCGGCGATGCAGGAATGCTATTGATCTTATGGCTGGTCAATATTCTTTCGCTGTTCCTGTTTTATTTTTTGCTGCATCGCCTGCTTGAAACATACGGCTTCTCGATTCGGCTCGCCGCCATCGCCGCGACACTTTTTATTCTGGTCAATACGCCGCTCCTGCGGACGCTGGATTACGTGCAGGTCAATTTGCTGGTCATCAATTTTATTTTTCTGAGTCTTCTGCTTTATCCGAAGTATTCATTTCTTTCGGCATTATCACTGGCGTTGGCGGTTCATCTAAAAACATCTCCCGCAGTTCTGGTTCTGGCGTTTTTACTTGAAAAGGATTGGCGCTGGTTTGGATGGTTCATATTGAGCTTCCTCCTCCTGGCTGCGATCCCCGTTGTAGTAAATGGCATCTCGCCATATTTTGATTATCTCAACAACATTCGTGGATTGACTCAAGCCCGCCAGGCAATCTTCCACGAAACGTCATTCGATTCGTTCTTCCGATTTATCGTGTCCGCGCTGAAACTTCCAAATATTTTTGTCGAGATTGCAGCGGACGCGGCCAAAGTAATTCTTGCCGCGGCGGCGTTCTTTGTGATGGCGCAATGCGTGAGGATGAAAGCTTTCTTTTCGCCCTCACCCAACCCTCTCCCTAAGGGAGAGGGGCAAAGGGGTGAGGGCACAAACCTCTTGAACGCCGTCCCATCCTTGCTCGTTCTGATGCTGCTGGCTTCGCCGGTGGTTTGGGAACATCACGGCATCTTTGTGGCGTTATCCTTTCTCTTGATGCTCAAACGAATCGATTCGCCCTCCGAGTGGATGTGGTTTGGATTCGCGTATTTCCTCGAATTTGTTTTGCCGACGTTCGATTTCTTCCCCTGGTCGTACGGGCGTCTCCTCGCACCGCTGATTATTTTGTGGTTGATGTTGAAAACAATCAAGAAACAAGAATCGTCGCGTTTCTTTTCCGCCATCAACAATTGGTTGACTAAATTGCCTGCATCTGAAACATGACCACCGTTTCTCACAGAAAACAAAAGATACCACAAAGCCAAACATAATGAACATTCCAACTCGCGAGCAGTCCCAAACCTTTATAAGCGAAGCAGAAAACATGAATCCAGGGCTTTGGGTTCAACACTCTATCTTTGTAGCAAAGGCAGCAGAGGCAATTGCTCAACATCATCCGAAACTTGACTCGCAGGTAGCATATATTCTGGGTTATCTCCATGACATAGGACGCCGATCTGGAATCACAGACATGCGGCACACTCTCGATGGATATTATTTCCTTGCAGAAAAAGGGTTTGATTATGCCGCTCGAATCTGTATAACCCATGTTTTTCCTATCAAGAATATAAATGCAGCTGCAGGAGAATGGGATTGCTCAAAGCAAGAATTGGATTTTTTGAATGAATATCTCGCGGCCCTCGAATTAGATGTATACGACAGACTCATTCAACTGTGTGATGCCGTCGCTTTACCATCAGGATATTGTCTAATAGAAAAAAGATTGATAGATGTCGCATTGAGACATGGAGTAAATGATCTCAGCGTTCTACGCTGGAAAGCTTACGCGGAGATACAAAAAGATTTTGAAAGTGCGATGGGACAATCTATTTATAAGGTATTGCCTGGGGTTATAGAAAATACTTTCGGCTTCAATCCCTGTGCATAACAAGAACGCGCCAACAAAACATCAAACATTTATCCAATTATTCTTTTAGAACCGATTTCTTCAGACACGGTCCACAGCTAATACAAGCTATTCAACGCCTGCACGAATACTTCAACCATTTTCTCCAAATTGATTTCTTCTGAAACAATTCTATAGGATTCTTGTCCCATCCTTCGCAATCGCCGAACATCCGATAAAGCGTTCCGCATTGCGTTGACCAGCGCGGCATAATCATCCGATGGAATCTGCCAGCCATTTGATTCGCGGACGAGATCCTCCTGTGTCCCATCGCCTTTTGCGACGATGACGGGCAGGCCGTAACTCATCGCCTCCTGCACAGCCAGTCCGCCGGTTCCGGGCAGGACGAAGAGATCGGCTTCGGTGAAAAATGGCTTCAACTCGTTCCCGTGTTTGGCTCCGATAAACTCCGCTGACGGATAAACCTGCTTCGCAAGCGATTCCAGGTTTTGTCTCTCCGGCCCATCGCCCACGATCATCAAACGAACATTTTGATTCAACTCCGCACACGCGCGTAAAAGAAAGTCAATCCGTTTACGAGCTTGTAAACGTCCAACAAAGAGAATCGCAAGTCGTTCAACTTTCAATGACCTTGAAGGGATAGGGGATAAGGGACGCGGCGACACCGCATTCGGCGCGACGAAAATTCTCTCGCGCGGGAATCCGAGCGCGGCATATTGGTCCGCACCGCGCTGGCTGTACGCGATCAACGCGTCGAATTGATGGACAAAGCGAGACCAAGCCCCCCCTTTGCTTCCCCCCCATTTTCTCTGAAAATGGGGGGGACTGAGGGAGGGCTGAGGCGCACCCAATCCCCAACCGATGACTTTGCGTCCGCGTGCATGCATCCATTTCGCTGCGGATGGCGTCGCAAGATACCGCGGGTTGGCCTCGACGATCAATACATCAGGATTCCAATTCGAAAGCCAGTCAACGAATCCACGCTGATAACAAAGATAAAGCGGGCCGCTGAATAGGTGAATGTTCTTCGCGGTGGCATAATTTGCAATCTGCAATTTGCCGCTTGTAATTTCCTCGACCTGGCGCGGCAGTCCCGCAAACAGACTCATTCCACCATCGCAGGATCGAGCAAGCAAATCAAAAAATGGCACGCGATAATTTGGAAGGACGCGTTGCTGCAGTCCAAGCCGGCCAGAGAAATGACTGCTCATTTAGGTTGAACGTGTGGTGCGGGCCACGATGGCGATTTATGCACATGGACGACTTTCCATTGTCCGGCTTGCTTAACCATCACGCGGCTTTCATTATGTGCAACAACCTGCACCCCATCAGGCAAAGCAGTGCTGATTAGCAAGGTGTAACTTGCAATGGCTGTGTCGCCATAACGCTGAATATACAAATTGGAAAGATCGAAGCGCGTCTCCGCTTTTTGTTTGACATCTGCGCCAAAGACCGTGCCGCGCTCGGAGTTGGAAGTCATCATGAATTCGTGGAACGGTAAGCCATCAATGCGGTTCGGCGTAACCCACCATTCGTAAAGCGTGAGATCGGCGGCTGTCGTTTCATGATATGCGGAAATGTCGTTCTCTTGGACAGATTTCAAGTGACGAACGAGAAAATCATAGATTTCCTGATCCATGTCAATCCTCCAGCAAGACTTTCAAATAACCGTCAATCATTTTATCGAGACCGAGGGCATTTTCGGCCCGTGCTCGCGCGGCCTTTCGAAAACGCGATGGATCATTCAATATTTCTGCAGCGGCTTTGGCCAAAGCAGGAATATCCGGCGGATCCAGCTTCCACGGATCGCCGCCATACGGAACAACGCGACCCGAATCACCAGGCACAAGTTCATTCAACGCGCCGGTATCGAATGCAACGACCGGCAGTCCGCACGCCATCGCTTCGATGACCGAATTGGGGCAGGCCGCGTTAAGGTCAGCAGAGAAAAGCAAATGAGCGGAACGATCTATCTCCGGAATTTGTTCGCGCGGAACGGGACCCGTCCAAAGAATGGGAATATGCGCTTTTGATTCGACCGCGGTTTTATGCTCGTCACTGATTTTGCCGACCACCATCAATTCCATTGGAAACTTACAATTCTGGGAAAGAGTCTCGGCCAGTTGAATCGCGTTATCAAGCCCCATATCGTAGCCGCCGCCGAGATTGCCTTCGACAATCAATAAACGAAATCGTTCAGCAGATCGCTTATCCGAATCATTTGGCCGATACACATTCAAATCCACGCCGTTGTGGACGACAAATGTTTGTTGATTCGGTTTGCCATACCAATCGTCCCACCAGCGGCGCGAGAACTCGCTTTGATACAAAATCCGCGTGGCAATCCGTGAACGAATCAGAGACAAAATAAAATTGCCATATTCGGCACGGGCAAAATGTTTGAGTCCCGTGTTGCGTTTGCGGTGAATCCAGTTGATGCCGTCGAGTCGCTGCACGATCCGCACGCCGCGGCGGCGAGCCTTCCATAACGGGAGCAGATTCTTCGTCCCGGCAATGACCAGGATCGCGTCGGAGGATTCGTCAGGACTGTGAGTCACCTTGATCCCGCGGGCTTTCAATCCAGATTCGAATTTGAATCGGAAGGAAGCCATACCGCCGATCCCGTCAACGTTGGGGACAATGCAAATGCGAGGCATGATGAAATTATATCGTAGGGGCGCAGCTAAGTCGTAAGATATTCGCGCGTTTGTTCGTCTTGCTGTGCCCCTGCTGTGGTGACCTGCCATGTCACGACATTTTTCGTGGTATGCTTGGCGCATCTCACTTGGGAGCCGTTCATGTACGTCGCCATCGAAGGGGTGATCGGGGTTGGCAAGACCACCCTCGCCCGCCTGCTGCATCCTGTTTTTGAATCTGAAATTTTGCTGGAGATCTTCGAGGAGAATCCATTTCTTTCCGACTTTTACAGCGACCGCGAACGCTATGCGTTTCAGACGCAGATCTTTTTTTTGCTCAGCCGATATCATCAGCAACGCCGCACCGTACCGGACCTGTTGGCGGCCGGCAAATCCCTGATCTCTGATTACACTTTTGCCAAAGACGCTTTGTTCGCACGCATCAACCTGAAGGGCGACGAACTGGAAATGTATTACAAAGTGCATGAAGCGCTCGGAGAAAAAATCCCGAAACCCGATTTGATCGTTTACCTGCGCGCCGCCACCGACGTACTCATGCAGCGCATCGCTTTGCGCGACCGTCCGTACGAACGCAACATGGAACGAAGTTATATTGATCTCTTGAATCGTGCCTACGAAGGTTTCTTTTCCAAGCCTTACGACAGCACGCCGGTTTTGACAATTGACACAAACCCATTGAACATTATTCAAAACCCGGAGCATCTCAAGCTGATCGAAAGCCGCATCCGCCAGACGTTGAATCTGAATCCGTTTCAACCCAGTTTGCCGCTCGATGAGTAAAATCCAAGTATGCGCGTCACACGTGAATCGCTCATCCGCATTGCCAAAGAGACAGCCCAGGAACGGGCTTTCAACGACCGCGACGTTATCGCCGCGTATCTGACCGGTTCGCTCGTCTCGGATGTTGATCCGATGCTCGGCGGCACGGCAGATATTGACCTCGTGCTGGTTCATAACACGAAGCCGGCGGTCCAGCGCGAGATCGTCAAGCTCACGCCGGATTTTCATCTCGATATCGCTCATCGGGCCAGGTCGGATTTCAGGTCGCCGCGGGAACTGCGGGCAGATCCGATGCTCGGCTATGAAATGTACGACCCGATGCTCTTGTACCAGGGCGAGAAATTTTTCGAGTTCGTGCAGGCTGGCCTGCGCGCCGGGTTTGAATTCCAGGCACCGCCGCTGGTGCTGAGTCGCTGCCGCAAACTGCTGGCTGAGGCGCGCAAAGGCTGGATGGATCTTTCAGATATCAGCGCGGACAAAGCCGGGCCAGCACAAGTCAGGCAATTTCTTCGGGCCGTAAACTATGCGGCGAATACAGTCGCCGAATTGAGCAGCGCCCCGCTGACGGAAAGACGTTTCCTGCTTGATTTTCCGGCGCGGGCACAAGCCGCGGAACGTCCGAATTTCACAGCAACGCTTTTCAATTTGATTGGCGCCAGCCACGCGGATGCAGATACGCTAACGAGCTGGATGCCTGAATGGAAGTCAGCTTTCCTCGCTGCGGCTGAAAACGCAAAAGTGGATCAGCGCGTCCACGCCGCACGGCTGAATTATTACGAAAAAGCGATGGAGGCCTTGCTCGCTGGCGATACGCCGCTGACGGCGCTCTGGCCGCTTATCCACACCTGGACGCTGGCAGTCGCCGTCTTAAACGAGAATCAATCCAAGTCCTGGAATGGAGCGTGCCAGGAACTGGGACTGCTCGGCTCATCGTTCGAGGGGCGCGTTTCCGGCTTGGACAGTTATCTGGATGAAATCGAAGTCCGGCTAGACGAAATCGCTGCGGAAAATGGGCTGGAAACATCCACCAGCCTATGATCCCGTCCATATTTGGGTTAGACAACTCCAATTCAGAAGTTCCTTTTTGTGGATAACAGGGGCGAAACTGTGGATAAATGGCGTCGCCTGTGGACAATGGGCGCAACTCCCTGAGAAATCAGCGAAAAAGCCCAGAAATGTATCCCCCAGATATGGGATACAATCGCACCGTCATCCAATATATAGAACCGTCGAAAATGGGCCTGCTTCAGCAAGAAACTATTCCAATGTTATGCACACAGATTCAGAATCCAAAAATACTTAGATTCCCAAAGATGTGGCAGCGAAAGCGTCGAAGACATCCAACCGGTACGGCCGCGCTTTATTATCCACATTATCAACAGCCCCTACTAAGACTACGAATTCCATATATAAATGAATAAACTGTTATTAATTTTCATCGAGAGACACTCCAACAAATGGCGAACATAAAAAACGTTTTTCTTGCTTTCCATATCCAAACCTTATACAATGAAATCAAAACAGGGAGCTGACCATGAAGCAGGATCGTTTTTTGACCGGTATTTTGATCGGGATCGCAGTATTGATCGTAGTTGCGCTGGCGTTCTTCTTTTCCAGGCAGAATACACAGGCCTATGTTTCTGACAATACTCCCGATGGAGTTGTGCATGACTACGTGCTGGCTCTGCTCAATAAGGATTACCCAAAAGCCTACGGATATCTGGCTGATCTCGACAACAAGCCAACGCTGGACCAATTCCGGCAGGCGTTTGCAGTTGGAAAACTGGGTCCCGCCAATAGCGGAATCCAGATTGGGAAGGTTGATATCAACGGCGAGGAGGCTGCCGTTGATATCAGCATGGTGTACACGCCCAATGATCCGTTCTCCAGCGGGTTTAACGATGCCGGCTCAGCGAAATTGGTGAAGCAGAACGGCGCATGGAAAATCTCATCCATGCCAACCTATAATCTATGGGATTACAGTTGGTATCAAACGCCGCCCAAGCCATAGAATTCTTTTCAATGAGATTCTTTTTTACACAGAGATCTTCATCGCAAGCACAAAGCCCAGCTCCCTGTGATCTTTCAGGGCAGGGAAATTCTTTGGCGTCACAAAGAACCTTTGTGTTCTCTGTGACTTTGTGGTGAGTTAGGAGAATGCCATGAAAACCGTTCGAAGACTTTATTTCTATGCTGTTGCCCTCATCAGCCTCGAGGTTGTCCTTTGGGGATTGATCAACCTGCTTCGTTCGATTGTGGATCAAACTGTCGGCGGCGGGGCAGAAGCATTGGCCCGGGCGCTTGCGCTGGTTGTCGTCGGCGTACCCATTTTTTTGATCCATTGGCTGTGGGCGCAGCGCGTCTCGGGTCGTGATGAGGAAGAGAAAACCGCCAGCTTGCGCGCCATCTTTCTTTACGGGGTTTTGATCGGCACGCTCATTCCGGTAATTCAAAATTTATTGGCTTTCATTAACCGCACTTTTTTGCAAGTGTTCCATCTTTCTGCTGAACGCGCACTTGTCGGCGGCTTGCAAACCTGGCCCGATAACCTGATCGCCATCCTGATGAACGGCGTCATTGCGATTTACTTCTGGAATATTTTGCGGGGCGAATGGAAGACGCTTCCATCCAAAGAAAACTTTGCGGATGTCCGCCGGCTGTATCGTTATGTGTGGGTTCTCTATGGTTTGTTGATGATGATCTTTGGCGCACAACAAGCTTTGAACTATATTTTCTTTGTTCCGGGAAGCGTGCTGGGTGAACGTACGTCCGAGACTTTGATCAACGGGATTGCTTTGCTGGTCATCGGGACGCCGGTGTGGTTCTATTCATGGCGCGTCATTCAGGACTCCCTGGCGGACGCGGCGGAAAAAGAGTCGAATCTGCGCCTCGGCTTTCTTTACATCCTCGCCCTGGGCGGAGTCATCACCGTGCTGACGACCGCGGCGATGATTGTAAATATCGTCATCACGAAAATTCTCGGTGCGGATATGGCAACCGCGGACTTCATCCATCAAATTGGCGGGCCGATTTCGATTGGTTTGCCGCTCGGCGTGGTATGGGCTTATTACGGACACTGGCTTAATCGTCACATTGATTCGATTGGCGACCCGGTTCGACAAGCCGCGATGAAGCGCGTGTACTTCTATATTTTGTCCGCGCTTGGATTGGGCGGAGCCTTCATCGGCGTTGCCGCGTTGATCAATTTCATGATTGATTTATTGACCGGCGGTTCTTTGATCTTGACCGATACATTGCGCTCGAATCTCGCAACCGCACTTTCGCTGATCGCTGCCTGGCTTCCACTCTGGGTGATGACGTGGCGTCCCATGCAGCGCGAAGCGCTGGCGGAAGGCGATATGGCCGAACACGCGCGGCGATCCGTTGTTCGCAAAGCGTACCTTTATCTGGCATTGTTCGCCGGTGTGATCGGTGGGATGTCCGCGGCGGTGGCGCTGGTCTTCCAATTGTTGAATGCGCTTTTGGGCGGAAAAACCGACGCCACATTCCTTTCGACTGTTTTGAATGATTTGCAATTGCTTGTCTTGTTCATTATTTTATTGATTTATCATTTATTAGTTTTACGCCGCGATGGATTATTCACAGCCAGCGCACTGGCAAAGAAGCAAAGCGCTTTCAAAGTCTTGATTGCGGATTCGGGGAATGGCTTTGGCGAATCAGTCAAAGCCGCGATGGCAAAGTCCGCGCCAAATGTTTCGGCGATAATTGCTGGCGAGAAACCCGATGGTCAATTTGACGCGGTTGTGTTGAGCGGAAGTTTAGCGGCCAAAGGTGTTCCAGAGTGGATTCGCACTTTTAACGGAAACCGCATCATCGTCCCGAATGAGGCGCAGGGAATCATCTGGGCGGGCGGAGTCAACAAGCAGGCAATCCAGCAGGCCGCGCAAGCCGTCCGTCAGTTGGCTGAAGGCCAGCCCGTCCGCCAACAAACCGGAGGCAATTCTGGCTGGGTTATCGTTGGCTATGTTGCGGCCGCGTTGTTTGGTTTGCAAATGCTGTTTGCTTTAGTGATGCTGGTTGTATCTGCCTTCGTACGTTAATGATATACTTCGACATCATCCCACTCACGAGGGCTAACTCATGAAAGTGACCGTATTACAAGAGAATCTTGCTCGCGGTCTTGGCATTGTGTCACGCGCAGTGTCGCCGCGCAGTACGCTTCCAGTGCTTGCGAATGTGCTGGTCGCATCGGACGAAGGTCGTTTGCGGCTCTCTGCCACCAATCTTGAATTGGGAATCACATGCTGGGTTCCAGCCCGTATCGAACAGGAAGGCTCAACGACTGTTCCTTCCCGGACGTTTTCTGATTTGGTCAATACGCTGCCAAGCGATCAGGTGTTATTGTCGCTCGATGCCAAGACGCAGACGTTGAACGTGCGCGGCGGGTCATCCACCAACGATATCAAGTGCATCGACGCACAGGAATTTCCTCCGCTTCCCGTCCCGGACCTGGACGGCGCGGTGCAACTCAATGTGGCGGATTTCCGCGAGATGATTCAACAGGTGGCATTCGCGGCCTCGACGGATGAAGCGCGTCCCGTTTTGATGGGCGTGCTGGTTCAAGTTGAAAAAGACAAGTTGACGATGGCCGCCGCGGATGGCTTCAGGCTCTCGGTTCGTAAAGCGGCCCTGGCTTCGCCCGCGCCCGCACCGCTGACTGCAATTGTCCCGGCACGCGCGCTGGTCGAATTGGCGCGTGTGGCGAGCGATGGCAACGAACCGATTTACATGGTTGCTCCGAAGGGACGCGGCCAGGTCCTGTTCCGCGTCAAGGATGTGGAAGTCGTTTCGCAGTTGATTGATGGAACTTTCCCGGATTACCAGCAGATCATTCCGCGTAAATATACGTCACGAACGCTTGTGTCCACGGCGGCGCTGCTCAAAGCCTGCAAGCAGGCTGAGATCTTTGCGCGCGAAGGTTCGAATGTTGCGCGGTTGAACATCAAATCGGCGAGCAGCGATTTGCAGCCGAGCGAAGTCGAGATTTCTGCAACGTCTGAGGAGACGGGCAAAAATGAAACGATCGTCGAAGCGACTGTGGATGGAAGCGGCGTTTTGATTGCGTTCAACGTCAAGTTCCTGCGTGAGGCGCTTGAAGTAATCAAGACGCCCAATGTGGCGTTAGAGACGTCCGCACCGAATGCGCCGGGCGTGGTGAGACCGGTCGGTGATGAGCAATTTTTGCATGTGATCATGCCGATGCATCTAGGTTGAAGGTTTGAAAGTTATGAAGTTGGAAAGTTAGAGACGACCGTTCGGCCGTCTCTTCTTTTTCATGCTTTTGGAAGTAAAACTTTGAACGTCGAACCTTTGTCCCTGCCTTCGGATTCAGCCCAGATTTTTCCTCCCTGCGCTTCGATCAATCCTTTGGCGATGGTCAATCCGATACCAAGCCCGCCGTAGTGACGCGTGTTGGGCGGTTCAGTCTGATAAAAGCTGCTGAAGATCTTCTTTAATTTGTCAGATGGAATTCCAACACCTCTATCCTGCACCCACGCCATGACGCGGTCTCCCTGTTGGGTTGCGCCGACCGTGATTTCGCTTCCCTGCGGCGAATATCGAATGGCGTTGTTGAGCAGGTTTACAAAGGCGGTGTTCATTTTGTCCGGATCCACGTTAACTGTGATCGGCGAATCTTGAAAGGCGAAGGTTATCTTTTGCCGCTTGGCAGATGCGATTTCCCTGACCTCGTCACAGGCGGCCTTCAAGACATCTTGAAGAATGACGCTGCCGGACTTTATGGACATCAGACCTTCCGTTTCGAGCATAGTCAGGTTCGTCATGTCTTCGACGAGGGAGCGCATTTGCAACGCCGCATTCAAGACATGCTGTGCGTGTTCTGATGTTTCTCCTTTGGAATCTTCGCGCAGGAACGATGCGTAGCCGATGATGATGCCAAGCGGCGTCCGCAATTCATGGGATGCCAGCGCCAGAAAATTGCTCTTCAATTGATCGGCTTCCTTGACTTTTTGGAGCGCCTGTTGAGTCGTCCTCAACAGGCGCGCGTTGTTGAGCGCAATCGCGGCGTGTGCGGCGGTCACCAATAAGATGGTTTCATCGCGTATCGTAAATTCGCCGTTTCGCTTGTTGACCGCTTCCAGCACGCCGATGATGCGATCTTTGATCAGCATGGGTACGCCAAGAAGCGAGCCGACATGGAAGTGAATGTGTTCCGAAACAAGCGAATAATGACGCGGATCCTGCTCGACATTATTCAGAATGATGGAGCGATTGGTGCGGAAAATAGTTCCCGCCAGGCTTCCTTCGATCGGTACCGGGACTTCGGCCAGCTTCTTCGGGTCGGAGCCGGTGGCGGCGGCGAAATAAAGACGCGGGTGTTTTTCGTCATACAACAGAATCGATGCAGCTTCACAGTCAAGCAATTCCGTGGCGGTGTTTGTAATCTGCTGGAGCAACGCGTCGAGATCGAGCGTTGAATTGAGGGTGACACTTAATTCAACAAGACGCTTGAGCTGTTCGTTGCGCTGTTCCAGTTCCTGGGTTTTCTTGCCGGGCATGATAGCAGTCTAATGCTTTTGCCAACTGGAAGCAATCCCATAAAGGATACAGAACAAATGTTCTGTTTGCCGTCGCAGCATTTTGTTGAACCGTGTATTGCCCCAGGCTGCCTGGAGCACGACCTCGTAATATTATTTTGAATGCCCATTAATACGCGACAGGAATGCGATTCGAATTCCTGTCATTGTCTTTATTTCGCGGTTAGGATGTTATCACGTTCGCACCTTGTCGGATTTCAACCGGCAACCGCTTCGAGACGACCAGCCACCCGATGAAGGCGATCATCGCAACCCAGGCGGGAAATGTAGCAAGCGTCCCTCCGAACGCCATGTTGAACCCCGGCTTCAGGAAGAGAACCGGTAACCCCGCCACCGCGTTGACCGCCCCGTGCGCCAAGGCTGTTGTCCATGGGCTGCGCGTGTTGAGATACAACCAGCCAAAAATGATTCCCAACAACACACAGAATACGATCATCATAAAGATGCCGAGGACCGGATAGCCCGGATAATTGAGTCCTTGGGCGATTGCCGGCGCGTGCCATATTCCCCAGATGATGCCGGTGATGATGAGGGCTTTCCATTGTCCGAGAGGCAATAAGTGCGGGAGCAAAAAGCCGCGCCAACCGATTTCTTCGCCAAGCGCAAACAGCATGTTGAGGAATGGAGCCAGCAGGATGGCAATCGCGGCTTGAGCCGCGACCACGATCAACGGATTGATGTTTGCCGCGCCCGGAGCGTTCTTCATGGAGTCGCGAATCAATTGGAATGTCGGATCGAATTGGGCGATGCCGAACAACACGGTTAAGATGCCAGCAACGATCACCAACATCGTTGGAAGAAACCAGGCCCACAAATAGAATCGTTTCGGACCCAGCGTATTGAGACGAAGAGTCGAGAAAGAGTGTTTATCAATTCGGGTCGTCACGATGATCGCGGCGACGCCCGGCGCCCACATCGCCAGCGCCCACGGCCAGACTGCCATTAATTGCCGCGCAGAAGCTGGAACGTTTTGGCGGAAGGTGAGCGGGAGCAAAAATAGAATCCAAGCCATGCCGAATGTGATTGCCAGAAACCAGACCAGCGATTTGCGTTTGATCATGTTATCTCCTATGCTTTAGTTTCTTGCGCATACAGCAGGTATGAATAAATAACCAGGAAAACCACCGAGCCGATCAGCGGGACGAGAATCAACAAGAGGGCAATGAGGTTTCCAAACAACGAACCGATCAGCGCCAGAACGCCGGAAATAATGAACAGAACAGACCCCACCCGATGGGTTTCGTCCCAGACGTGGTCGCTGGAAAGAGTCCACGGCGTGCGGATGCCGATAAAGAAGTTGCGCTTCGCTTTGCGGAGCAGGAAGCCGATCAAGATGAACAACAATCCAAGCGCGGGCAAAAGCATTTCGCTCATCTGAAAATGTGTAAAACCAAGGTTCCAAGCCAAGGTCAATCCATAGATATAGGTTAAGAACAACATCATGAACACTATGAACAGATTGAACGTCTCACGGAACTTGGCAATGTTCGCTTTCAATGGGTCAATCTCAGGGATTATCAAGAACAACAAGAGCATTGCCAGCGAGATCAGCGGCATCAGGAACACGCCCCAGAACTTGGGCATCGTGCCGTTGGCTTGATCGCGGATATTCCAATGCGAAGCCATCGGGTCAGGCAGGCGATTCCAAAGCAGCGCACCGGCAAGTGCGGATGCGATCAACAGAATTACAACAATCCCAAGGGTTGTACGAGTAGACATTCATGCTCCTTTTGTTTCACGTGAAACGGTTGAGGCTTGACGTATCCCTGTTACTAATTTGCAACGCAGATACGCTAACCAAAATACTGGAAATGCTGCCAGAAAACAGGCCATGGTATGAGCAGGTTGTGACACACATAAATGGATCGGTGATTGATCGTCTCTTCGTTCTGGATGTTGAACGGAGTGGTGATCGGCGCGATCAGCCTGCAATCCTGGAAATTCTTTAGCAGGTCAGAGTCGAAACCAACCACAAGCAGTGTAGTCGGCGGCGGATTTCCATAGCCATACGCCCAATACGAATCAAAACCGCTGATGACTCTCGGCAATCCATAAGCGGGTCCGTACAGATCAATCGAACCGACCTCGCCGGAACTGGCCGCGAGAATCGCCGCGCCCGTTCTTTCATCCGCCGGAAGCGAATTGTAGGCATTCGCCACTTGTTGAGCGAGTTCGGGCCAACCAACTTCTGATTTCACTTCCTTGTTGCTTTTGCTGACGACATCCCACCAGGCTGAACCAAGCGGAGCAACCGGCAGTACCGTCGCAATGATCAGCACAGCGCCAACACTCAGCACATTCCAGGTTGTCTGTCGCCAGACTCGTGCGCGGCGTTCGTTGGATATGCGCCTCAGGTGTTCGTCCCACCAAACTGCACCGCCTGCTGCCAGCATTGGGTACGTCGCCGCCAGATAATAACCTTTGCCCTGCGTGAGAACCAACAGGATGAAAGGCACAACGTACATCCAGCCTATCATCCGATAGCGCTGACCGGATGGTGCAAAGAAGAAATAATACAGACCGGCGATCACCAGGCACAACATCACCGGATTGAAATTGAACAGAATCTGATCTGTCAGGAAACCGCTGGTCAAACCATTCTGTATGTCTCGTGTGTGGATGCTGGCAAGGAAATAGAGTGAGACAAAGTGATTCTGAAATTGCCAGATCAAGTTAGGAAGCCAGATAACCAATGCCAACAATGCACCGAACCATAACCACCTGCTTTTCAAATAGTGACGGTTGCTGGTGAGGAGAACACCGACGATCAATCCTGCGACCGAAAAGGCGATGGTGTATTTGGTCAGCATGCCCAAGCCGATAGCCGCACCGATGCCTAACCACCAGCGCGGATTTTCGGTCTTCAACAAGCGTATAACCGTAAAAGCCAACAGCACCCAACATAGATAATCCAAGGTTTCATACTGGAACAACCCGCCTTGAACAATGGAATTGGGTGTCGTGGCAACGGCCACCACACCGAGAATTTGCGTCCAACGTTTGCCTCCTAGATCACGGATCATCAAACCCGTCAGTACCATCACGATTCCCTCCGCGACGACGGCGAAGGAACGCAGACCAATGGGCGATAAGCCGAACAAGGTCAACGCGAGGCGCGCCAGAAATGGTGTGACTGGAGGCCACGCAACATATCCCCATGCCAAGTTACGCGCGGCAATATCCATTGTGACCAATTCGTCTTGATGAAAGCCATACATTCCGTTGGTAGGGATTTGCAATAAAACGCGCGCCAACGCGAGCAATATCAGAACTCCGACATCGCTCCATAGAATATGATGGAAGACCGAAGAACGATTCATTGAAGTTTCTTCCTGATCTTTGAAAACTCAATCATTTACTTTCTTCTGTCGGCTGGCTTGGTTAGCAAACCAGCAAGGATCAACAATACGACAACCAGCGCAGTCCCAACCCCGGCGAAGAAGGCGGCGACCATAATCGCACCCATGATTTTTGTGAAGATAACTGCCGCTATGGTAATAACGGCAATCGTTGTGGCGACTGTAACCACTTTTCTGCGCGAAGGGCTTTCCATCCACTTATTCCTTTGGCTTTTGATTCTGCGCCAGAGAAACCATACCACTCAAGCCGCCGAGATTCATCGTGTCCACTGCGGATGACGGCACGATGACCAGCGCGCCTTTTTCCTTCAAGCCCTCAAAGAGCATGTTCATGGCACGCAGATGCAATGCAGTCGGATTATCCGCGTAAGACTCAGCCGCCTCGGCGAATGATGTGGCAATCTGCTTTTCCGATTCGCCGAGGATGACACGCGCTTGGCGCTCGCGTTCGGCTTGTGCCTGGCGCGACATCGTGTCTTCCAAAACCTGCGGAATGACCACGTCGCGGATCTCGACCGATTGGACGGTCACGCCCCAGGGCGTGGTACGCTCGTCAATGATCTTCTGCAGGTCGGCATCCATCTTGGCACGGCCAACTAAAATATCCGCCAATGTCATCTGCCCGATGATTTCTCGCAGCGCGGTCTGCGCCGCCCACGAAATCGCGGACTTGTAATCGGTCACTTCCAGAGCGGCTTTCTCTGCGTCCCATACCACCCAAAACAGAACCGCATCCACATCCACCGGCACGGTATCTTTGGTCAGAGTCTTCTCAGCCGAGAATGGCGTGACCGTAACACGATGATCAATCCACGTTACGGCAGAGTCGAGAATGGGTATGATCCAAAATATACCAGGACCCTTCAAACCGTTGAACTTGCCAAGCCGCAAGACCACCGCCTTTTCCCATTGCGCCGCGACTTTGATGGCAAAGAGCAAAAAGATCGAGAGCGCGCTCATCACCAGCGTAGCGGCACCGATATTGAAATCGGATGTATGCAAACTCTCGAGTATCAAGATAACCTTGATCGTTCCGACAATCGTGATCGCGAATACAAAGGCTGCAATCGGCGGGATGTGCTGATCGTTCTGCATCCCTTTCTTTTGAATGATGTTCTTGAGAAATTTATTTTCCATGACAGCGTTCTCCTTTTCTTGTTCATTTCTTTGTTCAAGCCGCCGTCAGCGGCGGCGGGACGTGGCGCTCTTCCATGGCGCCATGCGACACCGCCTAGGCGACAAAATAAATTGACTTTTATTCAATATCAACGTCTTGCGTTTCGTTTCGACTGTGCTCAACGCTAGCTTTCCATGACTTGAGCTGGTCGCGGACCATCTGATTTATTTCCGCGTCCGAAAAATTGATCCGCTTCGCCTCGCCGATATATTGACGCGCCAACGCTTCCAGCGTTTCCTGTCGAAGTTTCCTCTCAACTTCGGGCGGAGGCTTCACCAGGATATACGTGCCGCGCCCTTGTTGGGTTGAGATGACACCAGCCTCATCCAATAGACGATATGCTCTTGCCACGGTGTTGAAATTGATGCGCAATTCCGATGCCAGTGCGCGGACAGTCGGCAATTGAGCGCCTGGCTTCAAGGTTCCGCCTGAAACCTGTTGCTCGATCTGATTCATGATTTGAATATAGATCGGCAATCCAGAGCGGAAGTCGAGGTGTAAGGTGAGCGGTTTTTGATTCGGCATATCATCCGCAAAATTGAACTAATTGTATCATTGTCATAATTGTATCACGAAGAAACGCTTTGTCAAGCCTTCTCGAAAGGAACTTCGGAAGCTTTTTTCAAAATTTCCCAAATATTCAGAAAGTTATTTGCGGCCTTTCAGCCGGTGGACAGCCAGTCCCAGCCTTTTGATTCCTTCTTCAATATCTTCCGCCGGCTGTGATACAAAATTAAGGCGAAGCCATTCCCTGCCGCCCACGTCGCCTGTAAAAAAACAATTACCAGCCGCAAACGCCACACCGGCTTCACATGCGATGGGAAGCAATTCGTCAGCAAACAGACCATCGGGCAATCGTAACCAGATAAATAATCCGCCCTTAGGCGTGTCATAGGAAACATCAGGAGGCAGGTAGTGCTCGATGGCTTCCACCATGGCATCACGACGCTTATGAAAGATTCGGCATGATCGACGCAGGTATGCCTGATAACGGCCCACCGTTACATAAGACTCTAGGGTGCGCTGGATCAGGGTGGAAGTTGCCAAATCGCTGAGGTGTTTGAAATTGACCAAACTATCGTACACTGGTCCATTTGCCACGATGAATCCAATCCTCAATCCGGGCATTAACATTTTGGAAAACGTGCTGACATAAATTACCTGACCGCCCGGATCCAATGCCTTGAGAGAAGGTTGCGAATGTCCCTCGTATCGCAAATCCCCCACAAAATCATCCTCCAATATTGGGACATTATATCGGTCTGCAAGAACAATCATTTGGCGGCGGCGTGGGCTGCTCAAACATGTACCCGTTGGGTTGTGAAAATTTGGAATCGTGTAGATAAGTTTAGGATGATATTGCTGAAGAAGATTCTCCAATTTTTCAACTTGCATCCCTTGTCCATCCATTGGGATACCTATAACTTGAAAGCCGAGACGGCGAAATAGATCAATAGCAATGGAATAAGTTGGGTTCTCAACCAGAACAACATCGTCCGGTTTCAAGAGCACTTGGGATGCCAGAAAGATGGCTTGTTGTGAGCCAGCCGTAATCAGAATATTTTCAGGGCCCGTTTGCAGTCCCTGACTAGCAAGAATATGAGCAATCCCTTCACGAAGCGGAGCATACCCACTGCCTTCACCATAATCCAATGCAGCGGCATCATCGCGTCTCATAACGGCCTGCAGGACTTTACGAAATTCATCGGCAGGAAACTGACGGGAATCGCTAACACCGGAGGAAAAATTGATGGGGTGAGGTTGCCTGGATGCCCTAAGCATTTCCTCCACCATGCTGGACTTTGACTCGGTATCTCTATCCTTTACACTCTGTTGCCACAGCGGCCATAATGCATCTGGATCATTTTTTTGAATCAACGCAAAGTGATTCTGAGGCAGGATATATGTGCCGCTTCCCATACGGGATGATACCAACCCCTCGGACTCTAATTCAGAATAGGCATTTTCCACAGTAATGCGATTGACTCCTAAATCACGCGCAAGTTGACGACAAGCTGGCAGACGAGTATCAGCCAGCAGATTTCCAGAAAGTATGGCTTGGCGTAAGTAAGAACCGATTTGCTGGTAGAGAGGAACTTCGCTTTGACGATCAAGAGGAATTCGCATCCCGTGCCTCCATTTCGTGATTGGTTCTGTGAATATACTACTGTATCTTCGTGGCTGATAGAGACAATTTTTTGTTAATTCACTAAACTACCAAAATTGGTCTATTACAAATTGGCAGTTATTGGCTCTTAACATATACCAATCCTGTTCTAAAATCAGAATCAATGAACAGATGATGGTCCTTGTCAGAAAGTAAGAGCCTGAGAACTGCGTTGCCCGCCCTAGCTGACTGTAAAGGATTTACTTAGGATGTGCTTATGAAGTGCTTTGAACGTACGAAGGAAACAGGGCCAACTTCGAAGCCTCCGGGATCCGAAGCAGCCAAGGGCGGCTTGTTGCCGACTTGGCCAGGGATGAACGAAGGATGCGCATATAGATATCCTGTTCTTGAATAGCATTACAGCGCAAGGTCGAGCAATCGTTCCCTGCCAATTCTCCCTCACCCTTTCCCTCTCCCGAAGGGAGAGGAGACTCCCTTCCCCATTCGGGGGAAGGGGTGGGGATGAGGGCGAAAACGGTAGGAAAGCCATGAGCAGAACCCTCAAAACTCTAACTTTGCGCTGTAATAATAGGTACTCAAGAAGGAAGACATGCAACATATTTTAAAATGCCACGAAATTATCAAGACTGATTTTGTTCGTGGTGAAAACTGCTTTCTCTACGATACAGAGGGCAAGCAATATGTTGATTTTGAATCTGGGATTTGGTGTACTGCGCTGGGTCACAACAATCCGAGAATTCGCCTGGCGATTGAATCCCAATTGAAGCAGATCATTCATCTTGGCACGCGTTACCCCAACAACCTATGTGAAGAGGCGGCGAAAGCAGTCTTGGATATCGTTGGTATCGAAAATGGGAAATGTACATTCCTGAGTTCAGGCAGTGAGGCAGTGGAGTTCGGTGTTCAGGCTATTCGCCGCATTACAGGGAAACCGCTATTACTCACTTTCCAAAATTCATTTCTAGGCTCGTACGGTTCCGCAGGCAACAAGCAACTTACTGAATGGTTTTTGCTTGATTGGAACAGCTGCACCCATACAAACATAGATAACCGCCTGGAGAAAATTCCTTTCGAAAAAATCGGTGGTTTTGTCTTTGAGCCGGGCGGCAGCGGAATTAGCTTTGTTCATTTTCCTCCCGCACCGCTTATTCACAGCATTGTTGGAAAAATTCGACAGATGGGTGGTTTGGTCCTTGTTAATGAAGTTACTGCCGGCATGGGACGCACTGGCAAATGGTTTGGCTTTCAACACTATGATATTCAACCTGATATCGTGGCTCTCGGAAAAGGATTAGGGAACGGGTATCCGATCAGTGCAGTGGCAATGTCCTTGGAAGTGGCCGAGAACTTGGAAAACAGCGGATTCCACTATGCACAGTCTCACCAAAATGACCCTCTGGGCTGTGCGACGGCAAAGGAGGTAATTACTGTTTTTCATGAAGGAAATTGGGTCGAGAAAGGGAATGAGCTTGGCAATTTCTTTCTGAATGAACTGAGGCGGCTTGCGCAAAAACATGCGGCGATCAAAGAGGCGCGTGGGCGGGGAATGTTGCTTGGCTTGGAATTTCAGCCTCACGATAGAATCACAGCGGCTTCCATGTACCGGGCCTTGCTGGAAAAGGGTTTCCTGGTCGGCTATTATTACCCAGTTGGAAACATTCTGCGATTTGATCCAGCGTTGACAATGGAAAAGGAAAATGTTCTGCGTCTGATCGAATGTCTGGATCATATTCTGGAAGAGGCGGCCTTGTACTGATAATAAAATGTGAGAATTTCATTGGTTGTTTGAAGAGATATGCGCATGGTAAAATCAAAATCGACGTAATCTAAGGAGAGTAATATGGAACAACAGACTGGTACATTTGCAGTGAAAAAGGGTTTAGCCCAAATGTTAAAAGGCGGCGTCATCATGGATGTGGTCACGCCGGAACATGCCAAGATCGCGGAAGAGGCCGGCGCATGCGCCGTCATGGCGCTCGAGCGCGTCCCCGCGGATATTCGCGCCCAAGGCGGCGTGGCGCGCATGTCCGACCCGGATTTAATTATGAAGATCATGGATTCAGTTACGATACCGGTCATGGCGAAATGTCGCATTGGACATTTTGTCGAAGCGCAAATTCTCGAAGCGATTGGTGTGGACTACATTGATGAGTCCGAGGTGCTGACGCCTGCTGATGAACAGAATCACATCAACAAGCATTTATTCAAAGTGCCGTTCGTTTGCGGATGCCGCAATCTCGGCGAAGCGTTACGACGCATCGGCGAAGGCGCCGCGATGATTCGTACGAAAGGCGAGGCTGGCACAGGCGATGTGGTCGAGGCGGTTCGTCACGCGCGCACCGTGCTAGGCGATATTCGTCGCCTGCAAACGATGGCAGATGAAGAACTGATGGCGTTTGCGAAAGAACTTGGCGCACCGTATGAACTTGTTAAGGAAACCAAAGAACTTGGAAGAATGCCGGTTGTCAACTTCGCCGCGGGCGGAGTTGCGACGCCGGCCGATGCGGCATTGATGATGCAACTCGGCGTGGATGGTGTGTTCGTCGGCTCCGGCATTTTCAAGAGCGGCGATCCGGCGCGTCGCGCGGCGGCCATCGTCAAAGCCGTAACGCATTATCAGGACGCATCCATTCTTGCCGAAGTCAGCAAGAATCTCGGCGAACCAATGGTCGGGCGGAACGTCTCGCAGATGCCTGAGGCGGAAAAGATCGCGGGCAGAGGATGGTAAATTGCTGTAGGGGCACAGCGAAACGTTCAATCGTCAAAATCGTTTAAGGCCTCGCTGTGCCCCTACGATAACAACTATGAAAATCGGTGTACTCGCCATTCAAGGCGACTTTGCAGAGCATATCGTTATGCTCAAACGTCTCAACGTGGAGGCCGTCGAAGTGCGTTTGCCCGAACATCTAAAAGGTCTCGATGGTTTGATCATTCCAGGCGGCGAGTCAACCACAATCGGAAAACTTGCAACGGATTACGGTTTGATGGAACCGCTGCGCCAGTTTGGTCAACGCCATGCCATTTGGGGAACATGCGCGGGCGCGATCTTCATGTCGAAAGACATCAGCCGCGCACAGCCATTGTTGAGTCTGATGGACATCAAGGTGGAACGGAATGCCTTTGGCCGCCAGGTGGATTCGTTCGAGGCTGATCTGGATGTCCCCGAGCTCAAGCAGGTCACCGGCACGAAGGATGCGTTTCACGCGGTTTTCATCCGCGCGCCGATCATCGAGTCGGTTCATGGGGATGCAAAGATTCTCGCCTCGGTCGCGGACGGGAGAATCGTCGCCGCGCAACAAGGCCATCTTTTGGCGACATCTTTTCACCCCGAATTGACGAACGATGCGCGTTTTCACGAATATTTCCTCTCACTGGCCGATTAGCGGTTCAATGTCTCAGGTTGAAACTTGACTCGCAAACTTTCAGCCTTCTAACCTTCCAACTTTTAACCGATGTCCATCCGCCCGCTTGACCTTCGCGATCTGCCCGCTTTATATCGCTACCGCGACGAAGCCATCAGCCTCGACTCCGCCCGCTTGTTGACGCGCGGCAATCCCCTGGGAGCGATGGGCGTGATGGCGTATATAAATCCGCGTCGTCACATTTATTCTGCCGTGGCGGATGAGGATCGTTCGACGCTGCTGGGCGGCATCATTCATACGAATGGCGATACGTTTGCCAGATTGTTGTATCTGGCTCCAACTGCGCTGCTCGATCATCCTGTAGTACCCCTTCTCATTGAGAATCTAAGCGTTCAGGCGGGAACGTGGGGCGCATTCCATATCCTTGCTGAAGTGGATGAAATCAGCGACGCCTTTTCTCCATTGCGTGCCGCGGGATTTTCCGTCTATGCCTGGCAGCGCATGTGGGACGTCGGCAATCTGGCTGACACGGACTCGAATTGCAAGTGGTCGCGCGTCAACTCAGTTGACTTGCCATCCATTCAAACTTTGTATCACCAAATTGTTCCGCCGCTCTTGCAGCCTGTCGAGCAGATGCCGAAGCGCACTGTTGGATTTATCTGCAACGAGGGAGTCAACTGTTATGTCGGCACATCGAGCGGAATGGCTGGTATCGTGTTGACGCCATTGATCCATCCCGAAGCGACAAACGTCAGCGCGAAGCTGATTTCGCTCATTGACCGTTTCCCCGACCGCGGTGGGCGGCCGATTTATATCTGTGTCCGCTCCTATCAGGCCTGGCTCGAGCCGGTGCTGGAAGATCTTGGCGCGCACGCGGGAGCGCGTCAGGCGGTCATGGTTAAGCATTTGACCCGGCTGGCGAAGGATGAACAGGTTGTGAAAGCTGTCCAGCCCGCGGGGGTCAGTGTGCAGCCTTCACGCGTGAGTCACATGGGGACGAAGAAATAGTTTGCCATCATGATAGAATTGTTTTGAGCGGCCCACGCCAACTGTAAATCGTGAAGGCGAATATGCCTTCATCTTTTTAGTTCTGATAAAAGCGAACCGCCGCATCATTGTTCCGCTTGCTTGGTATCCGTGTTTGATGTATGCCACTCCCGCCAAGAGACAAAATTTCCAATTGCTTGGAGATGGCTATGCCATCGAATTCCCTGATTTGGATGAACACATCGGTATCGAAGGGCTGCTGGCAGGGCGCCAAAGCGGAGAGAGTAAGAAATCACTTGAAGCCTGGCTGAATGCCCGGAAGGAAAAATGATGAAACGCCCTCCGAATAATCGTTTCGGAGGGCTTTTTCCAAAGCCCTTCTTGAGTTGTATAATTAAGACAGGCTGGCAGGTAACGCCGACATGGACAATGTTTTGCCTTGACTGTGTAAGCCGCTGCTCAGTGATTTTCACAGCGGCGTAAGTATCCCAGGGGATTCGATGTCTCCTAGTTGAAATCACATCGTACTTTTTGTTTATAGGCTGTTTCTATGACTCAACTGAAAATCACCGATGACCTTGAAGCGCTTCTCGACGTTCTGCCCGCTGATATCCGCCGCGCGGTGGAAAAGGCAGACGATAGCGAGAATTTGCTCGAGATCATTTTGGATTTGGGGCGTGTTCCAACCGCGCGTTTTGTGGATCGTGAATTGGTTCTGCGCGAATCGGAAGTAACCCGCGCCGAGATTGATTACGTGGATGAACGTACCGGCGAATTCGATGCCGATAACCGCGCCGGTATCGAGCGCACATTGCATCGCATCTCAGCGATAAGAAATCGAAGAACACACATTGTTGGTCTCACTTTACGCGTTGGACGCGCGGTATATGGCACCGTGGATATCATTCAAGACATTATCGAATCGGGCAAATCGGTTTTGATTCTTGGACGACCAGGCGTTGGCAAAACGACTCTTCTGCGCGAAGCTGCGCGCATTCTCGCTGAATCAAAACGCGTCGTCATCGTGGATACATCGAATGAAATCGGCGGCGACGGTGATGTGCCTCATCCTGCCGTCGGCAAGGCACGCCGCATGCAAGTGCGCGAGCCAATGCTTCAACACGAAGTCATGATCGAAGCGGTGGAGAATCACAATCCCGAAGTCATCGTCATTGATGAGATCGGGCGTGAACTGGAGGCTGCCGCGGCGCGCACCATCGCCGAGCGCGGCGTGCAGCTTATCGGCACAGCGCACGGACAAACGCTCGATAATCTTTTGTTGAACCCAACCTTGAGCGACCTCGTCGGCGGCATCGAAGCGGTCACGTTATCGGATGAGGAAGCGCGTCGACGCGGCACGCAGAAAACGGTCCTCGAGCGACGCGCTCCGCCCACGTTCGATGTGTTGATCGAAATCCAAACGCGTGATCGTTTTGCCGTTCATGTGGACATCATGAATTCGGTGGATGCGCTTCTGCGCGGCTACCCGATTGCGCCGGAGATTCGCACGCGCGATGCTGAAGGCAAGATTCAAATTGAAAAGGCATCGATTCCGGTTAACAGAATGGACGCGAAGGAAACCAAAACGCCTCGTCGTGGACGTGAACCGGTCGCGCCTACCGAGGAAACGTATCCAACTTCCGTGCCGCCGCGCTTCGAACCGATCCGCGGCGTGACGCACAGCGTAATGCAGACCGTCAAGATTTATCCGTATGGCGTGGCGCGCAATCGGTTGATGCAAGCCGCAAAGCGACTCGGCGTGCCGGTGATCGTGTCGAAAGAACCGACCGACGCTGACGCACTGGTGACTCTGCGAACGTATTACCGCGACCGCCAGCAAACGATCTTGGATGCCGAGCATCGCGGCTTGCCGATTTATGTTCTGCGATCCAGCACGGTGGGACAGATGGAACAATTTTTGGGCGATTTGTTCAACTTGAAGGGCGAGCAGTTCACATCGTCGGATATTGACGGCGTGAAGGAGCAGACCCAGCAAGCGATTGCCGCGGTGTTGAACGGCGAGCGCTGGGTGGATTTGCCGCCCGGCCCATCCTTGGTGCGACGTTTGCAACACGAAATGGCGCGCAATGCCGAGTTGGTGAGTCATTCGTATGGCAAAGAACCGCGAAGGCATGTGAGGATATTTAGGGAATAGTGAATGCAGAATTAAGAAACTATAGACAACAAAACGTTCCAATAAGAGCAAGTCAATACCTGAAAGGCTGTGTATGATACTTCTACTTGGCTTAGCAAGCGTAGTATGGATGGTCTGGATGCTAGCGAACCATGCTTGGCGAGGTTGGGCTATGTTGCAGATAATTCTGGGGGCAAAAAAACGGCGAAGTGCTGACGTTAGCCATTTGCAACTTTCGCCGCCAACTGAAACACAAGAAAATGTTACACTACTTATTTCAATGGGTCTTCATAGGCTAGGTGAAACGCAGTTAAAGTTACCATTTCTGCCAATTTCAACGATGTGGATATTAATTGATTCTGAAAATAAAGTAGAAGCAGAAACAATAAAATCTAGAGTTTCGTTCATATCCTATTTTCAAAACAACGTAATGGTCGTCACAGATTATCCAAATGGCGAACACATCGAAATGCCTACCTACCAAGTACATACAATTACAACCGGATTGAAGGATGCTTATCAGCATCACCTTCAGCAGATTGAAAAATTTAGCCAACGATTTGGACCCCCAAATCTAATTCATAGCATGTCTGATTACCTTTACTGGGATGCGATAGGGAGGGCCCATTATGGAGGGCTAAAACTCAGGAGGAATCTATGGCTACCTATTATTTTGTTGATTTCTTTCGGGTATGGCGCAATTGCTATCGCCCTGTTGTCAATTTTGTTCTTAACAAATTCGGCTCTTTTCGGAACAAGTTCAATGTTAGCAGCAGAAAACGTGGAGTTATTAATCATATTATTGACACTACCTGCTGTAGTTATTCCCCCTATTTTGTCTCGAGGATTGTTAAAAAGTAAATTTAGAAATTTAGCCAATCCATAACCTTTCCCTCTGTGCTCAAGTCCCAAGTAAACAAAGCAGGGACACAATAATGCTGCGTCCCTACGTTCGCTAATCGCTAATAGCTAGTTCGCGTCCAAGAAATCCCTTTGGCGGCGCATTACGGCGCATTTTTCCGGCTAAATTCATGCTTTTCGCGCTTGTAAAGTACGCCACTGGAGTATTTCTTGGACAGACACTAGCTAATAGCTAATTTTCGCTTCCAATTCTATTTATAGATTCGCTTTTGTAACCAGAAAGCCACGTTCACCAACCCAATCATCACCGGCACTTCGACCAATGGTCCAATCACCGCGGCAAAGGCTTGACCGGATGAAATGCCGAATACAGCCACGGCAACGGCAATCGCCAATTCAAAGTTGTTGCTGGCGGCAGTGAATGAAAGCGTGGCGGTCTTGGAATAATCCAGTGCGTCGCACCAGACGGGTGGATCAGTCCGCAAAAACAAAAGAATCCTTTCTTTGGACTCATCCCTGTTTATGAAGGTGCGGCGCACTCTCTACGCAACATCAGTTATAATTTAAGTATGGAAATCGAAAAGCTTCTCAAATCTCAACGAGAGCAAATCCTGACGATTGCGCGCAAGAACGGCGCTTATGATGTGCGCATCTTTGGGTCGGTAGCGCGCGGTGAAGCGCGACCGGAAAGCGATGTGGATTTCCTCGTCAAGCTCGAAGAGGGGCGAAGTCTGCTCGATCTTGCGCGCTTGTTGCGCGAACTTCAAACCTTGCTTGGCTTACCGGTGGATGTGGTTACGGAAGCGGGCTTGCGCCCGCGCATACGCCCACAAGTGTTGAAGGAAGCGCGTCCATTATGAGGAGCGAACGCGAACGCCTGTTGGATATTCTCGAAGCCATTGAGCGCATTGAGAAATACGCGGCGAAGGGCAGGCGCGCTTTTGATCATGACGAGTTGATTTAAAACTGGATCGTTCACCACATAACCGTCATTGGCGAAGCCTGTCGTTCATTGCCCGATGATTTTCAAGCGCGCTACGCCAACATTCCGCGGGCGGACATCATCGGCATGAGAAACATCCTTGTTCACCATTACTTCGGCATTGACGAAGACGCGGTTTGGTCGGTGGTGAAAAAGGATATTCCTGAATTGAAGTTCAATATCGAAACGATTTTGAAGAGTCTAAAGGATAAGTAAACGCAGTAGGGACACAACGCCGCTGTGCCCCTACCGTAATTAATTGTGGGGAATGTTACCCGTGTGTCGCTTCGCCAAGTGTGACTTTCATTTGCAGTGTCTGACCATTACGCTCGACTGAAAGCGTGACCGTGTCGCCAGGTTTGTAGGTGTATAACGTGTTGAGGTAGGAATGGTTCGCATCCAGAGTCACATCGTCAATCTTGGTGATGATGTCGCCGCGCTGTAAACCAGCCTTGCTGGCCGGGCTGTTGGCTGCGACGCTTGTCACATAGACACCCCATTGAACGGGAAGGTTATAAGCTGCGGCGATATCCGGCGCAATGGGTTGATAACCGATTCCGAGATACGGATGTGCGAAATATCCTTTTTGAATGATCTGCGTGGCGACGGCCTGCGCGGTGTTGATTGGGATGGAGAATCCGAGTCCCTCCGCGACCGTTCCGGTTCCGGTATTGCGGACGATCAGCGTGTTGATGCCGATGACTTCGCCAGCCAAATCCACGAGCGGACCGCCGGAGTTGCCCTGGTTGATGGCCGCGTCCGTTTGGATCAAGCCCTCGATCTGGTAGCCGTTACCGGTGTCTATCGAACGACCCGTCGCGCTGACCACGCCGACGGTCACCGTGTTTTTGAAGTCTCCCAGCGGCGAACCAATCGCGATCACGGTCTCGCCCGGCTTGAGAACATCCGAGTTGCCAAGCGTCGCAACCGCTGGAACTTTCCCGCTGACTTTCAGCACCGCGATGTCATTGTATGGATCGGCCCCGACAACGGTTGCCTTTTCCCGAGTCCCGTCAGAAAGAACAACGTTCACATTCTGTGTGCCTTCGATGACGTGATTATTCGTCAGCACGTAACCCTGGCTGGAGATGAAGACGCCGCTTCCGCTGACGGTTTGATCGGGGCTTGTCCCAAAGAATGTTTGCTGCCCCGGAATCGTGCCGATCACGGTCACCACCGTCGGGCCGACTTTTTGCACGGCCTGCGTGATGGTGGTTTCGATATTCGTCGTGTTGATCACAAGGGTCTGTGTGGGATTGGTGTTGCTTGCGGGGACGGCTGCTTGAATCGGCGCTGGCAGTTTGCCTGCTTGTCCCTGCTGCACGGCTCTGTAAACCACGAATCCACCCGCCACAACTCCCGACAAGGCCGATACTGCGGCGACCACCATAATCAGAACCACGTAGAGAATCTTTTTTGTAGTCATTTCGACCTCCTGTAATTTCTCTTTTGTTCCATGTGGCGATTGTAGTATTTGAAAATGACAAAGGTATTAAACCGAATCTAAACGTATAATAAGAGATTGTATGCGTTTCGTAAACAAAAAATTTATGAAGGAACGGGAATAGTTCATTCATGCTTCGCGCTGGAAAGGCATAATTGATGTTGAGCATTGCATTGACAATTTTGATCGGGATCTTGGGCGGGCTTTCTGTTGGATTGCAGGGACCGATTGCATCCCAGATGAGCCAGCGGATTGGCAGCGCGGCCAGCAGTTTTGTTGTGCATGTCAGCGGCGCAGTGCTATCTGGCGCGTTGGTGTTGGGACTGGGCGGCGAGAACATTCGGAACTGGCGCAGCCTTTCGTGGTATATGCTGATCTCCGGCGCTTTCGGGGTGATTTTGTATTTGACGTTGAATCACACGATGCCGCGTCTCGGCGCGACGACGGCGCTGGCGCTGATCATCATCGGGCAACTCGCGATGGGAATCATCATTGACCAGTTCGGTCTCTTCGGCGTCCCGGTTCGCCACGTGGACTTCATGCGGCTGGCCGGTGCAATGTTGTTGATCGTCGGTGGATATTTGATCGTGAAATGAAATAAATATAAGTGAAGTTATACTTTGCGGATGCGGCATGGTTGTTTCCAAAATGTCCGGGACTGAGGAAGGGTTTTTAATCCAAAAATATGCTATTGACTTTTTAATGGTTTGTCGTACAATAAAAATGCGCCTGGGATGAGTCGCTAAGCGTCTCATAGTGAGGCTTTATGCCCCAAACCCCAGTCGCTTTTTTTATCGGAGGGAAAATGTATCTGTGTTACATTGATGAATCTGGAGTTCCTGAAACTTCTGGGAATACGTCCCACTTTGTTCTAGCCGGATTATCAATTCCTGTTTGGCATTGGAGAGATTGTGACGGGGAAATCAGGGCAGTTAAGAGAAAATATTATCTTGACGATTCAACCGAGATTCATGCTGCTTGGTTGCTAAGATCTTATCATGAGCAAAATCGAATTACAGATTTTGATTCTCTGGATTATAGGGAACGAAGAGCGAGAGTAGAAACCATACGAAGAGCCGAGTTGTTGAGACTTCAAAGATCAAACCCAAAAGCATATAAGCAAGTGCGCAAGAATTACAAAGAAACCGAGGCTTACATTCATCTAACTTTCGATGAAAGAAAACAATTTGTAACAAGCCTCGCAAAGTGTGTTTCGTCATGGGGATTTGCTCGGTTGTTTGCTGAATGTGTTGATAAGATTCATTTTGATCCACTACGGTCTGGAAAGAGCATTAACGAACAAGCTTTTGAACAGCTTGTATCGCGTTTTGAACAATATTTGCAATCTATTAGCCAAGATGCAGAACGACACCGCGGGTTATTGATTCACGATAACAATCCAACTGTGTCGAAAAAGCATACTGACTTAATGAAGTCCTATTTTCAAAAGGGAACTTTATGGACTCATATAAATCACATAATTGAAACACCTCTGTTCGTAGATAGTGATCTAACAGGTATGATCCAGATTGCTGATGTATGTTCTTATTCTTTAAGAAGATATTTGGAAAATAATGAGGAAGAATTATTTGATCTGGTTTTCAAAAGAGCAGATAGAAGGAATGATACTGTAGTGGGAGTTAGACATTTTACAAATCCGACCTGCAGATGCAAGATTTGCCAATCTCGCAGAACTATACCAACCGCTCCTCTTCAACTAAATCTGCCAAAAGCATAATTTTCAAAATTTATGTTCATCACACTCGAAGGTCCTGAAGGCTCTGGCAAGACATCACACATTCCATATCTAGTTGAGTATTTGCGCGAGAAAGGTTACGCCGTTTTTCCGACGCGTGAACCGGGCGGAACATCCATCAGCGAGCAAATCCGCGAAATCTTACACGACTTGAAAAACGCCGAGATGCATCCGCGTACCGAGACGTTGCTTTATCAGGCGGCGCGCGCTCAAATTGTGGAACAGGTCATCCGTCCGCGCCTCGAAGCAGGCGAGATTGTTCTTTCTGACCGTTATTACGATTCGACAATTGCTTATCAAGGTTATGGTCATCAACAAAATTTGGAAGAAGTGCGTGCATTGGTCAAATATGCCACAGGCGGATTGACTCCCGATTTGACGATCCTGCTCGATCTGGATGTCGAAGTTGGGTTGAAGCGCAAAACGCAAAATGGGATGGAATGGAATCGCCTCGACGCGTATACGGTTGAATTTCATCAGCGCGTGCGCAAAGGTTATTTGGAATTGGTGAAAGCCGAGCCCAAGCGATGGATTGTAGTGGATGCGAGTCAGAGTTGGAATAAAGTGCAGGAAAATCTGCGCGAGAAAATTTTGACGAGATTGAGATCCAATAAAGAATAATCATGGAACTTCACCTCTTTTCCTCTCCCGGCGAAAATGATATTCGCTATGTAATCAAGGCCAGCCGCCCTTATTTAGAGAGTAAGTCCGATCCCATCGTGGCTTATTTGCCGCTGGCATCACTTTATGCCGAGAAATGGCTGGATGACAATCAAAAATCTTTTCAAGGTTTGGCGCGACTTGAAATGATCAATGCCGAGTTGATGAACTTGAAAGAGATGGAAGATATCTTGCGCCGCGCTTCGCTCGCCTACATCCCTGGCGGGAATACCTTTTTGCTGAATCATCGCCTGCACATCAGCAAGCTGATGGATTATCTCCGCAAGAAAGTGCAGGCCGGTTTGCCGCTGGTCGCATTCAGCGCGGGGACGGTTTTATGCGGACCGAATATTCTCACATCCAAAGATATGAATACGGTTGGCACGACTTATTTCGATGGTTTGAACCTAACGCCTTTCAATTTTCTGGTTCATTACGCACAGGATGCTTACGGCCAATCCGTTCACGACGATTGGCTGGCGGATTATGGTTTCTTCCACGACAATCCCGTTATCATGATGTCAGATGGAGCTTATATAAAAGTGGATGGTAGGAAGACCACCCTTATCCGCGGCGATGCGTGGATTTTGCGTTCAAACACGGAGAAAGAGAAAATCAAGCCAGAGGTGCCGCTTTCCAAATAGCCACGAGCCGGCCTGAACTTTCACCCGCCAAAAGAAATACCTGCCTGTGATATACTGGATTCGTCGTCAACAGGTTGAGCGATTCTCTTTCGAGGGTGTCCGAGGCCTGATTCTTGTCCGCTCACAGCGGACGTTTGGCAGGGCAAGCGCCTGCCATTAGGAGAAATATGGAATCCAAATTGTACGTTGGCAATCTGTCGTACTCAACCACGGAAGAGGATCTGCGGACCCTGTTTACACAGGCAGGCACGGTGGCTTCGGTGGCGCTGATCAAGGATCGCGACAGCGGTCAATCGAAGGGCTTTGCTTTTGTCGAGATGAGTAATCAGGCTGAAGCGGAAAAAGCCATCAGCATGTTTAATGGCTTTCAAATGGGCCAGCGGGAATTGAAGGTCAATATGGCTCGTCCGCGCGAAGAACGCGGCGGATTCGGCAATCGAGGCGGCAACCGCGGTGGGCATCGTCCGCAGCGCGGCGGCGGCAAGCGTTACTAGCCGTTGATTATCCCGTCAGGCAATTCTCTCCGACACAAATCGGGGAGAATTTTTTATCCCGCTTTTCGATTCATTGGGAATTGCCGTGATGGACCAGCATATTTGGCGGCATGATGTAGGTCAAATTACCAATTTGACCTCGCGGCTGGCAGCGCGCCACGGCAAATCCCAGAGAGCCCGCTTTTCGGCTGCGCGGACAGGTTTGGTTGTGCGGTAGAATTATTGCAAGGAGATGTCCATGTCAGATGACTGGTTTCCGAAAGACAAGGAAGATTTGATGCTGGCGATTGACCGCGAACGGACGGCGCTCTGGAACCTTGTTCGCGGCCTCAACGAAGCGCAAATGTCCACGCCCGATTCCAGCGGCTGGGCGCCCAAAGATAATGTCGCTCATGTCACCGAATGGATAAAATCGTTCATCGGTTATCATCTCGACCATCGTCCGTGGCACGAGGTGCTGAACGTGGACAAGACACTTACCGACAAGGCCGATTTCGACGGCATCAACGATCTGTTGTATCAGCGCAAACGTAAAATGCCGGTACGGGAGGTGCTGAACGAATTTCAGGAGACATGCGCGGAGTTGTATTCAAGGCTGAACCAATTGTCCTTCGAAGATTTGATGCAGTCGCGTTTCCCTGACGACCCCGAAAAACGCCCGGTGGTCATCTGGGTGCTGTCCAACACCACCGAGCATTTTGCCGAGCACCGCGCGTACATCCAACGCGCGGTGAAAGAGAACTCATGACGGCTGATACTGAGAACGATATCAAAGCATTGAAAGCCATCGGGCGCATTTGCGCTGAGGTGCTGCAGAAAATGATGCAGGCGGTTCGACCGGGCATCACGACCGGCGAGTTGGACGATATCGGGCGCGGCCTCCTCGAGTCGCGCGGCGCGCATTCCGCTCCCGAGGTGACGTACCAATTTCCCGGCGCGACCTGCATCAGCGTTTCACCGGTCATTGCGCATGGCATTCCCGGTGAGCATGCCTTACGCGAAGGCGAGTTGATCCACATTGACGTCTCTGCTGAACTCGACGGCTATTTTGCGGACACCGGCGCGTCATTGTGGGTATCGAAACGTTCGCCTGAGATCCACAAACTTCTCGAGGCCACAAAGTCAACTTTGATGAGGGCCGTGAACGTCGCACGCGCGGGACGCCCATTAAACGAGATCGGCAAAACGGTCCAGAACGAAGCGAAGAGGCGCGGCTACAACGTCATCTATGAATTGACCGGCCACGGTATTGGACGCGGTCTGCATGAAGACCCCCGTGAAATCCTGAACTTCTACGATCCCCGCGATCATCGAATCTTGAAAGACGGTTTGGTGCTTGCCATCGAGCCGTTCCTGACGACCGGGCGCGGACGCATCAGGGAGGAACGCGATGGCTGGTCATTACGCACGATGGATAATGCCATCGCCGCGCAGTTCGAACATACGATCATCGTCACGAAGAACGAACCGATTATTTTGACGATATAAAACAGCAGGGGCGCAGCGGAATCATAAAGAACGCCGGGCGTTTGCTCGTCACGCTGTGCCCTTACGCGTTATTCATCAGCCCCGCCGCCCGCGTCCGCTCCGAGATCCGGCAGCGCAGATTCGATTTCCTCCGGCGATTGGCCCGCCTCCAGCCGATCCACGACATCATCGAATTCGGGAGGCATGTCCTCGCCCATTTCGTTCCCCATCTTCTTCATCATCCTGCCGAGTGCCTTTGGATCCTCCTCCATGCCTTCCAGCGCGGACGGGTCCATCATGCTTTCCATGCGGCTTTCCTCGGATTTGGCCACGCGCACTTTCGTCATCCTGCGGCGGACATTTTTGCTTCCGCAATGCGCGCAGGTAACAGGTTTTCTCCCATATTCGCTGAAACTCAGAAAAACATCGAATCGTTCCCTGCAATCGTTGCAAATAAAATCGTAGGTTGGCATGTCCCAATTTTAACGCGACTGGAAGATAGATGAAAGGCCTCGGTCTGGTAAAATATCTTTGTGGCTTCTGATCCCGATTTTGATTTTCATTTCCCGCAACCGCTGTTGATCGTCATCTCCGGCCCGTCGGGCGCTGGAAAGGATACCGTCGTCCAGCGGATGCAGGAACGCGGCCTGCCATTTCATTTTGTCGTCACGGCCACGACGCGCCCAAAGCGCCCGAATGAAACGCACGGCAGGGATTATTGGTTCGTTTCCAAGGAAGAATTCGCGCGCATGATCGAGGATAACGAACTCATCGAATACGCGATTGTCTACGGCGATTACAAAGGCATTCCCAAAGCGCAGGTGCGCGAGGCCTTGGCCAGCGGCAAGGATGTGGTCATGCGCCTGGACGTGCAGGGCGCTGAAACTGTCCGCAAGCTGGCGCACGATGCGCTGTTGATCTTCATCACGACTGAAAATGAAGATGAACTTGTCCGTCGTTTGCAGGAACGCAAGACTGAAACCTCCGACTCGCTTGCGATCCGCATTGCAACGGCGCGCAAGGAACTCAAGCGCGTCGAAGCGTTTGATTATGTCATTGTCAATCACGATTTTCAACTTGATCACACGGTGGACATTGTCCGAGCCATCATCGAGGCTGAACATCATCGCGTGCAACAACGAAAGGTCAATCTGTGAATAATTATTCAATGAACCCCTCACCCCTGAACCCCTCTCCCACTGAGAGAGGGGTTGGGAGTGAGGGTCAACCTGGCGGGACACCGCCACCTTCGTCAGTGCGCATCTCCATGCCGAATTCAATCCCGTATGTCACTTACACAATCATCGGGTTGACTACAGCCGTCTACATTTTGCAGGTTGCCAGCGTCTGGATTTTTGGCTACGCCAACGACGCAGCACAAATGGACTGGCTGGAATTATTCGGGGCAAAGATCAACCTGTTTATTCGAGCCGGGGAATTGTGGCGGTTCATTACACCGGTTCTTCTGCACGCGTCGATTCCGCATATTCTGTTCAACATGTATGCGCTCATCATCTTTGGGCCGACGCTGGAGCGTTACTTTGGCCGCGGACGATTTCTATTGCTTTATTTGTTGGGAGGATTTACCGGCAACGTTTTGTCCTTCCTGTTTTCGAGCGGATATTCGGTCGGCGCGTCAACCGCCATCTTTGGCTTGATCGGGGCTGAAGGAATTTTTCTTTTTCAAAATCGAAAACTCTTCGGCGGTCATTTTGGACGCGCAATCGGGAATATCGTTTTCATCGTGGCGGTCAACCTGCTGCTCGATCTGACGCCGGGCATTGACATTTGGGGTCACATCGGCGGCTTGTTCGGCGGATTGATCTTCACGTGGTTTGCGGGTCCGCGCTGGGAAGTGGAGGGATTCTATCCGGCGCTGAGTCTGACCGACAAACGGGAGCCGCGTGAGGTGCTGACCGGCGCGGCGGTGGTCATCTTGATTTTCGGCGCGCTGGCCATGGCCGGCATGATCTATCCGATCACGCCATAATTCAATCCACTTAAATGCGAACGGACGGGCATTTGCCCGTCCGTTTTTTGTTGGGATGATCTAGAGATGTTTGGAACTGCGCGGGTCAAGCGCGTCGCGTAATCCATCACCCAGCAGGTTGATGCACAGGATGGTAAAGATGATGAAGAAGGAGGGGAAGACCCACATCCACCAGGCGCCTTGCTCAAGGAACGATTGTGCCGACTGCATCATATTGCCCCAGGTGGATGTTGGCGATTGGACTCCCAATCCCAGGAAGGACACGTAGGCCTCGGTAAGGATGGCAGAAGCCAAACCAAGAGTGGCCGCTACGATAATGGGACCAAGTGTGTTTGGTACCAGGTGGCTGAAGAAAACATGCCGGTTGTTCGCGCCCAGCGCCTTGGAAGCCGAGATGTAATCCAGTTCCTTCAAAGACAACACGTTGGCGCGTACGATACGGGCCAGAAACATCCATGAGGTTACACCGATGACCAGAATGACAATGCCGATGCTGCCGCTAAAAGTGCGTCCAAGGATCGTGACCTGCCCAACGTTTTGGCCGATGAACTTAGCCAACACGATCAGCAGGAATAGCGAAGGGATGGCCAGCATGGCTTCCGTAAAGCGCATCAGGATGGCATCCACCCAGCCGCCATAATAAGCGGCAAAGCCGCCTATCAGCGTTCCGAGTGTTACCTCCAGGACCACAGCAAATATTCCAATGAAAAGCGAAATCTGCCCGCCATAGATTACGCGGTTGAACACATCCCGTCCAACACTGTCCGTGCCGAACCAGTGAGTGCTGGTTGGAGCAGCCAGACGGGACCTCAGGTCGGTGTTGTTAGCCCGACTCTCGGGAACAACGATGGAGCCGATTACAATGAAAAGCACCAGCAAAATGATGCCGATGCCGCCCAGCATGGCCATGCGGTGCCTGCGGAACCGGCGCCAGACCAATTGACCGGGTGTCAGCGGCTGTTTTGTCTCTGTGCTCTTCAAGCTTAGTGTGGAGATGATAGTAGATTCATCAGTTGCAGCCATGGCAAATCCTAACTCAAGCGGATGCGCGGATCAATAATGGTGTAGGCCAAATCAACGATGATCGTAAAGAACACCACTGCTGTCGAAGTGACCAGGAGCACGCCCAGTACCACCGGGTAATCGCCGCGTTCGGCATATTCCCAGAACAGGCGTCCCATACCGGGCCAGGCAAAGATCGATTCGGTCACCAACGCGCCCCCCAGCAGGAAGGGAATATCCAACCCGACAATGGTAACAAAGGGCAGGATCGCATTGCGGAGGGCATGTTTGAACAGCACAGCCCGATTGCTCAAGCCTTTGGCGTGGGCCGTACGAACATAATCCATTCCAAGCACTTCCAGGATGCTTGAACGCAAGTAGCGGGAGTAGCCGGCGGTCTGGATGGCTACCAGGCTGAAAACAGGCAGGACAAGATGGCGGGCCAGAGCCAGAGGATCTTTTGGGTCCCAGATGTCAGCGCCGGTCGGCAGGTAGGGCAGACCCCAGACCTTGAACTGAACGGCGAAGATTTCGATGCTGCCAAAGGCGATGAAGAAAATTGGCATCGAATAGCCGATGAAAGAAAAGGAAGTGATCAGATTATCTACAAAAGAATACTGCTTGACCGCAGCTACCAGCCCTAGTGTGAGGGCTACGATGATGATAACCACCTCAGCCGTACCCATCAGAATCAGGGTCAGCGGCAAGCGCTGCTCAATCATTGTCAGCACGGGTTGTTTCGAGAAAAACGAATTCCCCAGGTTGCCTTGCAGGGCCAACCCAATCCACCTTATGTACTGCACCGGCAGCGGCTGGTCCAACCCGAGACTCTTGGCGATGGCAGCGCGATCAGCGGCGGTGATGCCGGGTTTGTTGGCATACTGCGCCATCGGATCCGATGAAAGGCGGGTCAATATGAAACACAGCATGGTAATGATAAACAGGATAAGAATCGCCTGTGCAACTCTTCGTACCAAGTAAGACCACATGGCTTTCTCCTTCCATCTGTTTTATACAGATTGAACCGGGCATTCGAACAGGTTTTTGACCATAGATCAACACGGACGAAATTTGGATTTTTCCTGGTTCATCCGTGTTGATGAGTGGTCAACTTCAGTTTATATCGTCTTTTGGGTGGGCCAGCGGCGCCCTTCTAGTCACCGCTGGCCCATGCTAAGCCTTATTTGGTGATGTCGAAGTTCTCGGCGTCCCAGAAGGCATTGGCCCAACCGGAGCTGGGCGGGAATACGAGTTTGCTCGAATAGCCGTACACATTGGCGCGTGCGAACAGCGGAATTACAAGCGCTTTGTCGTACATGTACTGCTGGAGTTGGTCGTAGACCTTCTTGCGGGCAGCTGGGTCGGCAGTCGCCAGACCCTGGGCGATCAAGGAATCAACCTGCGGGTCGCAGAGATGATAGTTGTTGCCGCCAGTCGGGTTGGCTTTGTTTGGAACATCGGCGCAGTCGAGGCTGCCGGTCGGATCGGGATCCGGATAGAAGCCGGTGGTGTAGATGGCCATATCGAACTTGCCAAGCGGCATGTCGGCGCCTTCAGAGTAGGAACCGAAGAAAGTGCCAGCCGGGATGTGGTTCGGCTTGATATCGATACCAATCTTCTTCAAATCCGACTGGATGTGCAGAACATCGTCAATGCGGAACTGAGCAGGCGTGGTCTCGATGCCAAGCGAGAATTTGACCGGTTTTCCATTGCAGGTGCCGGCACGGATACCATCAGAACCAACCTTGTAACCCGCAGCATCCAACAGCGAGGCTGCCTGGGTTGGATCATACGGATACGGCGTCAGGCTGGTGTTGTACCAATAGGAGTTCGGCCACAGTGAGGCGATGAACGCGCTCTGATCCTCGTGCATGTAGTTCGTGAGGAAGGACAGGCGGTCAATGCCCAGTATGATGGCCTTGCGGACGTTTGGATCCTGGAACGGGCAGAAGCCGTCCACATCGCTCTGACCGACAACCTTGCCGTTGATAGTCTGGCCTGCGGTGGTGCCCAGGTTGAAGAACAGGTGCTCGAAATCAGATGTCGGGTCGACGCGATACTTGATGCCTTGCGAAGCAAGTCCTTGCAGGGTAGGGATATCGGACTCAGCAAAGTTCACCACGAGATCCACATCGCCGGTCTTGAGGGCAGCCAGGCCCGTCGCGGGATCGGGCACGAACTTGATGTTGATGTAATCCAGCTTCGCCGGGCTTCCGAAGTAATTGGGGTTGCGGACCAGCGTCATGTGGTCGCCTGCCACCCATTCCTTGATGGCGAACGGACCGCCAGCCCAGGTTGGTTGATGGACCTGCGGGTCCTTCTCCAGGCCGGTTTTTCCCTGGAAAATATGGGCAGGCAATATTCCGCCGCTGGTGTTGTTTGGACCGAGGTCAAGCAGCGTTGGCCAGGCCGGGTACAGTGACTTGAAGTGGATTACAGCCGTCTGATCATCAGGCGTATCAATGCTGGCGATCTGATTCCAGCCGCTGCGGCTGACCGGGTTGTTGGCCGGATTCATCATGGCCTGCCAGGTGAAGAGAATATCCTTGGATGTGATTGGCTGTCCATCTGACCAGAAGATACAGGGCTTGAGCTTCCAAGTGACCGTGAGGCCATCAGCCGAAACATCGCCATTGGCGGTGCTGGGAATCTCGGTCGCTATATAGGGAACCAGATTGTTCTTGTCGTCCCACTTGCCGGGACCAACGCCGAATATCTGCCAGATCCATGCGGCAAAGCTCATGTTGCTGAACATGCCAACGGCCTGGTCAGGCTCCTGCTCGAAGGCAACGGTCATGCCCTTGCTGCCGGTATCTGCAGTAGTGGGATCCCAGCCCATCTTGGCTGGCGCGCACTGAGTAGCTGCAGCCGTGGCTGGCGCCTGGGTGGCTGGCGCTTGAGTGGCTGGCGCCTGCGTTGCCGGGGCAGTGGGAGTTGCAGTGCCCCCACATGCGGACAGTGCCATGCTTGCCAGGACGATCACAGCAAGCAAAACGTACAGTTTACGATTCACGGTTTCTCCTCCTACAGAGAATTTATAGGTTGGATACGACAGGGGAAGAGCGATTAATAAGTCGCGTTAAGGCCCGACTCTCACCTCCTTTCCGAATGTTACAAGATGGGGATGATTATACAGCAAAAATGAATTGTCAATAGACAGGGATTGGAATGCCATATCCGTTCAAATGAACGTTGGTGGGATTTTGCGGCCATACGCCAGGCACTTTTGTCCCGCATTTCGGGCAGGCCCCGGCAGCGGTCAGCCGGTAATCGAGGATCACATACCCTGAACGCTGGATCAGCGTTGTGCTGCAGTTTGGGCAAACCGTATTTTCGTATTCATCGACGCGGTCCGGGAGGTTGCCCGCGTATACATAACGCAGTCCGGCTTCGCGCCCGATCTCCGCGGCGCGCAACAACGTGCGGGTGTCCGTATTGGCCGGATCGGTCATTTTATAATCCTTATGAAAAGCTGTGACGTGCCACGGAATATCGCGCGAAACGCCCGCGATGAATCGCGCCGCGTCCCACAATTCTTCATTCGAATCGTTGAAGCCCGGGATGACAAGCGTTACGACCTCGACCCACAATCCAAGTTTGTGGGCGCGTTGGATTCCATCCAGTACGTTTTTCAACACACCGCCCAGCTTGTGATAATTCTTTTCCTGCATGCACTTCAGGTCAACTTTGTATGCGCTGATGTACGGCCTGATAAAGTCCATGACTTCCGGCGTGTTGTTCCCATTGGACACATAAGCGCACATCAAGCCTGCGGCTTTGGCTTCTTTGAAAATATCAACCGCCCATTCGCTCGTGATCAGCGGCTCGTTATAAGACGAGACAACTGCCGATGCCTTGGTGCGGCGGGCAAGCTCCACCATTCCTTTCGGTGAAATCTTGCGAATGAGGTTGATCGACTCGTCCGAGGCTGGGTCGCGCATGGCCTGCGAGGTCAGCCAGTTTTGACAAAAACCGCAGTGATAATCACAGCCGAGCATCCCGAACGTCAAGGCGTTCGAGCCTGGCATCACATGAAAGAATGGCTTCTTTTCGATTGGGTCCGATTGGAGGGCAGCGACATAGCCCCACGGCACGCGCAGATGTCCGCCCTGATTAAATCGCACCTGACAGATCCCGCGCCTCCCCTCGCGGATAAGGCATCGGTGGCCGCATGCAAAACAGCGGACAGCGTTGCCAGGCAGATGTTCATACAGCGTCCCTTCGACCGTTAAATCATCCAGCCTGTTTGCTAAAGTGGACATGCAATCCTTTCAATCAACAATGAACAATTGCAGGCCATTTCACATTTATTCAATAATCATACTACTGTTGTGCTTGCGCTCGCTTAGCCTAATATGAGAACTTGTCAAGCGGAATCCAATGCCCGTCCTGAAAAACCTCGATCTGCATCACCGGATGGATTTCCCAAAGGGTTGCGCGGTTTATCCCGACATCGCCAGGACGACTCGGATCGAACAAAAGCCAGCCGCCGACGCGCACCTGCAATTTTTGGTAACTGACCGTGCGAAGCGCGTCCAATGTCCATTTGTGGCTGGATCGGACGCGCGGGGTTATTGCTGCCAGGACTCCCTGTGCCGGAACGTCCTTCAGGTTATTTGTCAGAGTCAGATTCCAATCTGCGTTTTCAGGATTGTTGCGGCTGCAGTTTGCCGGAGAAGGCGGCGCTTCTTTCGTAAACAGGATATAGCCGGTCAACGAAACGGGCATTCCCTGGAATTGTTTGATGTAGGCATCGCTTTGAGGTGACCATGCGCTCATCGCCTGCCGTTCGATATTCTTTGGCCATCTCAATGCCAGCAGAGTATCAAAGGAAAGGTTAACGTACTTGCCTTCATCCGTTCGGTTTTCCAGCAGATTAAGTTCCACATCCCCACCTTGGCCATCAGGCGGACAGCCATTGAAAGTGATCGAATCGGGTTGGGATTTATTGGTCACAACAGGAAAATCATCTATTGACGGAGCCATGGCCGATGGCGCGATACCTTGCGCGGCGCGTGTGACAAACTGGCTTCCAAAGAAATATACCGCCCCTCCGGCGATCAACAGGATGAGTACCAGCCATCCCATCCTGCTGAATAATTTTCGATTAAGCATTTGCAGCGGCCTCCAAAAATGTTCGCTATTATAATCCGTGCATGTTAAGTGTCGTGGTGCAGGCCGGCGGCCAATCTGTACGCATGGGCGAGAACAAGGCGCTCAAAACCTTCAAGGGAAAGCCCTTGATCCAGCGCGTGGTTGACCGGCTTGCGCCGATTGCGGACGAGCTCCTTATTACGACGAATCAGCCCGAGAGCTTTTCTTTCCTCGGGCTCCCCCTCTTTTCGGACCTTATGCCGGATCGCGGTCCATTGGGCGGACTCTACACCGCGCTCGTTTCCGCCAAATATCCGGCTGTGGCTGTCGTTGCGTGTGACATGCCTTTCGTCAGCGCGCCGCTCCTTGTCGCGGCGGCCAGTTTCCTGGTCCGGGACGAAGCGGATGTGGTGATCGCGGAAACCACTGAGGGCTATGAGCCTCTCCATGCGGTGTACCGCCGCGCCACCTGCATTCCGGCCATTGAAGCGGCCATCCGCTCCGACCAATGGCGGATGATCTCTTGGTTCCCAAAAGTCAAAATCCGAAGGCTTGCGCAGGATGAACTCCATCGCTACGATCCGGATGGAATTGCTTTCTCGAACGTCAACACACCCGAGGAATTTGCCGGGGCCGAACGGCGCGCTAGCGCACGATCAGCACCGGGCAGGGCGCGTGGCTGACCACTTTCTGACTCGTGCTGCCCAGCACCAGGCCGGTCAGCGTTCCCATGCCGCGTGAGCCTATCACGATCACGTGGCTGTCGCGCGTCCGGGCTACTTCAATGATAGCCTCTGCTGGTGAGCCTTCGATTAATTCCGTATGAATCTCTGCCGGGGTTTTTCCGACGGTTTCCTCAGCTTTTTGCAGGATTTCCTGCGCGTCTTTCAATCGTGATTCGATTGCAAATTGGAGGTTTGGCTCACCCAGGTACGCCGGGATGCCCTCATAAGCAACGACGATTCTTACGATTTTCGAGTTCATTGCCCGTGCCAAGTCACCGGCCACGCGGGCGGCGCGCAAAGCATGAGCGGATCCATCTACGGCCAGCAGGATGCGTTCGAACATGAGAGCGACTCCTTTTGTGAGGGTACAAGCCTAGTACTGTGTCAAGCATGCTTTGATAAGTGCGATTCGGATTATCCTGTCTCCATACAAAGGAGACAGGCATGGTGAAGAAATATATGGTGGACTTGAGTGAAGAGGAACAGACATTGCTGAA
>JAJYLQ010000056.1 GCA_021787595.1 Chloroflexota bacterium | reverse complement strand
ATTCGGGCAAAATAGCTCTTGTGGGTTCATTGGTATCCCTTGTGATTTGGAAGTCCCAAGAGTTTGCCAATGAACCCCATTTTCCGCAAGGTCTATGCACTACCACGCTTTAGTGCGGTGCTACCGCTCAGGCTGTTCTGCAGAACTTCATGTTTGAACGTTTATTGGAGCGGGTTTCAACTTCAAAATACAAGGATAAAGTCGTACTTAAGGGTGGAATGCTGATCGCTGCAATGGTTGGAATCAGCAGTAGAACAACAATGGACGGATGCAACCTTGCGGGGATACTCGCTTTCAGAGGAAACGATCCGGGCGTCGAATTATGCAACGTCCCAGTTGCTCGTTCAATTTCCTTTGATTATGCCCTCTTGCAATACAAACCTCACCAAAGCAGCGCGTGTTCGTAACCCTAGTTTTTCCATTCCGCGCGCCCGATACGTTTCCACAGTCTTTGCGCTTAAGCTGAGTTGTTCGGCAATTTCGGCACTCGTGTGCCCCAACGCGACCATTTTCAGAACTTCCTGTTCGCGGTCGCTGAGACTGCTCCAAGCATCTTCTTTATCAGCAAGCTGGGACTCGGGAAGCATATCCTCCAACAGGATGCGCGTCATTGAGGGCTGGACATAGACATCGCCATGCAATACCGCGCGCATCGCAGAAAGCAATTCGGCGTCGGCGGCTTTTTTGAGAACATACCCACTGGCGCCCTGCTTCAACGCCTGCCGCAGATATTGCGGGTCATCGTGCATGGTCAGGATGAGGATGCGGCCTGCTGGAACGAGTTTCCGAAGAGTAGGGAGCACATCCAAGCCGCCAAGCGCGGGCATGCTTAGATCAAGCAGGATCAGATCGGGTTGAAGCTGTTCGGCAAGGGCGAGTGTTTCGGTGCCGCTCGAAGCTTCGCCGATCACTTCGTATTCGTTCGTACTTGTAAGCAGGAGGCGTAAACCAGCGCGCAGAACAGCGTGATCATCTGCCAGGAGGACGCGGGCAAGGTGGTTCATATTCGAGTCTCAGAAACCAATGGATTTTGCTGCTTCGCCAGTGGAATTTCGATAAATATGCTTGTCCCAAGTTCAGGCGTGGATTCGATGGTCAGCTTGCCGCCCAATAATTCGGCGCGTTCGCGCATGCCGAGAAGTCCAAGGTGACGTTCCCCATAATTTGCGCTTGTATCAAAGCCAACCCCGTCATCCTCCACAATCGTGCGAACAATATCGTCGCGGCGTTCCACAAAAATGCTGGCAGACCTTGCATGAGCATGACGCGCGACATTGGTCAGTGCTTCCTGCACAATACGATAGATGGCGGTTTCCACATCCCCGGGCAATCGTGCATTTAACTGGATGGTGACATCCACGGGAATTTTATAGCGCGCCTGCCATTCCTGCGCCAGACGTTCCAACGCCGCAGCCAGACCGAGATCATCCAGCGAACGCGGGCGGAGTCGCATGGAAAGATCGTGAACCTCATCAAGGGTGCGCGAGGCAACCTGGCGAAGATCGCTGGCCTTTGACTTGGACGCGCACTGCGCGCAGTTTGTTTCCATAATCCGCAATCCAACCAGAAGAGACGTCAAATTCTGGGAGGTGGAATCGTGAAGTTCGCGCGCGATGCGGCGGCGTTCGTCTTCCTGCGTGGCAATCACTTTTTCAAGCAGTTGGCGGCGCAATGCTTCGCGCTCGCGGCGAAGTTCATCCGTGTGCGCTAATTCCTCAGTCATCTTGTTGAATGCTTCTGCCAGATCGCCGATTTCATCATTTGCCCAGCGCGGAACGCGCCGCGAGAAATCGCCTTTGGCAACCGCTCGCGTGGCATTTACCAGCGCCAGAATGGGACGGGTCAACACCCAGGTAAGGATAATGGCAATCAAGATGCCTGTGGCTGAAACCAGGACGATGGTGAGAAGCAGTTGCGCCGTCAGCGTGGACAGAGCCGCTTGCATAGAAGCATCTGAAAGTCCGACGCGAGCCGTGCCGACTTTCCCATCGAGGATGGGCACGGCAGTATCCCACACCAGACCCTCATTTGTTTTGATCAAAACAGTATGGTGATGTTCGTTCGGCTGGACGGCGTTCATGGAAAGCAGGCCGGGAGGAAAACCACCCGAAAATGTTTGAGCGATCACCTGCCCCTGCGGATCGACGATAAAGGCGTAACGCACGTTGGGATTGTTGGCACGCGTTTCATCGAGCAGATCGTGCAGGCTGAGCAGATCATTGAGCAGGATCGGATCGGTGGAACGGGCTGCGAGGTCGCGCGAGACCGAAACACTTTGTTCTTCGAGCTGCGCGGCCATCGTTGTAGTCAGGGCATAACGCGACTGGATGGTCACGCCCGCGCCGAGCAGAATCACCAGGGCTAATACGATGCCAAGGATCTTTGTGCGAACGCTGACCGCGCCTGCTATCGCCCAGAAACGTTGAAGGAATTTTTTGGGAATCATGGCTGCATCGTTGAAGAGGGGGCCGCATTTACCAGGGAGCGCACGCTGTCATAGGCGCTGTCCTCGATGTTCACAAAGCGTTCGATGCCAATGGACGACAGAGCGTTTTTCGCTTCTGGATCGGAACCCATATTCAGCAGCAATGCTTGTAACTCGGCCCGGACTTGAGGGCGAATCAATGGGCTGACCACAACGGGCGGGATCCCGAAATCCGGCGAGCGCTGAATGACTTTCACTTTCTCCGCCAGCGAAGGATCGCTCGTGAGCGTGTATTCGTACACCATCGAATCAACCGCCGCGCCATCCGCCAGTCCGCTGGCCACTGCGCGAATAGCCTCATCGTGGCTGTACGTGAAGAACGTCTTAGAGAAGAACGTTTCGGGCGTAAAGCCGAGCAGTTGGACGAGATAAGCCGGATACAAGCGCCCGGTCAAAGAGATTGGGTCGGTAAATGCAAAGACCCTCCCGCGCAAGTCAGCCATGCCTTGGGCTTTGCTATCCGATGGCACAATGAGAAGAGAGTTGTAGGTTGTCTTTCCATTGACCTGCGGCGCGGCGAGCAGTTCCATGCCGAATGAATCGTGTCCCTCCACGTAAGGCCCGCTGCAAACGAAAGCGATATCCACTTCTCCGTGTTCGACTAGGTCATTCACCTCGAGGTAAGTGCGCCGCTGGACCAGCTCAACTGGCCGGTTCAGTTTCTTGCTCAGATAATCAAGAAGAGGCGAATAAGATTCGATTGTTCCCTTCGGCGAGATGATCGCTCCGACAGCCACGCGCAAAGGTACTTCTTCGTGTCCCTCCGGCGTAGGCAAGGGTTGAAGATTATTCAGATTAACGCTTCCGGCAATTTCGGTCTGCGGGATGGCAGAGCACGCTGTCAGAAGGAGGATAGCCAAGGGAAGAATGATTCGTTTCATATTTGTCTGGTTTCTTATGTGAATGTAGCAAATCGGATAAAGGCTGTCCAGTGATGAATATCATCGGTTTTTCCTTCACCCGATCCCCATCTCTAGGAGAGAGAAATCATCCTCCGAGTTGGCTCATGCCGCGTTGAGTATCAGTGGGCATGGAAACACACATGTTGTGTTGCTTGGGTTTGTTTGCGACGGCTTGATAAAAATATTTTTCCAATGGCTTGCCTGTGCGCGCTGCCTCGCGCAAGGAAACTTCATTGGGAATCACCAGGCATGAACGCAGCTTGCCATCCGATGTCAATCGCAAACGATTGCAACTTTCACAAAAATGTTCGCCGAGTGGAGAGATAAAGCCAATCGTGCCGCGTGCGCCGGGAATTTTATACGTCCGCGCGGGGCCGTTGCCAGCAGGAGCGGTCACAGGTTGAAGGTCAAAGGTTGAAAGAGCGACGCCCATTTCTTGAACGGAGAAATATCTTTCACGCGGCGCGGGGAAGCCTTCGCCCCAATCCTGCGCATTGCCGATGGGCATGACTTCAATGAAGCGCACGTGCCAATCATTCTCCATCGTCAGGCGCGCGAAGGCGGGCAATTCGTCAGCGTTGAGTCCGCGCACGATAACGGTATTCAATTTGAGCGGCGCGAGACGCGCTCGTTCGGCAGCCGCGATTCCTTTCCAGACGCGGTTCAAATCTCCACCGCGCGTGATGCGTTTGAATTTGTCGATGTCCAACGAATCCAAACTGATGTTGACGCGTTTGAGTCCCGCATCGGCAAGCGGCTGCGCCAGTCGTTCCAATAACATCGCATTCGTTGTGAGACTCACTTCTTCGATGCCGGGGATGGACGCGATGCGCCGCACGATTTCGACGACTTGCGGATGAACGAGCGGCTCGCCGCCCGTGAGACGGATGCGATTCACTCCGCCCTTTGCGGCGGTTTCAACAACCCGAACGATTTCCTCCACTGACAGTTGATCCGAGCGCACCTGCCATTGCCCCGCCTGTGGCGGGATCTTCGACAAACCTTCCTTCGGCATACAGTAAACACAGCGCAGATTGCAGCGGTCGGTGACGGAGATGCGAAGATAAGTGATGGCGCGGCCGAATGGATCAATGAACATCGTGAGACTCAAAGCACGGTTTCGTGTTGGATATGATCGAGCAAGAGAGCATCCCGATCCGCGATGTGATAGTAGCCACCCTCGGCGCAGGCGCGGCAAAGCGTCAGTCCGCCGCGGATCACTTCGCGCTCGTTGATGATCTCCTCGCCGCACACGTCACAGTCCACGCGCACACCGGGACGAGAGAGGATGGCTTCGATGGAAGTGTTCAAGGTCACTTCAGCCAGGGTGAACATCTCCTCATCAGGCATGATCCGATACGCTTGCATTTGCGCGAAGTAATGACGCGGCTCATCAGGTGCGTACGCGTATGCTTTTTGACGAATATCCAATGATGGCGCCACGCGAATGGCGCGGCCGGTTTGTGTATCCACAAACGTGGCGGCGGTCTTGCCGTAATCTTCCACGCGCAAGGTGCGGTGACCGACGGTGCAATCCGTGGCGGCGATAATGCCATCCGCAAAACAGCCGTCGCTTTCGACGATGACCAGCAGGCGTTTTTTGTCTGGCGGGGAATCGAAGCCAAGCATCTTCATGCCCAGCAGTCCCATGCGCACGCCGAGGATTTGGCGCGGACAGAGATGCGAATGGTGGCGGGAGGATTTTTCGAGGAGATCAGTTAGTTTCATAGTCTGGTAGTCCGATAGTCTGATAGTCGAAGGTTGGTTGGCTGGCTGTCATGCAAAGAAAAACGCCATCTCTGGAAAAGAGACGGCGCAAAGACGCAAGGTCGCAAAAGTCTCCTTTCCATATTCGGGGGATAAAAGCGTTTCCGCTTTTACCTGGTAACACAAAATCAATTTTGTGCTACTGTCCTGTCGCCATGCTTAGTCGTTTAGGCAGACAGGCTTCGGAGAGATGGTATCAATATAACGTGTTTGCTAATTTGCCATTAGTGACAAGCGTCACTGATTCTCATCCTTGTTGCCGTTGATTCCCTCTTTGAAGGCGCGGATGCCAGAGCCAAGCTCGCCAGCAAGCTTGCCGATGCGGCCAACTCCGAAGAGCAGGATGATGATTCCAAGGATGATCAAAAGTTCTGGAACGCCTAAACCAAACATATAGTCTCCATTCTTTTCATTCCGTGTTTCTCCTTGAGTCTCCTCCCCCGACTCTCAAGGGAGGATACAACCAAAGGGAGAATGCCGATCAGACTTTTTGAACCTTTACTTTCGTATCATAGAAGCTGGCGCTGCCGCCGATGGGATCGGTGAGACAGGTTGTCTTCGTTCCTTCATCCAGCAGCAATACAGGATTCGAGCACAAACCAACCGCGCGGCGAGGATCGCCTCTGACAATCTGATTGTCAATCGTCACATCGCGCGCGCCGTAGGCCCAGTGTCCGTACGACCACGAGACCATGATCACACCGGGCCGGATGGTTTGGGTGAGTTTCACTTTGCCCTGAACCGATTCGCGCTGTCCGTTGCCCAGATCAAGAATGCCATCGGAGTTGGTGCGAGAGAAAAGCTGCACTGTATCGCCATCGTGGATGCCCAGCCCCATCGCGTCATCGGGATTCATCTTCACATAGTTGGTCGGGACAATGCCCATGCCGCCCTGCGTCCAGTAATTGCTGATGGTGCGCGACTGTCCGCCGGTGACTTCCTTGTACGTGATGAGATGGAACGGCATGTCTTTATCATCCACGAGCGTGCCGGTGCTGTTGTGAATTGGCTCGAAGTGCGCCGTGCCGGAGAAGAATTTACCGGTGATGCTGTCCTTGCCGGTCGCCACGGGTTCGACGAACAGGTTCATCTGCTTGCCGTAAGGGTGGCCAAGGAAATTTCCGGTGTACGCCTTGCTAAAGGATTCGAAGCGACCGCCGCGATTCATCACATAGATGACCTTGCGCCACATCGAGTCGCCGGCTGCCGACTGCCACTTGGCCGCATCGAACACAGCTTTGGGCAGGAATGCGCGCGCCGTTTGGAAGACCGCTACTTCGGAGTCATCGGCATCAGGGACTGCATCGGATCCATCGGCCTTATCACCAAAGGCAATGTTCGCAATGCCGCGCAGGTAATAATCTTCAGGGCGGTTGAAGTCGCCGTGCTTGTCGAATCCGCCTTTGCCGATGCCGGGCAAACTCAAAGCCTTGCCGATTGCAATCATGATGGATTCCATCGAAACAGGCATTGGTTCCCCATCCACGGTAACAATCTCAGGGATGGGCGCAGCAATTGGCTGGCGCACGCGGATGTTCTTGGTGGGATCCGGCGGCGGCGAACCGAGGAACGCCCAACGTTCAACGTAGGTCAAATCTGGGAAGAGATAGTCCGCATACATCGAGGTTTCCGCGATCACAATATCGTCAGCGATGAAGAGCGGGAACTTGTCCGTATCGGTCAGCATCTTGATTTGTTCTGCGCCAGCGGGCGCGGCCAACGCCGGTGTGCCCATGTGCAGCCACAGAATTTTTGCCGGATAAGGATATTGGGCATAAGCGGCTGGAATAACTTCCTGATATACATTGGATGTGTATGGATAGAACGGACGCTGCGCGGGATAGTCCTGGAACAGAGTGGTCTTTTCGTACGCCACGCCTTCGCGCGTCATCTTGATGCCAAACGCGCCGATCTTGCCGGGATGATCGCCGCCCAGATCGAACGGCTTGTCCTTGTTGCCGATGGCGTTCCACGCGCCGCCGCCCGCGCTCAATCCGCCTTTCCAATCCAGGTTGCCCACGAGCAGGTTGAGCGTGATCAGCGCCTGACCCGTGTAGTAGCCGTTGGTGTGTTGGACTGCGCCGCGATAAAACTCCACACCTGCCTTCTTGCCATGCGAAGTGTATTCATCAGCCAATTTGACCAGCGTGTTGGTATCCACGCCAGCCATCTTGGCCCAATCGTCAATGGAGTTGACCGAGGCTTCGTCAAGCAGAACCTGCAAGCCGCTCTTGACGGCGATGCCTTGCAATGTGGTATTTACCAGCAAGTCGCCCGAAACCGGATTCTTATCGTCGGCCGGATCGAACAATGTCGGTGTTCCATTCACCAGAACAACGAATGGGTCAAGATTATAAGTAGTGCCGTTTGTTGCCAGCCAAGTCGTGACAGAATTGCCTGATGCATCAGTGGTGGTTTGCGAAGTAACAAGTCCGAGCTGGCTGCCGTGCAGAAGCGCGCCTGCGTGACCAGCCTGCCCTGAGCCTGTCGAAGGGTCCACTTTGACCAGCCAGGACGAATTGGTCCAACTCTTTTCGCCGTGCGCCAGCGCCGCGCCTTTGTTGGCGTTCGACAGGAAAGTCACATCGTAACGTTTATTCTCAAGAATCCAGCGGATCAAACCCATTGCCAGCGGCAGATCGCCCATCGGCTGAACGGGAATCCACCAGCCTTTCGCGGCGGTCTTGGATAAGCGCGGATCCACCACCGCAAAATGGAAATTGCGTTCCGTGAGCGACTTGGTGATCGTCTCCGACATGATGGTCGGACCAAAGTTGGCCTCGAACGGGCTGGTTCCCCAAATGATGACGAACTCCGCGTTGAGAATATCGGGCTTCATATTATTGGGGCCGGGTGCCCACTTGCCGCCCGAATACTGTGCGGTGGCATACGTGTAGGCGATGTGGTGCGATTGTTCGCAGATTGTGGTGTGATCGTACCAATTGATCGAACCGCAGGAATTGAGCGTGAAACGCTGGGCGTAATTGTTTCGTCCCGGCTCGATGCGTCCCGCCTGGAAGATGAATTGATTGTTCTTGACGCCCAAGTCTGGATGATCGGGATCAATCAACAGGTCGAGGTCAGAGGCGTGCTTGGATTTGAAATCGTCCAGCGTCATTTTCTTGGAGACGACTGCCGCGGCGTCTGCCGCGAGAGCGGAAATAACCTTCGCTTCTTTGGCAACCAGCACATCCTTGAAGCCTGGCACCACGCGATCCTCGCCGATGCTGGAGAAAAGTTTTCCTCCGTTGACGATTTCATTGATGGCTTGATCGAAAGAGATAACCTGCCATTTGTTTTCGCCACGTTTGCCAGCGCGCTTCAACACTTTGACTAGCCGGTATGGATCATATTGTGTTTGGATGGTGGCTTGCCCTTTGGGGCAAAGCTTTCCATCGAGAAGAGCCGCATCTGCCAGCGGTGTGCCATAATCAACAGGCGGCAACATGTTATTGGGGCTGTAGGGATTGCCGTCCACCTTAACCAGCACGCCATCCTGAATCTTGCCTTTGATGGTGCATTGCGTGTTACATTGCAGGCACACACCGTAAATGATGTTCTCAGGTTTGGCTTCGAAGAAATTACCTTCCCCAGCCGCGGCTATCGTCTTCTGCACCTTTTTGAATGCGGAAGGGAGATTGCCCAGCAACGCGGCGGTTGCGCCGCTCGCCCCTGAGACTTTGAGAAAGTCGCGGCGAGAAAGCGATTTTGTGGGAATTGTTTTGTCCGTCATGTTAAGCCTCCGATTTCTTGGAGTAAAGGGGCAGGAAGTCTGCGCCGAGCAGCAGCGCCAGAATGACAATTCCCAGCGCTCCGGCTGCCACCGCCCATTCCACCGGGCTGGGTGAGTAGCTCAGCGTCAGGCCGGGACCCTGGTAGGCCGTTTCGATGTTGTTCAGCACGGTGACATTCAGGCCGGGGACGATGATCAGGTAACGCGCCACGCCGTTTCCGATCAGGATAAAGAGACCCATCAGCCCTGCCCAAAGTTGATTCTGTGCCAACTTGGGCTGGATCAGCACCAGAAGCGGGACGATCGCGCCGATGAGAATTTCCACTCCCCAGAATAACCACGCGTATTGTCCGCGGATCAATTCATTGATTGAATCCTTCAGGGACGGTATATTGCCATACAGGCTTTGCGAGAAATATGCCCAGACGAAATAAAGCGAGATCACCAGCAAGACTACACTTGCCAGACTGAGAATACTCGAGGCCTGTTTCGTTCCTTCTCTGGGACTGACAAAGGCCTGCACAGCCAATGTCATGGCTGCTCCGGTGAGCAATGCCATAAAGACAAATTGCATGGGCAGAAGGGCTGCGTGCCAGTAGAGACGCGTGGCATTGTCACCAAGAAATTTGCCAGGCGAGCCTGCCGCAAACAAGGCGACCACAAAACCCAGGCCCATGACAATCTTCAATGCGGCATTCTTCGGCTGGCGGACTGCAAGGATCAAGGCGATCAAAGTCAGGACGCCAAAGATGGTGTAGCTCCATACATCCGCCACCACCCCGGAGTTGAAGTTGGGTTGCAGGAATGCTTTCCAGATGCGCTCCATGTGACCAAGGTCGAAGCCGACGGACATCATGGCAACCGCTAGCGTCACCAGTGATGTCCACAATGCGGGTTTGCCATAGCCTTGGAATGCTTCGATGCCGAAAAGGTATTCAAGCGAGGCAACAAGGAAACTGCCGATGGCAATTCCACCGAAGAGGAAATACACGGCCACCCACAATCCCCAGACCACCGCAGAGCCATACGAAACATATTCCTCGCCAAATGCGAGACGCTCGTAGAAGCCCCAGAGACCGAACAGCAACGCGATTGCTCCAAGCGCGTAGATCACTTTTTTCAACATGGCTTGCCTCCTACACCAGATAATAGACGCGCGGCTCGGTGCCAAGTTCTTCCTTGAGCCGTGTCACATTATTGCCGGAAATCAACTCGGATACCAGCGAACCCGGATCATTGGCATCGCCGAAATAAGTGGCGCGCCCGATGCAGGTGGTCGTGCAAGCGGGTAACATTCCCTCAGCCAGGCGGTGCAGGCAGAAATGACATTTCCTTGCATTCCCAACCGGTGAATTCTGGCCTTGGCGAACGCGCGGCTCACTGTATTCAAAATCGGCCAGACGTTCATAGCCATCCGCGCCGGACTGCCCGAGCATAAAGTCCAAATTATCCGGTGTATTCTGCAGATAGGTTCCCCCGAAATCGAATGAGCGCGCGCCGTACGGGCAGGCGGCGATGCAACTGCGACAGCCAATACATTGATCGTAATCAATAACCACTACACCCTCTTCGTTCTTATAGGTCGCATTCACCGGGCAGACTTCTGTGCAGGGCGGTTTGTCACACTGCATACACGGACGCGGCAGGAACTTCATCGCGGTGTTTGGATACGTTCCAATTTCCTCCACCAATACGGGGCGATAAACCACTCCCGGGGGCAGTTTGTTTTCGGCGATGCAGGCAACGGTGCAGGATGTGCATCCCACGCACTTCCGCAGGTCAATCACCATTACCCAGCGCCGTTCCGAGGCGGGCTTTGCCAGTGCCGTCTTGAGTTCACGCTCCATACGCACCAGCACGTCCTCTTTCACCGGCAGGTCAACGGCGGGCAGGGTGGAAATCTCCAGCCCGTCCAGCACGGGAGCGACCAGGCCAGCAAACGCCTCGGAAGCATACTTGCTTAGCAAATTTGCTTCGTCAGGATTGGACATTGAGCTTCTCCTTATGAAATGGATTCGGACAAAGGTCCGATCATGCCAGCCTGATTTTCAACCTGATAAGAAAATTCTGATAGCAGGAAAGGTTTGATTGTTTTTGGCAACGTGTAGGGGAAAACCTGACAGAACGAATGACAAAGGGCTTGGTTCTTTATGACATGCAGCACACATTATTTGTATCATCTCAATACTGAGGGGTTAGCAAGCGACCAGGACTGGCCCAGGTTAAGTTCGCGAGCGGCTTGTTGAATAAGTTCGGGCAAGGGTGGAATCGCGTTCTTCTTCAAGATGCGATCTCGAACG
>JAJYLQ010000006.1:12407-178575 GCA_021787595.1 Chloroflexota bacterium | reverse complement strand
TATTCGGGCAAAATAGCTCTTGTGGGTTCATTGGTATCCCTTGTGATTTGGAAGTCCCAAGAGTTTGCCAATGAACCCCATTTTCCGCAAGGTCTATGCACTACCACGCTTTAGTGCGGTGCTACCGAGGGTTCTGCTCATGGCTTTTCTACCGTTTTCGCCCTCATCCCCAACCCTTCCCCCGAATGGGGAAGGGAGTCTCCTCTCCCTTCGGGAGAGGGTGAGGGAGAATTGGCAGGGAACGATTGCTCGACCTTGCGCTGTAATGTTAGAAAGTGTTTTGAAATTCATGAATAGACGTAGGCATGTCATTCTGAGCGACTGGAGGGAGCGAAGAATCTCGCTTTTTCAGCTGGTTTTCCAATTAAAACTCTGAGATTCTTCGTGGCGCCCCGCGTGTGCGGGAGCGCCACTCAGAATGACAAGTTGAAACCATGATTTTGATTTTTAAAACACTCTCTTGGCCAGTTGGATCAGGAGGAATTTCTAAAGCTGATAACTCCCATTCGAAAGGATAAAAACAAGACGGCGCAAAGCATGTCTTGGTTCCAGCGGAGATAAATTCAATTCCCGCCAAATTCATTATATATCCCGGATGGGAAAAAGCAAATACTGCGGTAATAGTGCGATAACCCCATTGACGCCTCATACTGAGAAATGCTAAAGTAACAAGCAGCCAATGGAATTGCCGGCAATTGTTAAGCCTGCATAATATTGGGCACTTTGATGGGCGGAAACATGAAAGGGGCCACTCCGTCCAGTCAGAGTTGATGACTCGACAACACAAAAGGAGAGTGAATTATGAAAAACAATACTGGCCTGACTCTCTTATCGGTAGCGATCCTGTTCATGTTGATGTTTTCGTTCGCATTCCCGGCAGGCAATAGCATATTGACGATGGCCGCCGCAGAATGTCCTCCGGGTTATTCAGGGACATATCCAAGCTGCGTTGTGACAGTTCCCGGCTGCACTAACCCGAGTGCGGCGAATTACAACCCGAATGCAACTGCAGACGATGGCTTTTGTAAATCTGGGCATCCGTTGGTTTCCGGCTGCACCATTCCGAGTGCGGCGAATTACAACCCGAATGCCACTGTGGACGATGGCTCTTGTAAATACACGCCTTCACCGGTTTCCGGCTGCACTATGCCAGGCGCGGCAAATTACAACCCGAATGCCACCGTGGATGATGGCTCTTGTAAATACACGCCTTCACCGGTTTCTGGATGCACTATGCCAGGCGCGGCGAATTACAACCCGAATGCAACTGCAGACGATGGCTCTTGTAAATCTGGGCATCCGTTGGTTTCCGGCTGCACCATTCCGAGTGCGGCGAATTACAACCCGAATGCCACCGTGGATGATGGCTCCTGCAAATCGTAGCCATCCATGAGTCTTCGCGGCGGCTTTTTTTACTCCTTTGGTGCCAACATCGTTCTTGCATTTGCGCTTGAAGCGCAGGCCGCCTCGCTCCAGCAGGCGCGGCTGGCGGATAGGGTAAAATGGAAATCTGCCCAACCTGAAGGAGAAAACGTGCCTCGCCTCGTTCTTGCCGCCGAACGCATCATCCGCGCCCGTAAATTGATTCAACAAGCGCGCGAGCTTCCTGTCCCAGCCGAGGGAGGTCGAAGTGATTTGTCCTATATTGCAGGCGTGAAGGATTTATTGCGCCAGGCGCGTGACCTGGTCAAATTCATTCCGCAAACGCCGACTGCAACAGACGGGATGAAGGAAGAAGTCAAAAAGATTTACGAAGAGATTGAGCAGGCCAATCAGCAGATATTACACGGATGAAACGCGGCCATGGATTGACATAAAAGAATTCCCGACTCGTTTTGAGCCGGGGATTCATTTTTTCCTGCGCTTGGAATCTGTGATGGTTTGCGATTCGAACCCGCGCCCAGCCTTAGAGCCGGCTCAGCGCGCGGAGAACCAGCAGCAGCACCACGGCGCCAACCAATGCCTTGATCACCTCGCCTACAAATCCAGTTGCAACACTGATGTGCAGTAGGCCGAACAGCCACCCGCCGATGAAGGCGCCCAGGATGCCGACGATGATCGCACCGATCAAGCCCGATCTCAATCCTCCTACCAGCCAATCGGCCAGAATGCCGGCGATACCGCCGATTACGATCCAGATTACGACCTGTTCAATTGTCATGGACTAAACTCCTTTCATCTCGATTAACGATGAACATGCGGCTTCAGTATAAGTTCATTGCAGGGCGGGAGAGGTAGCCCAAAGGTAATGGCGGATTACTTTTCTGTGATCGTGACGCTTTCCATCGCGTCGCCGGCGAACGTCGGGTTGGTTTGCGGGTCGCGGCGGGTGATGCCATTGACCACATCCATTCCTTGAATCACCTGTCCAAAAATGGTGTAGTCGCTTTCGGATAATTGGTTGGGTCCGAACGTGATGAAGAACTGGCTGCCGTTCGTGTTTGGCCCGGCATTTGCCATCGCCACCACACCCGCCTTGTCGAACGCAAGATCATTCTTCTCGTTGGCGAACTCATAACCGGGTCCGCCCATGCCCGTGCCGGTCGGGTCGCCGCCCTGCGCCATGAATCCGTCAATGACGCGGTGGAACGTCACACCGTTATAGAATCCCTGATTTGCCAGGAAGACAAAATTGTTGACCGTCATGGGCGCTTTGTCGGGATAAAGCTGGATGACGAACTCGCCGCCTTTCGCCATTTTGACGGTGGCAAAATATTGTTTGGATGTATCAATCGTCATGGGCGGCGGGGACGACCATTGCTTCACGGCTCCCGGCGTGCCATTTGCGTTCTGCGCGGCGGACGGGGCGGCGGGTTTGCGCGAAGATAGTGCCAGCCAGCCCAACGCGGCGACCACCACGACGACGATACCGATCCCGATCCTCTGGATGCTGTCCAATTTGCGCGCGTTCCTCGAAGAGCGTTTATTCCTTTTTGCGGATGATTTCCTTGACGACATCTCCTCTTCTCCTTCACGTCGAATCGTTCAATATGATTTTTTGTCCAGCTCACGGCGTTGCGGTTCCTGTGACACCGCCCGTCTCCGGTGTCGCAGTCGTTGTCCCGCCGATATCAATCACCACAGTCAGCGCATCGCCGAAGAAATTCCCATCCTGGTCTGACATGCGCCACGTGCCGATCAACGTGCCGGTCTGGTCAGTTGGCGCGGTCAAGGAAACCGAGAGCGGAATTCTTCCGCTTGGCGCAACGGTTGGATTCAGTGAAATGCTGGTTGTGCCCATTGTCACGCCGCCAACCAACGCGAACTTGAAACCGGACTGCCATGTGCATGTGCCGTTGTTTTGAACCAGCCATGTTTTGGTGAATGATTGGCCGGGCTTCATAGCTGTGTGATCGGGGATTGTCAAATCTCTGAGAAATAAAAGGCGATAACAGGACGGCGTGGGCGAGACTTCACTTGTGCTGATTGGCGTGACTGTCGGCTGCAGTGTGACGGTTGCCGCGCTGGTTGGAATCGCCAGCGCGGTTTGCGTCAGGCCGGACCCGAAAGCGGCGATGGCCGCCGTTTGAACATTCCCCACGCTGACAGTTGGTGCCTGGGCCGCGCGCTCCGCTCCGCCGATGCTGAGCGCCACGACGAGAATCAGTAGCAGCAATAAAACAGCCAGCACGGCGAGTCTTGCCTTGTTTTCCATAAAGGATTCCTTTCTCATGCGAACCGAGGCGTTATTTTACCCTCATTTCAAAAACCAACTTTAATCCCTCGTTGCCGGGTATGTTATTTGCAAGTGCCTGGGAAAAAGTCGCTCCCGAATTTTCGGGAGCGACCGGTTAATCCTGCGTTAGCCAGTTTTTGGCTTCTTCCTCCGATTCAAAATATTTCAATGGCTGCCCCGTCAAACGTGAAAGCATGTCGCCAAGCGTGCGCTTGAAACCCGTCACACCGACCACGGCGGTCCTCCGCACGTGATCCTTGGTCCGGGCCGAGGCTTCATTCAGCGCGCTCATCAAGTTCGATCCGATCTCGGTGTCTTTGAAGTTCGAAAGCACCCGCACTGAATTCTTCGGCTCTTTCAGGACGACCTCCTGTACGGCATCCAGCTCGTTCCTCACGGCCTGGGCGTTGAAGAACAACGTCGAGAAATCCTGGTAGAAAATTTTCCTGCCGTTATGTTCGATCCATTTCGACTTCATGGCTGCACCTTCTTATACTTTGCGGCCCTCGAAGAACAACGCAAGGCCGGTTGCCGCCGCGCCGAGGCCTTCCCATGCGCCGACCACGAAGAAACGTCCGGGAGCCAGGCCGCTCAACACGGTCAGTGTAAAGACTGTGAAGGTTACGAGGCGGAACGGAACCGTCCAAACATAGAACTTTTTCATATCGTTCAACGACGCCAAAATGTAATAGGCGCCCATGTTGAAGGAAGCCATCGCAGAAGCCGTGATGAACACGAGCGTGTAATCTCCTGCGGCGCGCGCCGCGCGGTCAATCACGGAAAAGCCGAGGATGGATAAAAGCAGTTCGGGGCGGATCAAGCCAAAAAGTCCAAGAAGAAGCGCAATCACACCGAAGACCATCATGGTCCAGCCGGAGGCGTCGCGTACGTGGTATTTTTTCATTGATTCTCCTGTCCTGGAAAGTTGATTGAATTATACACGGAGGGTTGCCCTTCTGCTATACTTGAACCAGCGAGGTGTGCATGGCGAAGCATCTGGTTCTGGTGGCAGGGAATATCGGCGCGGGCAAAACGTCGCTGACGGAGCGCATTGGTGAGCGGCTGGGCTGGCGCACCGGATACGAGTCGGTGACAGACAATCCGTATCTCTCGGATTTCTACGCGGACATGCATGCCTGGTCTTTTCACCTGCAAATATTCTTTCTCGGCCACCGCGCGGAACAATATCTCGAAGCCATTCGCGACGCCCGTTCTTCGATCCTCGACCGCAGCATTTACGAGGATTTTTATATCTTTGCGCGCGCTTTGCATCACATGGGGAATTTTTCGGAACGCGATTATCTCTCCTATCATCATTTGTTCGACCTTGTCGTGGAAAGCCTGCCGCGCCCCGATCTTTTGATCTATCTCAAGGCGCCGGTGTCGGTTCTAATGAATCGCATCCGCAGGCGGGCGCGCAACATGGAAACGGGCATCACCACCGATTATCTTTCCCTGCTCGACAGCTTCTACGATGAATGGCTCGGCGCTTTCGATTTGTGTCCGGTGCTGACGATTCGTACCGATGATCTGGATTACGTTCATCAGCCTCAGCATCTGGAGATGGTTGTGCAAAGAATCCAAGACAAGCTGGCTGGCAGGGAAGTCGTTGATCTGCGTGATTGATTTTTATTTGACCTCCTGTGCAGCGCGGAATTCATTCCGCGGCCAAAGACGTATAAATATCGCGCTGCAAAATCTCCGCGGAGTAATACTACAAGGATTCGTAGGGCGGGTTTTCAACCTGCCATTCATTAAAATTCAAGAGGCGGGCAGGCTGCACTGTAAGCCTGACCTGCAATTGACTTTTGCGAGAGATCTATTCGATAAATCAGGTGGCCCCTCATGGATGAGTCAGTATTTCTAACGATACCGTTGTTTCAGGATGTTCCCCCTTCTGACTTGATCAAAATGGTTGACGAATTGCCCGTTGAAACGTATGAGCCGGGTCAATATTTATTTCGGGATGGCGATCCGGGCGATAAGCTTTATGTGGTCAGGGACGGCGCGCTGGAGATCGCGCTGGCAGCTGGAACGCCGGATGAGCTGTTGCTGCGCACTTGCGGGCCGGGCGAATACGTTGGCGAGATGGGGCTGATATTGCCGGATGGCAGGCGGACAGCAACCGTCCGCGCAAAAGTTCAGTCCCGCGTGTGGGTGATGGGCCGCGTCAAATTCACGCAGGTGCTGCAGCGTTGGCCGGTGATCGCGTACGCAATGGTCAGCATTTTGAGTCAGCGCCTCGACGCGACGAACGATGCCGCCTTCCGCGACCTGACCGAAAAGAATCATGCGCTCCAGGCGGCGTACAATGAATTGAAAGCCGCGCAGGATCAATTGATCGAGAAGGAACGCCTCGAACGGGAACTTAAAGTGGCTGCCGATATTCAATTGAGCATCCTGCCGGACGTTTTGCCCTCCGTCGAAGGGTTCGATTTTGGCGCGCGCATCTTACCGGCCCGGCAAGTCGGCGGCGATTTTTACGATGTGTTTGCGCTTGACAAAAACCAGACCGGTGTTGTGATCGGCGATGTTGCAGATAAAGGTGTTCCGTCTGCGCTTTTCATGGCACGCGCACATGCGCTTATCATGGCTGAAGCGGATACCGGCAGGAATGCCGGCGAAGTGCTGAGATTGGTCAACCATCACGTGACGCACCTTGAAAAGTCCGCGCAATTCGTCACGGCTTTATATGGAATTCTAAATTCGACGACCGGCGAATTTGCTTATGCGCGGGCAGGTCACGAACCTCCACTGATCCTGAATCCGGATGGATTCGTGGAGCGCATTCCGCATGGTCCAGGCATGTCGCTTGGTTTGTGGGATAAGATCACGCTGGATGAACGATCCGTCGGACTCAGGCCGGGCAGCACGCTTCTTTTATTCACGGACGGGATGACGGATTGCCGCAATCCGAATGGCGTTCCCTTCGGCCTCGAGCGCATCAAGCAAACCCTTGCAACTCTTGCCGGGCATTCCGGCCAGGAAGTCTGCGACCGGTTGTTCGACGCGCTGAAAACTTATCAAAGCGGCGCGCCTCAGGATGATGACGTGACCTTGGTTGCTGTTCATGCGCGAAGCTAGCAAGAAGGCCGCCGTCAGGGGCTTAATACTTGGATGCCGTAGTATTTGCTGTAACACTGATTCAGCCAGAACTTCGGATTGTTGTTTGGTTTATCGAGTGAGGTCCAGCTGTCCATGGAGGGAATGTGGACGACTGTATTTCCTGCCTGCCTGGCTTGTATGATTTGCCGATTAACCATTGTCCACTTGCTGGCATAATCCATGTGAGCTTTTCGGGTGGAATAGAGGTGGAACGTATTGCTCAGCCCGGAATATCCAAGAAGCAGAAAGGAACTGAGAAGCAGAATCGTCTGAACTCCAAATCTGGAAGGGGAAATCGAAAGCGAGCCAAACCAAATGCCGCAGAGGAATCCGGCGAGCATCCAGCTCACCGTCAGAAAGAAACTGGGAATAATCAAATTGCGGGGCGGCGGAGCGCTTGATAATCCCCAGGCAGCTGGAATAAAACAGCCAAAGGCGAATCCGAGCCCAACCACAACGATCACGGGAATGAGCCATGTTTTTATTTTGCTGGCCAGGCGGAATCTAGACCCAATCCAAATGGATGCCGCCAACAGCCCAAGCATTCCGCTGGCTAGCGCAGGATATTTGAGCAGGTTTATTAGAAATGCAAGAAAGGCATCGAAACTGATGCGCAGGATTCCCAAAAGTCCCGGCGGAGGTTTGAAGTAGGATTGCCGAACTGCATTTCCTGGCGCCGCTACCATAACGATCAAGGAAATGAAACTTCCAAAGAGACCAGCGAGCAGAAAACGGAAAGGCCCTTCACGGAAATCCAGTTTCTTTGTCCGCAGGGCCAACACCATGACAGATACGAAGAAGACGAATTGAACGGGAGTGAAGGTCTCACTAAAGCCGCCGTTTACGAAGATAATCCCGAATCCGAGTATGCTCCATAGAAAAACGTTTCCCTTCTTCGGGATCCTGCATAGCCACTGATACAAGCCAGCATAAAGAGTCGAAACGATAAGGGGAAGTGTATATGCGCGCATTCCCGTCCACCAGTACAAGGATTGCGGCACATCCGGGCTGATTAGAAGGATGGCAAAGATGGTCGTGGCGCTCAACATTACAGCGCTGGCGGCGCGTAGTGTGTGGGAGGAAGCCCGTGGAAGAAAAAGATAAATGGCAAATATGGTAACGACCAGCCAAAGGATGATTACGACGGGAGCAACAAATGGAATACCATTCGAGCGGATGATGACCAGTAACCAATCTGCCATGCTGGTCGAGAAGCTTCCGCTCCAGTTGATGTACCAATACCAGATGGAGCGCAGAAACCCGAACCGATTCGCATAATAAGCCACGCAGTAATCATCGGCCAGGAAACGGCTCATGCTGCCGAGATAGGCGTGTGTTGCCAAAACGATCAGTGCGGGAAGAGCCAGTGCCAGAGCAAACCAGGCATCATACCGGCTATTTGCATTTTTAGTATTCATCAGTTTTTCGCGGACGGCTCCAGCAATGTACATACGTTGTCGCCCAAAGTTTCGTGATTATAACCGCCTTCCATTACAAACAATGTTGGCAATCTGAGGCCTGCAATTTTGTTTCCAATTTCTCGAATGCCTGGCCGCGTGATCTTGAATGTCCCCAGTGGATCGCCATCATAAATGTCCATGCCAGCGGAAACGACCAAGTACTTTGGTTGAAATTTTTCGACTGTGCTGATTGCCATTTCCAGCGTTGACAGATATTGCGCGTCATCCGTTCCGGCGGGGAGAGGGAAGTTATGATGAATCCCTTTTCCTTTTCCAGTGCCGGTTTCATCTTCATAACCCGTGTAATACGGATATTCGTATGCGGGATCGGCGTGAATGGAAATGGTCAACACATCGGAGCGGTCATAAAAAATGTCCTGCGTGCCGTTCCCTGCGTGATAGTCAATATCCAATACAGCGACCTTGGCTTTCGATGAGAGCCAATTCGCTGCAACCGCCGCGTTGTTTATAAAACAATATCCTGCCGCGTAATCTTTACCCGCGTGGTGCCCCGGCGGGCGGCATAATGCAAAGGCGGCGCGCTCGCCTTCGAGAATGGCTCGCGTTCCGGATAGAGCGCAATTTGCAGAAGACAAGGAGGCTTCATAAGTGCCATCAACGATCGCTGCGGATAAATCCATCATGTGATAACCGGCGCGTCCCAGTAACGATTTTGGCTTATGCGGCTGCCGTCGAAGCGCGAAGGTTGCGGGCAGAAGCGCGGATTTGTCAGATGCGGAATCAGATTCGGAAACGGAAGCCTGCCATTCTTCCCAGGCCGAGGCGAGGAAGTTCAGGTAATCAGAATCGTGGACGGCCAGAATCGGATCGAGTCCAAAATCCGCCGGTTCCTGGATATCCGCCCAATTCGTTTTTCGAAGCGCCGACAAGATGCACTCCATGCGCGCCGGAGTCTCAAGATACGGCACGCGCCTGCCGCCGTCGAACACTTCGAATGGCGGGTCGTGGCGGCGATGCGCTTCCGAAGAAAAGATTTTCATTCCGACATTATAACGAAATTCATATATGGACTTGATAGACTTTTGTGCGTCAGGATTTTTGTTTCGAGGAGAACACATGGACGTTTTGGATGCAATTCAGACGCGGCACATGGTTTCGCAAGTCAAGCCGGACGCGGTGCCGCACGAGTTAATTGAAAAATTGTTGTCTGCCGGAGTTCAAGCGCCGAATCATTACAAGGTCCGCCCGTGGCGCTTTGTGGTGCTGACAGGTAAAGCGCGCGAAAGATTGGGCGATGTGATGGCAGAAGTTTTTCATAAAAAGTTTCCCGATGTGAAGCCAGAGGCGCTGGACAAGGAACGCGCCAAGCCATTGCGCTCACCGGTGTTGATCGCAGTTGGAGTGGATAAACCAGGTGAAACAAAGGTGATCGAAATCGAAAGTATTTGCGCGGCGGCTGCGGCTTGCGAGAATATTTTGCTGGCTGCGCACGGATTGGGCCTGGGCGCTTATTGGCGCACGGGCGATGCGGCCAGGGAACCGGCTGTAAAACGATTTCTTGGTTTTGATGAGGGTCAGCATGTGATCGGATTTTTGTATATTGGCTATCCGGCGATGCAGCCGGATAACGCGGTACGTCCGGGGTTTGAAGACCGGACCGTTTGGATGGGATAAAGGCATTGCTTCCCGCGTTGAATTGACATCTGATAATTTTTCACGTATAAGTAGAAAAATTCATCCGGAGGAGGCGATCCAATGCTCGCGATGTCTTTTTTACAGGAAGCGCCGAATACAAGTTTAGTGTGGTTGTTTTATGTTTTGCTGGCGTTCCTTTTATTGGTAGTCATTGTTGGCGCGTTGACGGGCCGCCAGAAAACAGAATCTTCCGCTCCAAAGCCTGAAGAGCCGGCCCCGAAGTCAAAGCAGCCTGTTAAAACAAAACGGCCGTCTTCGAGGAAAAGATCAAAATAGAAATTGTCCCGCGAATCAGCGGGGCAATTTTTTTTAGGATCACCAATAGCGGGCAGTCGCCATGCAGACCAGCGACAGGATCAGCGCAAGGGTGCTGGCTGGAGCTACAAATCTCAATTGTTTTTGGGCGGCTTGAATCTGTGCCATTTGTTCTGATGTTGGCTTGCCCTGAATCTGTGATGTCATCTTGCCCAGCAGGCCGACATTTTTACCAACGAGCGCGCCAAAGATAAGCCCGACGATTGCGAAGACGCCGCCGATGCCGAAGCCCCAGCCGGTTGCCGACGTTGTCCAGCCGGAGGTCAGGCCGCCGGAGTCGATCCAATAAAGCCAGGCTCCCGCAAGAACCGTCAAAATCGCCGCAGCTGTAATTCTTAATGTGAGCTTGGCCTGGTTTATAAGATATGCCATGAACTTCTGCCCGGCATCGGCTGTTGCTGCAACGGCCGGTGAAATAAAGAAGCTAAGGATGATCGAACCGCCGACCCAGAACACGCCGCCCAGGATGTGAATCAGTCGAAGAACAATTATCAGGTAATTCATATCAGCTCTCCTATAAAGTAAATTTGGAATTGATAACTCTAAATGCCTTTGAAAGTACTGACGCAAAGTATAACAGAACGCAAAGTGTTTTAGACTTGCGTAGTTTGGATTGCTTGCTTTGCCAGCGCTGCCATCTCTCGATTTGCGCATGAAGCGGCTAATTCCTGAAGCGCGGGCCACGCATCGCTCATTATTGAATAAAACCACGCGCGGCTTGTTCGCGTTTTGCCGGGTCAGCCAGTTATTTGACGAGATGCTTGGCCTCGCCCGCCTGCCCGCCTGTCCGCCTGTGAGCCAATCCATGCGGCCGTTTTAGCGGGTTTTACCCCGTCAAAAGCTCTCACGTTTTGGAATTGGACTAAAAAAGTCTGATATAATCGCGCGTTTGGAACGAATTCAGCACAACGCAGGATATCCTCCGGTGTTGTGTTGTTTCAACAACTCAAGGGAGACCCAATGAATAAGAAGGAACATCTAGAACTCTATCATCAGATGGTTTTGATTCGCCGCACCGAGGAACGCGGCGCGGAACTGTATCAGCAGGGCAAGATCGGCGGATTCATGCACCTGTACATCGGACAGGAAGCCGTCTCGACCGGACTGATCGCGGCGCGGCAGCCGAACGACCGCGTCATCACCGCCTACCGCGACCACGGCGTCGCGATCAATTGCGGCATCCCGGTCAATGAAGTGGTGGCCGAGCTGCTTGGCAAGGCCACCGGCGTTTCGCACGGCAAAGGCGGCTCGATGCACATGGCCGATCCGCAGAAAAATTTTTGGGGTGGACATGCCATCGTCGGCGCGCATCTGCCGATCGCGACCGGCATGGCGCTTGGCGATAAATATGGCAATCGAAATAATGTCACGATTTGCATGTTTGGCGACGGGGCGACGAACATTGGATTTTTCCACGAAGCATTGAACATGAGCAAGGTTTGGAAACTACCCGTGCTGTGGGTCTGTGAGAATAACAAGTACGGCATGGGCACCGCAGTGGATCGCGCCTCCGCGGTCTCCTCGATTGCGATGAAGGCGCGCGGCTACGATATGCCGAATGAATGTGTCGAAGGCATGGACGTGATGAAAGTCTACGAAGCCGCTCAAAAGGCAATCGAAGCGGTCCGTTCGGGGAAAGGGCCATTCCTGCTGGAAATCCAAACGTATCGCTATCGCGGGCATTCGATGGGCGACCCCGAACGTTACCGCAGGCAGGAGGAAGTCAGGAAGTGGGAAGAGCAGGACCCGATTGGCATTTATCGCCAGTACCTGGCCGGGAACAAGATTGCCAGCGGCAAGCCCTTGGATGAAATTGACGAACAGGTGATGGATGAAGTGCAGAAGGCGGTTGAATTTGCCGAGGCTTCTCCTGAACCGACGATGGAAGATTTGTACGCGGATGTTTATGCGGATTAGAGGCTAGAGATAAGAGAATAGAGTGTAGTCCGTTGAAGGACTATTCTCTAATTATCCATTCTCTGCTCTCTGCTTATGAGGAACTTATGGCTAGAATAACAATGCGCGAGGCAATCTCGCAGGCACTCTGGGAAGAAATGGAACGCGATCCTGCCGTGTTCATCATGGGCGAGGAAGTCGGCGTGTGGGGCGGGTCGTATGCAGTGACCAAAGGTTTTTACGATCACTTCGGCGGCGACCGCGTGCGCGATACACCCATTGCCGAAGCTGGGATTGTCGGCGCGGCCATTGGCGCGGCGCTGGTCGGACAACGACCGGTCGCGGAATTGATGACGATCAACTTTGCTTTCGTCGCAATGGATCACATCGTCAACGAAGCAGCCAAGCTGCATTACATGTTCGCGGGACAATTCAAACTTCCGCTGGTGATCCGCACCGTGGGCGGCGGAGGGCGTCAGCTTGGCGCAACCCATTCGCAGACTCCCGACGCGATCTTCGCGCACTTCCCCGGGCTGAAAGTGGTCGCGCCGTCAACGCCGGAAGACGCCAAGGGATTGCTCAAATCCGCTATCCGGTCGGATGACCCGATTCTTTTCATCGAGCATGCAACGATGTATCAGGTGCGCGGAGATGTCGCGGACGGCGAGAATCTCATCCCGATTGGAAAATCCAGAATTCAACGGCCGGGCAAAGACGTCACGATTATCACGTATTCGAAAGGCGTCGAGATTTCGATGAAGGCCGCGGATGAGCTCGCCAAAGAAGGAGTCGAGGCAGAAATCGTTGATCTGCGTACGCTTCGTCCGCTCGACATGGAACCGGTTTTTGAATCGTTCAAGAAAACAAATCGCGCGGTGGTCGTCGAAGAAGGCTGGAAGTCGTTCGGCGTTGGCAGCGAAATTGCCAGCCGCATTTACGAAGAATGTTTCGATTACGTGGATGCGCCAATCAAGCGCGTAGCGCAGGATGAAGTCCCGCTTCCATACAATCGCACGCTCGAACAGGTTGCGCTCCCGCAAGCCGAAGATGTCGTTACGGCGGTGAAGGAGGTGTTGTAATGGCTGAAACCATCACGATGCCCAAGCTGGGCTTTGATATGCAGGAAGGCACGCTCGTCCGCTGGGTGAGGAACGAAGGCGAGAGCATCAACAAAGGCGATGTGTTGGCTGAGATCGAAACGGATAAGGCAACTGTCGAAGTTGAGTCTTCTGCATCTGGCATCGTTCGAAAACTTTTAGTGGATCAAGGTGCAGTCGTTCCCATCGGCGCGCCGATTGCGATCGTTGGCGGGGCGGATGAAGTTATCAGTGAATCAGTAAGCAGTAAAGCAGAAGGCAGCAAGCAGAAGGCAGACGTTGCGCCTCAGACCCTTCGACATGGCTTCGCCGATCAGAGCGGCGCTCCGACGAAAGCGGCTCCCGTTATTCAAACCATTGTTGCTCCGCAAGTTGGTCCCGTTAAGGCTTCGCCGTTGGCGAAGAAGATGGCGCGCGATGCGCAGGTTGATCTTTCGCGCGTTCAAGGCACCGGCCCTGGCGGACGGATCGTTCGCAAAGATATCGAAGCCGCGCTTTCAGGCGGAATGCGGTATACAGAAAGCAGTATGCCCGCGCCTTCGGCGCAGTTTGTCGCCGTCGCTCCGGCCATGCGACCATCCGACGAACTGACCACGCCGACTAAACTCCGTCAAGCCATTGCGCGTCGGATGGCAGAATCAAAGACGACCGTTCCGCACTTTTATGTTTCGCACGAATACAAAATGGATGCGTTCATGGCGTTGCGCAAACAGGTCAATGAGTATTTGCCGGATGATCAGAAAATTTCGGTCAACGATTTCATCGTCAAAGCAGTTGCGTTGACCTTGCGCGAATTCCCCAATTTGAATTCAGCCTTGCAAGGCGATAAAGTTCTGCGACATGGCGCGGTCAACGTCGGTGTGGCGGTTGCAGTGACCGGCGGCTTGATGACCATCGTCAGTAAAGATACGGATCAAAAACCATTGCGTCAGATTTCCAGCGAGGTCAAAGCGATGGCCGCGCGCGCCCGCGATGGCAAAGTCAAGCCGGAAGATATCGAAGGTTCGACCTTTTCTGTTTCCAATCTCGGTATGTATGATGTCGAAAATTTTGCGGCGATCATCAATCCGCCCGAAGCTGCGATTCTGGCCGTTGGCTCTGCGCGTGAAGTGCCGGTCGCAGAAAATGGTGAGATCAAAGTTGGCTGGCGAATGAAAGCCACTGTCTCCGTTGATCACCGCGTCAGCGATGGGGCAGAGGCGGCAAGGTTCATGCAGTCGCTGGCAAAATATTTGGAAGAGCCATTGAGGTTGTTAGTGTAAAAACCGTAAATTGCGATGCAGGGGCGTTGCAATTTTATTCTGTTGGCGTCACAGTCGGATCAGAATGGTAATTGGGCATTTTGCTCATTTCGCACAATGGTATTACTATAACAACTCCCTCTTTGATTGGGTCCGCTAGTTGCCAGTTATACTTCTTCAACGAGTCAACAGGAATTCCATACTCCGCCGTAATATATGCAACAGTATCCCCAGCTTGGGCAGTGTAATTTACCGTAATGCAATTTGTATCATTTGAGTTCTTCTTTATTTGCGAAAAGTACAAAGCTACTATTGCAATAATCAGTATTAATCCAAGTGACAAAAGTGCCCATAGTTTTCTTGATCTCATTTGGCCTCTTGTTTTTGCAATTATAACGCCATGAAACTACAAGTGTTGGCAAAATATCTGGAAAAGCCGTTGAGGTTGTTAGTGTGAAAATAAACTTCCGAAGTTTCCCAAACTTCGGAAGTTTTGCATTAACCGTACAATTCTTTTCTGAAAAATTCCGGCAAGGCAAATGCCGCTTTGTGGACTTCGGGATTGATATATTTGTTTTTTCCTGGCGGATATTTTGACTTCAAGCCTTTTGCCCATGGTGTGTTGGAAACATACATGAATCCGATTCCGCCGCCAGGGTAGGTGGGGATGTTGGCGTAATAATATGCGGGATGCTTGGTCAGTTTTTTCGCTGACTTGTAAATCTTCTTGATAAGTTCAGTATCGAAGAAAGGCTGTTCGCATTGAGTCGAAGCCGCGCCGCCGGGCGATAAGGCGCGCACCATCAGTTTGTAAAACTTATCGGAGAAGAGTCGTTCCGCCATGCCGATGGGGTCGGTCGTGTCAGAGATGATGACGTCGAACTGGCCGGGGTTTTCTTCGAGAAAATCAAAGGCGTCGCGGACAATCAACCTGGCGCGCGGATCCGCCCACGGGTCTCCGAAGGATGCGGCGAAATGTTGTCGCGATAAGTCCACGACGCGTTGATCCAGTTCGCAGACCACCGCTTCTTCCACGGACGGGTAGCGGAGCGCCTGCTGCAGTGAGCCGCCGTCGCCTCCGCCGACGATCAGCACGCGTCCTGGTTTGCCGACCGCGAGCATCGGCACATGGACGAGCATCTCGTGATAGCCCATGTTGTCGCGTTCGGTCAATTGAATGACGCCGTCGAGGATCAGTGCATTGCCGAAGAATTCGGTCTCGACGATCTGGATGTGCTGGTATTGCGTTTGTTCGTCCGCAAGAAATCTTTTTACGCGAAGACTTTTGCGATAGTAGGGATGGAGCTCTTCTGTAAACCAATTGTCCATGCGGCTCAGGCTGCGACGGTTGTCAGCAGGGCAGGTTCGACATCTGCGTCCCGGTCCAATTTGCGGATGGAAAAATTGTCCGCGCCGAGTGCGGATTTGATTTGCTGGATCAACGGTAAAAGGTCCTTGCCGATCGCACAGGTGAACAGGTCAACAGCGCAGTAGCCATATTCGGGCCAGGCATGCAGGCTTGCATGCGACTCTGCGAGAAGCAAAAAGCAAGTAAAGCCGTGCGGGCTGAACTTGTAAAAGCCCTCGTCCACAACCGTCAGACCGCTTTTGCGCACGGCCTGCGAAAATAGCGAATGGACTTTTTCGCCGTCCATCAACAATTGCCGGCTGCAGTTGGAGAGATCACAGATGTAATGCTCTCCAAGTTTCAAAGTCGCGTTCACTCACACCTCCATAGGTTAAAAAGATAAAGAACCCATCCGAAGACATACGAATTGAATTTCACTCGATCTGCAAGATGTTGGCCCTGCATAACGCGTGAAACCGTCCTCGAACGGACTCTCTGGCCGCATTTATACTATTTTCCCTGTGAATGTCAATCTTTGGCGGGTAACGATTTTTCGTCGCGGCAAAAACCTGATGCGGTATACTGCCTTCCTCTGACATGAGTTATTCGCTTTATTTTCACATCCCCTTTTGCACTCATCGCTGTGCTTACTGCGATTTCAACACTTACGCGGGACAAGAGGATTCCATTCCCGCTTATGTGGATGCACTCTGCAAGGAAATAGAATTTGTTGGACAGTCTTCCCATGCTGAGCGGAGCGGTAGCACAGTCGAAGCACATACCCTCTTCTTCGGCGGTGGGACGCCATCCCTGCTTTCGCCAAAACGATTCGAGAAAATTCTTCGGACGATTCGCGATCATTTTGATTTAATAGAAGATGTCGAGATCACAGTCGAGGCGAATCCTGGCACAGTTTCATTTGACGATTTGAAGACGCTTCACTCGCTTGGAATCAACCGCATCAGCTTCGGAGTTCAATCGGCAAATCCCGAAGAACTGCGAATGCTCGAACGCATCCATGATTTCTTCGATGTGATCGACGCGGTCGAATGGGCACGCAAAGCCGGGTTTGACAATTTGAATCTCGACTTGATCTACGGCTTGCCGGAGCAAACCCTGACGAGCTGGCGGGCGACCGTTCAACGGATTTTGGATTTGCACCCCGAACACATCTCCGCTTACGCGCTGACCCTCGAGCATGGCACGCCGTTTGGCCGTTGGTCGGCGCGCGGACTGCTGCCGATCCCCGACCCCGATCTTGCGGCGGATATGTATGAATGGGCAAGCGAAGCGTTTGACGCCGCGGGTTACGGTCAATATGAAATTTCGAATTGGGCGCGCGTTAAAGATGAAAGCAGAAAGTTGAAAGATAAATCTGCTGCAGGGTCTTCATCTTTCATCTTTTATCCTTCATCTTTTGAATGCCGCCACAACCTTCAATACTGGCGCGGACTTCCATATCTTGGGTTCGGCGCGGGCGCGCATGGATACGCCAATAATTATCGCTATTCAAACACATTGAGAATCAAAACATACATCGAGCGAATGAACGAATATCGAAAGTCGAATATCGAATTTCCTTTATCTCCTGCCACCGTGAATCAACATCATCAATCTGTAGGCGACGACATGTCTGAATACATGATGACCGGGCTGAGATTGACGCGCGAGGGAATCGCCGCGCCCGCTTTCCGTCGAAGGTTTGGGCGCGAATTGTCGGAAGTTTACTCAAGGGAAATCAATGACTTGATTCAACTTGGCCTGCTCGAATGGCATGAAGAGGCTTGCGAAGGTTATGAATCTTCGCAAGCCTTGAGACTGACACGGCGCGGGCGTCTGCTTGGCAATCAAGTCTTTATACGATTCGTCGAGTGAGGTGATTTTTTGTTGTCCAGCAGACACCCTTTTGAAGCTGAACAGGCTATGGAGCTGCGCAGTAATAAACGACAGCGACTACAATGCCTGGATTTTTCACCCACGAACACCCTGCGGCTGTGCAGCTGGCTTGGTCGTGGTATTGGCTTGGATTCGTACAACGAGCGCCCGCCTGTTTAGTCGGCGGTTCCTCTGTGGGACAGATCAGCGGTTCGCCGCCGTTCGATTTGAATCCAAACGCGGCGCGGCACGTAACGCAGCAGCGAAGCCGAATGGCTTCGCTGCTGCAAAGTAGTCGTTACAGGTTCTGCGTTATGGGATTACATAACAGGTACAAGTATCAGGATTAAATTCCATGCCTTTGGCATTACATATCGCAATGCTCAATTGGCAGGCGGGCGGCGGTGTTGCGCCGGGCGTTTTGGGTGGTTTGTGTGGTGCAGGCGGCGGTGCGTTGCTTGGACAGATGTGCGGCTCATTGCCAGTTGGCTTGAAACCATACGCGGCCCAGCAGGTATTGTCCACAGCATAAATGGCCTTGATCGGGTAATTGGCATTGCCCGCGATGGGCGAACCAGCCTGTGCGAAAGTGAAGCGGTCGTTGTAATTGAATTTGGAGGGGTCTTTCAACCCAGCATCGGCCCACACACCCCACAAAAATGAGCTGCCAACCAGCGATGTTTTGAAGGCAAACTCCACGATGGATGAGTCGTTGGGGTCTATTCTTGTCCAGGCCAAATCGGGATCATCGCCCTGGCCCTGATTAAAGATAACAGTTTCGTATCCATCGCCCGGGTACGGGGCGCCGGTTGTCGTATTGGCATCCGATCTCTCGGGCGATGCACCGCCGGTGTCGTGATTGGGATCGGTGTAGACTTTGACCCCATTCGTTGTCCAGGTTGTAGTGTAAGGCGGTTGGGCCCAGGCCAGGATGTCACCAAAACCATCTTTGCTTTTGTTCAGCTCGACGCCATAGTCAATGTTGATGGGATCATCGGGATTGTTACCGACCAAATTGATGAAAACGTAATACCATGTGCCATCGGTGCTGAGTTGGAATGTTGTAATATCTAGGTTCGGCACGTAAGTCATATCTGACTGCGTAAATGGCCGCTCGAACAGGTTGAAGTCATAGGACTCACCGCCGGTGGCGTGATGTTGCGCGCCTGTGCCAGACGAATCCACATCATAGTTAAGCGGTCCAGATGGGCTTGTATCCGATGGCATGAGTTGATGAAGTACTGGCGGTGCGGTTACCGTATCCGTTGCGGAAGGCGGCTGTGTGGAGACGGCGGATACATTTCCAGAATTCGATTGTGGTTGACTGGTTGGTGGAATGGCGGTCGCGGAAGGCAGGTTGCAGGCAAATACAACAACGATGAAGATGCACAGCAAATAGATAAAACGAGGCGATGCCTTTGACATGGCAGGCTCCTTTCCTTTGGCTGCAATCCATTATGCAATCGCGGACGATTGCCCGCAAGAGTACTTTAGATTGATTGGACGATGGATTGCATGATCCTCGGACTGATGCCGGTCAAGTCGCTCAACCTCGACGAGAAAGCGGCGCGCGCTTTCGATGAGCCGACCAGCAGCCCCGGCACTTTCGCGTCCGTGTGCCGCCGTGTGGACAAGTCTTCCATGTTGCCGTGATCGGATGTGATCAGAATCAAGCCTTCTTCATCGTTCCAGTTTTCGACCAATCCGCCCAGTACACCGTCCAATGTTTCAAGTTGTTCGATGGCCCATTTCATATCTTGTTTATGGCCGACATAGTCACTGGCCCAATATTCGAAGAGCGAAAAATCGTACTGGCCCGCCAGTTGCGAAAGTTTCCTTCCCGCCTCGTGCGGATTCAAAACCGGCGCATCCAGAAAACCCAACATGCCTGCCCACGCTGAGCCAGTGAAATCCGCCGATAGCGCGCGGCCCGCATAAAGATCGTCTTTTGTGAACAGCGGCAGCCCTGCCGATGTGACCGCCAGTGGAATTGCGGAATATAAACGTTTTCCTGAATCCACGCCGTGAAAATAACGCGGCGGATACGCGTTGAGCAGCGCCGCGCTCTTGCCCGCCTTCGTTGATTGCGAAAATAAATTTCCGTTGAGCAGATATTTGGCAACCGTCGGGTTTGGCTTTGGCCCGTAATGTTCGCCGATCTCTTTTGACACATTGATGCCGGTCAGCAAAACCGCCTGCCCGGTCGCAGATTGCGGAAGCCCGTTCACGCCGAGCGCCGCGTCCAGCGGAAGCAATGTAGCGCGCCCGCCGGCAAAAGGCGCGGACGCGGCCAACAATTTATGTCCGCCTAACAGATTTTGCAGAACGGGCATATCGACGCGCGCGAACGGATTGATTTCGGGATTATCTGCGCCGAGTCCGACGCCATCGAGGAAGATGAATAAGACGCGCATGCTTGTTTACCGATAATTATTTTTTGTTGGGGCAGACCTACGTGTCTGCCCAGTGTCTGCCCAGTGGTTGCCCAGGATAATGTGTCTGCCCAGGGCAATCACGCAGGATCGCCCTTACGGTTTTTGATACAAAAACCACGCAGATTGCCGTTCGCGTTTATCCCAGCCGTCCTTGCGCGAGAGCAGACGAAAGCCGCGGGCCAGGATCAAGTCCAAATCGGCCGCGGCCAGCCCGGACGACGCGCTGAGCTTGTCGAAGCGTCCGGTTTGACTCGGGTCGGGCTTAAAGAATCCGTACATCAGCCAGTATCCGCCCGAAGCGAGGATGCGATCCAATTCGGTGAGATAAGCGGCCCGATTCTCCACGCCATGGAAACATCCCATGTCGAGCGCCAGATCGAACGGTCCTTCGATCCCTTTTAAATTGGTCGCGTCACCAACCTGCAAAACTGCCTTCACGCTTGCCTTTTGCGTTTTATGTTTTGCAATTTGAATCGCGCGCGGCGCAAAATCAATTCCGGTGACTTGCCAGCCATGCTGCGCCAGCGTGATGACATTTGTTCCGGTGCCGCATCCAAGGTCAATGACGCGCCCCGCCGGATGATTGGCGATGAAATCGAAAAGTTCCGGCGGCGAAATGCCGCTGTCCCACGGCGGGCGGGCATAATACCAAAGGTTGAAGTTCAAACGACGGAGCATTGCCAGACTCTTCTAAAAAATGAAAGTGAATAAGTTGTCTGCAGATTATACAGACACCGTACTCGAAGGGTGTTTCACGGATTTTATTTTCTCATCTGTGGATTGCTTTTTTACTGATTTACCGAGTCGCGCACGCGCTGTACGTCGAGGCCGCCGACTTCGCGCCACAACTCGTTGCCCTGTGCGTCGAAGAAAATGAACGTCGGCGTGTATTCGAAATTATAAACAGGCTCCAGCTCGTGGCCGACCTCGCTTTGAATGTTGATGTGGATAATGTGGATTTTGTCACCTAATTCCTGTTCCAGCCCGTTCACGACGGGTTCCGCTGCGGTGCAATAAATTCAGTAGGGCGATTGGAATTCGAGCAGCACGGGTTCGCCAGCGCCGATCATCTGCCGGACGGCTTTGGCATCGGTCATCAAGGGCGTTTGGCGCGGATGCAAAATGATCCAGGTCACAACCAAACCGGCTGCGATTGCGCCGAATGCAACGAAATCTCTTGCTTTCGGTTGACGTGTAAGCAGGACCAATCCCGCAACGACGGTCAGCCCCACCGCGATCCAAAGATACGAGTAATGCCAGAGAATTTCGTCCATGTCACCTTTACGTCATGACAGTCCACACTTTGACAATTCAACTCTCTTCTTTTACAATCATGCGGCTGGCATCATTCCACTTATAGGAAGGGTTGTGATGAAAGAGTATACCACTGAGTTTCTTCGCAACATTGCGCTTGTCTCACACGGGAGCGCGGGCAAGACGATGTTGGCGGAGGCGTTTTTGCACGGAACGGGGGCGACCACGCGGCTTGGCAGGATCGAGGACGGCACGACCATTTCGGATTACGACGAAGAAGAGAATCGCCGCAAGATTTCCCTGTACACCGGCGTTCTTCCAGTCGAGCATCGCGATCATAAGATCAACGTGCTCGATGCGCCGGGCTTCACCGATTTTGTCGGCGAAGTCATTTCTGCATTGAGCGTTTCGGATGGCGCGCTGGTTTTGGTTGATGCCGTGGCTGGACTCGAAGTCGGCACCGAAATCGCGTGGCGTCACGTTGACGAATTCAAGCTGCCGCGCTTTGTCGTCATCAACAAGCTGGACCGCGATAACGCCAACTTTGAAAAAGCTTATGCGTCCATTGAAGAGTTTGCTCACGGTGCTGGCCAACGTTTGGTCAAAGTTCAGTTGCCCATTGGCGAGAAGCATGATTTCAAAGGCGTGATTGACTTGATTTCGATGAAAGCCTTCATGGGTGATGGCAAAACCGCCTCGGAGATTCCTGCGGACATGCAGGCCGCAGCGAAGGAAGCGCACGGAGTGCTGGTCGAAGCGGCCGCGGAAGGGGAAGACACCTTGCTCGAAAAATATTTGGATAACGGTTCTCTCTCGGACGAGGAGCTGGTTCGCGGTCTAAAGAAAGTTGTCCAAGCTGGAAGCTTTATCCCGGTCTATTGCGCCGCGGGCGCGCACGAAATTGGCGCGCTGCCGCTGCTCGATGGCATTGTGGATTTGCTTCCGTCGCCAGCTCAATCCCCGGCGCGCGTTGCCAGCGGGAAGGACGGCGAAATAAAATTGACCGCGACGGATACCGGCCCGTTGGCGGCGTATGTCTGGAAAACAACCGCCGATCCGTTCGTGGGTAAGATGACGTATTTCCGTGTGCTGTCCGGCACCGTTCAAGCCGACGCGCATGTTTGGAATCAGAATAAGAACGCGGAAGAGCGCATGTCCGGTTTGCATCTCCAGCGCGGCAAGGAACAGATCGCGGTCAAAGTGGTTCACGCGGGCGATATTGGATCGGTCGCAAAGCTGACGGTCAGCGCGACGGGCGATACATTCAGTGATAAGAATCACCCGCTGACGGTCGCTCCGCCCAAATTCCCCGCGGCTTTGTTCCGCGTCGCGATCTCTCCGAAGACCCAGGCCGACGCCGCCAAGATCACACCAACTTTGGGACGTCTGTGCGAAGAAGATATGACGCTTTCCTGGTATAACGAGCACGCAACCGGCGAAACGGTTTTACAAGGTATGGGCGACCAGCATATTGATGTCGCGGTTCATCGCGCACAAACCAAATTTCAGGTTGGACTCTTGACGCGTGAACCGAAGGTTCCATACCGCGAAGGGATCACGCGCAAGGCTTCCGCGCAATATCGGCATAAGAAGCAATCTGGCGGGGCGGGACAATTCGGTGAAGTGCATTTGCGCATCGAGCCATTGCCATCCGCCGATTTTGAATTTACCGATGAGTTGGTTGGCATGAATCTATCCAAGTCCTATTTGCCTCCCATTGAAAAAGGCATCGTGGCTACGATGGCGCATGGCGCGTTTGCCGGTTATCCGATGAGCAATGTGAAAGTCATCGTTTATGATGGCAAGGAGCATCCCGTTGACTCGAAACCGGTCGCATTCGAAATTGCCGGACGCGAAGCGTTCAAACTCGCAGTGCAGGATGCCGGTCCGGTGTTGTTCGAACCGATCATGAATGTGCGCGTGGTTGTCCCCGATGCGAACATGGGTGACGTAATGGGCGATCTCAATACCCGTCGTGGACGCGTGCAAGGCACGGATTCAGAACACGGCAATACGATCATCGTGGCGCATGTTCCGCTGGCGGAAATGCTGCGTTACACGTCCCAGCTGCGTTCCATCACGGGCGGACGCGGCTACTTCACGATGGAGCTCGATCATTACGATATCGTTCCGGCACAGATTGCGGCTGGCATCGTGGAAGCGCATAAGAAGGAAATGGAAGCGAAGAAAGAGGAATAGTGAATGGTAAGTGGGGAATAGTAAGAAGTAAGATGTAAGAAGTCGAGATGCAAAGCCTCGGCTTTTTATTTAATGCCAGTTATCAGTAAGCGCGTTTACCATTCTTTGATCCAGTTGGGTGTTTTGGAGTTGGACTGCATTGACAAACGCCTTCATTGCATCCTGCGCTTGTTGCGCGGTTGGTTGCGGATTCTTGCTTGGTGCGTTCACCCAATTGATCACGGCTTGCCAGCCCGGCGGCACGATGATCGAATCCAATGCGGGATATTTCGATGGGACTTTTTTCCAGGTCCAGAAAGACCAACCGGCAGTGACTCCATTCGCCGGGTCTTCGTACATTGCCACCGTGCTGGAAATCATGTCATAGGTGTTATCGCCGAATTCGCCAGCCCATAAAGGAATGTTTTGCGCTGACGATACCGCGTTTATTTGACTGAGTTTCTTCTGGCGGTTATCGCCGAACCATGTGTACATGTGAAAGCCATACGTCTCGTTCATCGAAAGCGGACCTGCGAACATGCTGAAGTCGCTTGAGAATGCGCCTCCTTCGAGGACGATCATGTGATACGGATCAACTTGACGGATCGCGGCGATGATTCGTTCATAGAGACCGATCAAATCCGCGCCGGAGGGCGGAAGCGGTTCATTCAGCAGATCGTAGCCGGCAATAATTTTCTGATTCTTGTAGCGATTGGCGATGGCTTTCCAGAGCGCGATAGTACGATTCTGATCGTCGGTGGATTTCCAGATGCGCGGCTCACCCGGAGTCGGGTTGGACGGCGGAAGCGCAGATTGTCCGCCCGGAACAGAATGCAGATCGAGGATCACATATAGGTTGTATTTCTGGCACCAAGCCAGCGCGCGGTCAATCAATTGCCAGCCGGAATCTTTATAAACATATGGATTATTATCATCTTCCAAGATTTGATAGTTGATCGGTAGTCGTACGGAATTGAATCCCAATTGCGCAATGCGTTGAATATCCGCTTCGGTGATGAAGGTGTCGTAAATTTGTTGATGAAAATCGGCGACGGCCTGCGCGCCAACCAAGTTGGTCAACCCGGCGTCGATCTTATTTTCGGAAATATCCGCGCCTTTGCTGAAATCCCAGCCTTCCCAAAGCAGCCATCCGCCGAGGTTGACGCCGCGCAATCGCAACGGCTTCTGATCGGAATCAACAATTGTTTTCCCAACCTGATGCACCATCGGATTGTTTGAGTAATAATCTGGATACGTGGCGTAAGGCGCGGGCGTCGCCGATGATTTACACGCAAAACTTACGAATGCGATGAGAAGAAAAAAGTAAACGAGTTTTTTCATTGCTGCTTCCATGTCGTGATGATTTTGAAAATTCTATCATCAGCCCCTTCGTTGGTGTAAAATTGAAACATGCCTGTATTGAAAGTCGGACCGTTGATGCGCTATTACATTGACAATCAACCCGAAGCCGCAGTGGATGGTGTGACGGTGATCGAAGTATTGAATAACGCCGTGGAAAAATATCCCGCGCTGAAAACCCACGTCTTCGACTCGAGCGGCAAACTACGGCGGCACATCAATGTCTTTGTCAACGATGAAAATATTAAGGAACTCAAAGGTTTGAAAACCAAGTTGAAAGAAGAAGATCGCGTCACGTTGCTGGCTTCGATTTCGGGAGGGTGATAAAACGATTTGCCGTATAATTATATTGGAAAGGCTCTAACATGCCTGAGATAAGCCGCTTTTTTGGCATCGTCATCTTCATGTATTTTGACGAACATAACCCGCCGCATTTTCATGTTAAGTATGGCGAGGATCGCGCAGTGTTGTCCATCAGCGAACTCAAAGTGCTGGAGGGAAAATTGCCTCGGCGGGCGTTGCCTTTGGTCTTGGAGTGGGCGAACGAACATCGCGATGAATTGATGAATAATTGGATCAGCCTTGAAACCACTGGCGAATACACTATTCGGGTTAACACTGATTGCCTAACATACTTTGAGCCAAAAACGCTGTATTTTCAACCGAAATTTGTAAGGCAATTATAGTTAACCTGAATAAGATTCCCCCGCTTGAATAGAGGTTCCTATGATTTGGATTGTAGATGCAAAATATATAAAAGACTATCAGGTCTGGCTTCGGTTCAACGATGGTACGGAAAAAGTCGTGGACTTCAGAAAGAAGATCTCCTCTGATAAAAGAAAGGTCTTTGCGCCGCTGAAGGATGTCGAATACTTCAAGCAAGTTTTCTTGAATCGAGAAAGCGATACCATTCAATGGCCCAATGGCGCGGACATTGCACCTGAAACATTATATGGCTTATAACTTTCTCCCTTGCTAACTAAACTGCGACGCCACATCAATGTCTTCGTCAATGATGAAACCATCCGCGAGCTTAAGGGCTTGAAGACGAAATTGAAAGAAGAAGATCGAGTTACGTTATTGGCTTCGATTTCAGGAGGATAATGTTTTGTGTATTTTGGAGGAAAAATGACTAAAAGAAAGAGAAGACGAAGTAAGGAAAATAAACTATTTGGTGATGGTGCTATTACCTATGCTGGCGCGCTTGAAGTAGTTAGGCGATCAGCTCGTGCAACTGAAATGATACCATCGGTCGAGATTCAACCTAACTTAGCGATTGCACCAATGACTCAAGATAAGTTGATGTCAGTTATATCTATTATGGATGCCATTGGTAAATTACCCGGCGATTTTCGCAAAGACGAATTTGATAAGCCTATAACTTATCGTAAGTTGTCCACTGAAGTAATTGACTATTTAGAAAGAATCGGTGTGCGGGCTCGTGGAATTACTCCACTTGTCGCGGGCGGCTATGGCAATTTGTTTGCGAGTAAAGGTAATTGCCTTGTTGACGACCAAGCTGTCGAGAAATTCTTTTCCCATTTCATTCATTGCTTGTTAATTGAAACCCAAATAATTATTACAAGACAGTATTATCATGGACTTGGTTTCTATAATCATCAAGCATCAATTGCTGATTTTTTGAGTATGCTCCCAGATGAAATTCAGGAACAATTTAGTAAACCGGATCTTAGAAAAATTATGGTTGATCAATTGCATGGAAAAATCTTTCTTGATTATTCTGCCGTAATGATAAGAGCACAATGGGATAAATTTGTTAGTTTGAGTTGTTTAGTTTTTGGGTTAAAGCAGAACTGGGATTCGATCTTTGATGGCATAAAAGCATTGGAACAGAGAATTGAAGAATTGGAAAGCCTGCATCCCGCATGTAAGTATTATTTAAAAGTTTTTCTTGATATAGCAAATGAAAGATTACAAGAAGGTGGTTGGCTAAAAAATTATCGAGACTCTTTGCTTCATGGCGTTGGTCAACACAGTTCAGGTGTAGCGCCTCATATAAGATCCTTATTCACTACATCAGAATTGTGGGACAAGGTTTGCGAAGAACACAATTGGCTTCGAGAAGGAATAATGGCACTCCTAGTTGCTTTTGTTAGCAAGATACCAACATCGGATGCCAATTGATTTTTGTCTTGACAAACCAAGCAGCCCTACCCGTCGTTCCGACACCCTCCCCAAATCCGACAAGGAAAATAGAATCCGTATTCAATATTTGAATGTCGGATTTGGGGAGGGATGGGGTAGGGCTATAATTGTTAATCATGCCTCCAAAACGCTCAACACCGAAGATGCTTCACCGTGCAGGCGAATTACGCCACGAGTTAACTCCCGCTGAAAAGAAGTTGTGGTTATATCTCCGCGCGATGCGCGAAGATGGAATCCGTTTCAGAAGACAACATGCAATCGGTCAATACATTGCTGACTTCTGTGCACCGCGCAAGAAACTGATTATTGAACTCGATGGAAGCCAACATTTGAATCAACAAGATCGCGACGAAGAACGAACAACATATCTGCAATCGCAAGGTTATAAAGTGATTCGGTTTTGGAATAATGATGTGATGAATGACATCGAAGGCGTAATCCGCTCGATACAATTTGCGTTGGAAGAGAAGTAGCCCTACTGCCCTACCTGTCACTCTCCGCACAGAACGGCGGACCTTCGGGTGCCATCCTCCCCATCCCGCGTTTCGCGGGATGGGGAGGGCAGGGTAGGGCGCATTTTTGCCTTGACAAAACAGGTAAGAACTGTAAAATAGCCGACATCTTACAAATAGCCTATGATAACTTTTCACCTTTGCTCCTGTCTAAGGCGGGGTTCGTAACACCGCCTCTTCAAAAAGTCAGCCAACGAATTGAAGGACGATGTGCGACTCCCCGCATTCGATCAATCGAATCGGCGGCGCTTGCATAGCGTCCTTTTTTGTTATCGTTGGCTGATTTTGTTTAACTCTACGCGGCTCTAGGCGGCGTCCTTCGCGAAGCACCCTGCGGGCGCCGCCGAAGACGGCGGCTAGAGCGTTAATGGTATCGGATGACACTTACACAGATACATAAAACACAATTTAAAGCGATTGAAGATGGACTTGAGTCGCACGTAGGCAACACGCCACTGCTCCCGCTTCGCCGCGCGACCCGCGACCTGCATCCGCGTGTTCAGGTTCTCGCCAAAGCTGAATGGTTCAACCCGGGCGGCTCGGTCAAGGATCGGCCCGCGCTCAACATCATTCGCATCGCACTTGCAAACGGCAATCTCGTTGCTGGCAAACGCCTACTCGACTCAACTTCTGGCAACATGGGCATTGCGTACGCCACGTTCGGTGCGGCGATGGGAATCGAGGTGACATTGTGCGTTCCCGCCAATGCCGGCTTGGAGCGAATCACGATTTTGCGCGCGCTCGGCGCGGAAGTGATCCTCACCGATCCATCCGAAGGCTCAGATGGTGCGATACTGACTGCACGTCAAATGGCCGCGGAAAAGCCCGATCTATATTGGTACGCGAATCAATACAACAACGATGCCAACTGGCAGGCGCATTATTTGACGACCGGCCCGGAAATCCTCGCGCAAACGAACGGACAGGTTACACATTTTGTCGCGGGGCTTGGAACATCAGGTACGTTGATGGGAACCGGACGTTATCTGCGCGGGCAATTGCCGAATGTACAGATCATTGCGTTCCAACCTGATGCATCGTTCCACGGACTTGAAGGATTGAAGCACATGCCGTCCGCGATCAAGCCCGGGATTTATGATTCGGCCTTTGCGGACGAGACGCTCGAAGTCCAGACCGAAGCGGCGCACGAAATGGTCCGACGGTTGGCGCGTGAAGAAGGTCTGTTTGTCGGAATTTCGTCCGGCGCGGCGATGGTCGCGGCGCTGCAAGTCGCATCTCGATTGAAGGAGGGTGTGATCGTCACGCTCTTTCCCGACGCGGGCTACAAATATCTGAGCGACAAAGCGCTATGGGAAGGCAAATGATGCTGCGGCTTTCAAAAGATATTCTGACACAAATCCAGGCGCATGGTGAGCAAGCCTATCCCGAAGAAGGCGCTGGCTTTTTGCTTGGCTCAGATGGCGTGGAGCGTGCGGTGAAATCCATTCTTCCGCTGACCAATTCGCGTGAAGATGCCGCGCGTCACAATCGTTATTTGATCGCGCCCGAGGATTATCTCAAAGCCGAATTGGAAGCCGACCGCCTCGGGCTGAGTCTGATCGGCGTGTTCCATTCGCATCCCGATCATCCGAACCGCCCGTCGGAGTTTGATCGCGATTGGGCACAGCCGTTTTTTTCATACATCATCACGAGCGTGGATTCAGGTAAAGCCATCGAAAGCCGCTCGTGGCGATTGGTCGAAGATCGTTCGCAGTTCGTTGAAGAAGAAATACAAACCAATTAATGTCATTGCGAGTGGCGCCAAGGCGCCACGAAGTAATCTTGTCGTGAAAGAGGAGATTGCTTCGTCGGGAACGACACCCTCCTCGCAACGACATAAAAAACCAAAGGAGTTTAAAAATGTCTCTCTACTTTGTTCGTCACCAACATACTGCTGAAACCTGCCCGGCCAAGAATCCCGAAATGGGACAAATGTTGTTACAGTACTTGAGCAAACAAAACGCGCGCAAATACGGTGTTGACCTGATCGGCGATGCGGTGCTCGACAGCCAGCACACGCTGGTTTTGATTGCCGAGTCCGAGGATAAAGAATATCTTGAGAATTTCATGCAGCCATTCGCACAGGCCGGCTCGGTCGAAATTTTCAACGCTTCGACATGCGAAGCTGTTGTCGAACGCCAGGGATGCGACCCTGTTCCGGCCAATTGAGTTAGAATAAAAAATAAATCCTCATCCTTTCTCCCCTCTCCGTTTCGGAGAGGGGGCGGGGGTGAGGTGAGGTTGATTATGGCAACTTTGAAAATCCCGACCCCATTGCGCAGCTATACAAATGGGCAGGCCGAGGTCGCTGTAAATGGCGACAATGTCGCTCAAGCGATGGAGCATTTAATCGAAAAATTTCCGACGTTGAAACCGCATTTGTATAATGGCGACGGACAATTGCGCCCGTTCGTGAATTTGTTCGTCGGCGAAAACAATATCAAGGATTTGCAGGGACTCGAGACGCCGCTCGATGAAAACGCGCGCGTGATTTTGATTCCTTCGATTGCGGGCGGAACGGATGGAGTGCAGGCAGACGGAGTGCAGACTTCAGTCTGCATTGGTGGTTGCGGACTTAAGTCCGCACTCCGAGATATAGAGGAAAGATGCTTCCCGGTTTAACTCGCGATGAAATCCTGCGTTACTCGCGCCACCTTTTGATTCCCGAAGTTGGTCTCGAAGGTCAGCGTAAATTGAAAGGTTCGTCGGCGCTGATCATCGGCACGGGCGGACTCGGGTCGCCGGTCGCGCTTTATTTGGCGGCGGCCGGCATCGGTCGGATCGGACTCGTGGATTACGATGTCGTGGATTCGTCGAATCTGCAGCGGCAGGTAATTCACGGCACATCCACGATCGGAAAATTGAAAGTTGAGTCAGCGCGTAATCGTTTGTTGGATCTCAATCCTGATATCGAAATTGAAATTTATAACGAACCCTACACATCCGAGAACGCACTGCGGATCGCGAAGGATTACGATATTTTACTGGATGGCACGGACAATTTCCCGACGCGCTATTTGACCAACGATGTGGCGGTTTTTCTTGGCAAGCCGAATGTGTATGCTTCGATCTATCGCTTCGATGGACAGGTGAGCGTTTTCTATGCAAAGGAGGGACCGTGCTATCGCTGTCTCTTCCCCGAACCACCGCCGCCCGGACTCGTTCCATCATGTGCGGAGGGCGGCGTGCTCGGCGTTTTGCCCGGTACGATTGGCACACTTCAAGCGACCGAGGCATTGAAAGTTTTGCTTGGCATCGGTGAGCCGTTGATCGGAAAACTTCTGCTTTACAACGCGCTTGATATGTCATTCGATTTTGTGAAGTTGAAGAAGAATCCAAATTGCCGCGTGTGCGGGCCGAACGCCGACATCAAGGAATTGATGGATTACGAAGAATTTTGCGGCGTTCCGGGTCACGACCACGACGAAGGCTTGGCTGGCGCGGGCTGGGACATTTCCGCACCTGAATTAGCAGCGCGCTTAAAGCAAAATCACCTGAAACTCTTGGATGTGCGCGAACCGCACGAATTGGAAATCTCTGCGATTCCAAATGCAGTTAACATTCCGCTCGGTCAATTAGCTGCTCGACTTTCCGAACTCGACTCGGCAGAAGATATGGTCGTTTTCTGCAAAGCCGGAACACGTTCGACTCGTGCGCTTGAATTGTTGGCAAGTGCAGGATTCAAGAAGGCGAAGAATCTCAAAGGCGGGATCAACGCCTGGGCCAAAGAAGTAGATAAGAATTTGCCGATCTATTAGTATTACAGCGCAAGGTCGAGCAATCGTTCCCTGCCAATTCTCCCTCACCCTTTCCCTCTCCCAAAGGGAGAGGAGACTCCCTTCCCCATTTGGGGGAAGGGTTGGGGATGAGGGCGAAAACGGTAGAAAAGCCATGAGCAGAACCCTCAATGCTCTAACTTTGCGCTGTAATGTTAGTTGAAAGCTTGAAAGTTGAAAAGTCTCCTGTCGAAACTCTCGGCAGGAGACTTTTAGAAATCAGGATCGAAGAAAATTCTGAGGCAATGCAGCGATTCTTGGAAAATCTCGAATCACGTCTTTATCGAATGTAACCAATAAGAGTGCCATTTCTTTTGCCAGCGCGACATACTCACAATCGTACGCCGTACAGCGGCTTTTTGCCGCAAGTTCGAGCACTGCGTCCGACGAGATCAACTGTTCATGGTTTGCCATCAAGTTGTGGGCTTCATCTGCGATTTTCTGAATATTGTCCAGCGTTAACAATTTTTTCCGATAGTAGTTGATCAGAATATTGCGGAATTCGCTTTGCCAAAGGATCGGCGCATACCAATCCGGGTCCTTCTCGAAAACTTGAATGGCTAATGGCGTGAATTCATTTTGAAGAAATAAATATGCAATAACGTTCGCGTCCACGGTGATCATTCGCGTCCTGCCTTTTTCCAGCGGGTGATCTCCTTATGAGTTGCAATATAATGCCCGGTCAATTCCCTGATCTGGCGGGCGCGGCTTAGTACGGCTTTCATATCGGCGGGTGTGCGTTTATGAACTACCTGTTCGAAAATGGATATGATCTCGCTGTTCACGCTGCGACGATTGGCTTTTGCTTGTATTTTAATCTTGTCGTAGATTTCGTCAGGAATGTTCTTGATTGTTATTGTAGCCATCATCGGCTCCGTTCGGGAATTATTTTGGAACCATTATGAAACCGCACCATGGTTTTGTCAAGATTTCAATCTTGCTTGGAAGCCATGGATTCAAAAAGGCGAAGAATCTCAAAGGCGGAATCAATGCCTGGGCAAAGGAAGTGGATACAAGTTTGCCAGTCTATTGAGATTGAGTTGAAGGTTGGCAAGTTCGAAAGTATAAAGGTTGCAGCTCCCGTCGAAGGTTTTTGGCGGGAGCGTTTGTTTCTGTTGCTCTGCAATTATCGTCCGCTGGTAAAATTGCCATCAAACCAAAGGAGAATGAATGTCAGGCCTTCCTGTTTCAAATGAAAAACATGTGTACGATAATATTTTGGGCGTCATCGGTCAGACGCCGCTGGTACGCTTGGGACGCGTGGCGGCAAGCGTTCAAGTTCCAGTTTATGCCAAACTTGAAAATTTGAATCCCGGCGGGAGCATCAAAGATCGCGTTGGGCTGAATATCATCGAGCAGGCCGAAAAGCGCGGCGAACTCAAACCGGGCGGTACGATTGTCGAATCCACTTCGGGCAATACGGGCGTGGGACTCGCGATCGCGTCGGCGCTCAAAGGTTATAAGACTATTTTCGTCATGCCCGACAAAATGAGCAACGAGAAGATCATGCTCCTGCGCGCCTACGGAGCAAAGGTTGTCATCACGCCGACTGCCGTCGCGCCGGAAGATCCGCGTTCGTATTATGAAGTCGCGAAACGATTCGCGCGCGAGACGCCCAACGCGATTCTAGCGAATCAATATCACAATCCCGATAATCCCAAAACGCATGAAATGACGACCGGCCCCGAAATTTGGGATCAGACCGACGGCAGGGTGACCGACGTGGTCATCGGCATGGGCACGGGCGGGACAATCTCCGGTTTGGGGCATTATCTCAAATCGAAAAATCCGAAGATCAAAATCGTCGGCGTGGACATCGAAGGTTCGATCTTAACCGAGATTTGGCAGAACAAGGGAAGGATTCCAAGCGGGGTGTATCCGAAGACGTACAAAGTCGAAGGCATCGGCGAAGACTTTCTGCCGTCCGCCACCGATCTGTCGGTTGTGGATGAGATCGTGCGCGCCAATGATAAGGAGTCTTTCCTGTGGGCGCGGCAATTGGTGCGGCAGGAGGGAATTTTTGCGGGCGGCTCGACCGGCTCGGCGCTGGCGGGGACGATGAAGTATGCGGCAAAGCTGTCTGCCGATCGTTTGGTTGTTGTCATTTTTCCCGACAGCGGCTCGCGTTATCTTTCCAAGTTCTACGATAACAAATGGATGCGCGAGAACGGATTCCTCGAGATGGAATTCGGCGAGGTGACCCTCGGCGACCTGCTCTTTGCCAAGCCGAACAAAACGCTCCATACCGCGGCGCTGGGCGACTCGATGCGCAAAGTGATAACGGCCATGCGGCAGAATTCTGTATCGCAGATGCCTGTTGTCGGCGCGGACGGGATGCTGGTCGGTACGATCGAAGAAGTGGACTTGTTGAATCATGTGCTTGACAATCATCAGCACAGTCATGATGAACCGATTGACAAGCTGGTGCAGAATGCCAGAGCCGTATTCCCGCCAGAGACTTCGCTCGATGATGCCATGTCAATGCTTACAAGCGGTTACGCGTTGATCATCGTCGAACAGGGAAAGCCAACCGGTATCCTGACGAAGATAGATGTGTTGGATTACGTTGCTGGAAAAATTTGAAGGACGACTTGAATCTAAGATTCTTAATAAAATTGTGCCGCTTCAAGGCATAACATTTTCACGAATATCACGTTAAACATTTTTCGTCTTACTGCTCGATGCAGATTGCCAGGGGACGAATGTTCTTGCATCGAGTTTTCATTTTTGTAGACACGTAACCTCCGGTGTTGGTTTTCGACATGGGTATGTAAGTAGAGTAAAGGACTCTAACTTCTAATTCAAATGGAGGTTCGTCGAAATGAAAAGTAAAACTGTTTTGGCCGTGCTGCTGGCTATGGTCCTGGTGGCAGCGGCAGTTGCATCTGCTGCTGCCGCAGCGCCGTCACAAGCCGTGTCAACAGATACGCCAACTGCAACATTGACTGGAACACCGGGTCCTACTGAGACTCCATCACCCGTGCCGACTACGAATCCTTGTGCGGCGTCGGGCGGAACATCCACTGGCGGTACACCTGTTGCTGTTGGAACTTCCACCGGCGGCGATTCTTCGGAAGGTGGCAACCAGTCGAACCCTGTTGCTGGAGCGTTGTGTAATTTCTTTAGCGGCCCGCTGGGAATCGATTTGACCCTCATTAACACCCTGCATAGTGATGGTTTTGGTTATGGCGAGATCGCACAGGCCTGCTGGATGGCTTTGATGCTACAAACAAATAATACGACCGGTGACTCGACGCCAACCTGCCAAGATATTTTGAATGCTAAACAAGGAAACAATATTGGCTCGCTTAACTTAGGCGGTGCTACCAATTGGGGCCAGTTGAAAAAATTTGTCCTTGGTATGCATCATGGCCTCAATCTAGGCGCCGTCGTTTCTGGTCGAGCTGTCGGTTTGTTCAATGGCACCAGTTTCCCTGGCAATGGACATGGTCATGGACAAGGTGGTAACCCAGGCAACGGCCATGGTCATGGTCAAGGCGGTGGACATTAAGTTCAACCGAAGTTTGTAAATTGGAGAGCATCCGAGTCGGTGTTCGACTCGGATGCTTCTTTTTAATGCATTCATTGCCACCACACGCCTCGATATGCTGAAAGAAAATAACATTTTACGTTTTACGCATTACGTCTTAAAATCAGCGGATGCGACCAACTTATCTCGAAGTCAATCTTTCCCGCTTAAAACAAAATTTGGAAAATATCCGCACAAAAGTTGCGCCAGCAAAAGTGATGACTGTTTTGAAAGCCAACGCGTACGGTCATGGTATAGATGGTGTCGCGCCCTATATCGCGCCATACGCGGATTACATTGGCGTGGCGTTGGCGGAGGAGGGGATTCATCTGCGCGAGATCGGAATTGACAAACCGATCCTCGTCATGGGCGGGACTCTTCCAGAACAAGTCCCGGTTTTCATTCAATACGATTTGACGCTTGCAGTCTCATCGCCTGAATTGCTCGATGCCGCCGAGGAAGCCGCGCAAGCCGCGAGGACAAAACTCAAAGTCCATCTCAAGATTGACACCGGCATGGAACGCACCGGTGTTCACGAGTATGAAGCCGGGCCATTCCTTGAAAAATCTCTGTCGTGTAGCCATTTGGGCATCGAAGGAATATTTTCTCACTTCGCGAATTCCGAAATGCCCGATCTTATCCACGCCAAATTGCAATTGGAACGCTTCAATGACGTTTTGTCTTTTTATGAAAAGCGAAGTGTGCCGCATCCGCCGATTCGTCACCTGGCAAATTCCGGCGCGGTGCTGCAATTGCCTGAAAGTTATTTCGACATGGTTCGTCCGGGTGTGATGTTTTATGGAGTCTATCCAGGACGCGAGGTGAAGCGGACCGTCGAAGTCAAGCCCGCGTTGACCTGGCGCTCGCGCGTCGCGTACAGCAAGGTCACACAGCCCGGGCGGCCGGTCAGCTATGGGTCGCTGTGGCAGCCGCAAAGTCCCGCGCGAATCGTGACCATCCCGTGCGGATATGCCGACGGCTATTTTCGCCGCATGACGAATCGCGCACAAGTTATCGTCAACGGGAAAAAATATCCGCAAGTAGGGCGCATCTGCATGGATCAGTTCATGGTCAATGTCGGTGATGATGACGCAAAGGTTGGCGACGAAGTTGTTTTGTTCGGCGAAGGCATCACCGCAGAGGATCTCGCTGAGTGGGCCGGCACGAACGAATATGAAGCGATGACCAGTATCAGCGCGCGGGTGCCGCGCGTGTTTGTCCAGTAATCGGGGTAAAATAGAGCGCGCGTTCTTGATTGGAATATAAATGCTTATGCAAAAATCATGACCATTATGTCGTTGCGAGGAGGAGCGCAGCAACGACGGAGCAATCTCCTGTTGGAATCATGAGATTGCTCCGGGAAGAGCGCCCTCGCAACGACGTACAATGAGTACGCGCTTGCAAAATTTTTTTTCGAGGTGAACGATTGAATCGGTATTTGCGTGATTATTTGATATTGCTTGTTCCGTCAGGTTTGATTGTCGTGCTCGATCAATGGACGAAATGGCTGGTGCGAACGAACCTGCCGTTCGAAGGCACGTGGCTTCCAGGCTGGTTGAACTGGTTGAGTCCGTATGCGCGCGTTGTGAACTGGTCGAACAGCGGTGCGGCGTTTGGCTCGTTTCAAAATGGCAACGCGGTCTTTACTGTGCTGGCGATCCTGGTCATTATCGCGATCATCTATTATTTTCCGCGTGTCGAACTTAATGACTGGACATTGCGTCTCGCGATGTGTCTGCAAATGGGCGGCGCGGCTGGCAACCTGGTTGACCGCCTGTTGGCGGGTAAGGTCACGGATTTTATTTCCATCGGCACATTCCCGGTTTTCAACATGGCTGACTCTTCGATCACGGTCGGCGTGGTTGTTTTGCTGCTTGGCATTTGGATCAAGGAACGCAACGAGAAGAAAGCCGCGGCGACAAACGCTGGCACGGAGTCGTGACCGAGGACGTTTTCACCTTTCGCTTCAAGAACCCGGACGGGGAGCGGCTCGACCATTTTTTGGTTGAGTCTTTGCCCGACTTTTCGCGCACGCGTCTGCAGGCGCTTATCAAGGATGGCTTTGTCCGCGTGGACGGCGCGCCCGCTAAAAAATCGGGACAGATGCTCGAACAAAATATGTTGGTCGAAGTTCGCGTACCGCCGTCCGCGCCGACGGATTTGATCGGCGAAGATATTCCGCTGGATATCGTTTTTGAAAACGAGGATGTGATCGTCATCAACAAACCCGCGGGGATGGTTGTGCATCCCGCCGCTGGACACGATTCGGGAACGCTGGTTCATGCCGTGCTCGGATACGATCCCGACATCGAGGGCATTGGCGGTGAGGAACGTCCCGGCGTGGTGCATCGTTTGGACAAAGAAACGTCCGGCTTGATTCTGCTGGCGAAGAACGACAAAGCGCATCGCTGGCTTCAAGATCAGTTCCGATTGCGAAAAGTTGAAAAGACATATCTCGCATTGGCGGATGGCCAACCGCCGACACCATCTGGCCGCGTCGAAGCCGCGATCGGGCGTGATCCGAATCATCGAAAGAAGATGGCGATCGTGTCCGCAAACAAAGGCCGCGAAGCGATCAGCGAATACAAAACGCTGGAGTCTTTTCCAAATTACACCTTGCTTGAATTTCATCCGCTGACGGGACGCACCCATCAAATCCGCTTGCATTGTGCATTCCTCGGTTGTCCGATTGTGGGCGATGAAGTTTATGGAAGAAAGAAATCGTCCATTCCGATTGGCAGACATTTTTTACACGCGCATAAGTTGAAAGTGGTTTTGCCTGGCGAGAAACAACCGCGTGTTTTCGAAGCCGCATTGCCGGAAGAATTGGTCATTGTGCTTGAGAGGGTGAGAAGTAAGAAGTGAGAAGTGAGAAGTAAGAAGCGAGAGGCAAGGAGGCGCGATGGTTGAGCAGAGTTTTGAGAAATTGAAAGTATGGCAAAAGGCTCATCAGTTGTCGTTGGATATTCACAAGAAATTATTGCCTCTGATGCCAAAGGAAGAGAAGTATGGACTTTCCGATCAATTGCGGCGTTCGTCCAAGAGCATTGGTGCGAATATCGCGGAAGGTGCGGGACGATATTATTATATGGATAATGTGCGCTTTTGTTACAATGCACGTGGTTCGTTGGATGAAATTTTGAACCATTTAATATTACAGCGCAAGGTCGAGCAATCGTTCCCTGCCAATTCTCCCTCACCCTTTCCCTCTCCCAAAGGGAGAGGAGACTCCCTTCCCCATTCGGGGGAAGGGTTGGAGATGAGGGCGAAAACGGTAGAAAAGCCATGAGCAGAACCCTCAATGCTCTAACTTTGCGCTGTAATGTTAATTGTGTCAAAAGATTTGGAGTATTGTTCAATGACTTTATACGATGATCTGCGGAATCAAATCGAGGAAATTCGCCGTCTGCTGAATGGTTATATTGCGTGGTTGAAAACCAAAAAAGTTGGCGAGAATGAGCCAGGGACGAAATTAGTTATTCACGAATTCCCGGCAGAATATCTTGTGGATGCAGAATAGCATCATCTCGCTCCTCACTTCTATCTTCTCTCTTTTTACTTGCGAAAGGAAAAGCAATATGGAATTCATTGATCTTCGTTCTGATACCGTCACCAAACCCACGCCCGAAATGCGCGAAGCCATGGCTGAAGCTGAAGTCGGCGACGATGTTTATATGGATGATCCGACCGTCAACAAGTTGCAGGAGAAAGCGGCGGAGATGCTCGGCAAGGAAGATTCGCTTTTCGTTCCTTCGGGGACGATGGGGAATTTGCTGGCGCTGCTCGTCCACTGTCAGCGCGGCGACGAAGTAATCGTCGGCGACTGCTCGCACGTTTATCTCAACGAGGCGGGCGGGATGGCCGCGTTGGGCGGCATCTATCCACACGCGATAAAGAATCAAATTGATGGCACGCTTGCGCTCGATGATATTCGCCCGGCGATCCAAAGCGAGAATGTGCATCACACGATTACGCGGCTGGTTTGCATAGAAAACACACAGAATGTTTGCGGCGGCGTTCCATTGACCGTCGAATACACGCGCGCGGTGGGGAAGCTGGCGCACGGGAATCATTTGCTGTTTCACATTGACGGCGCGCGGATTTTCAACGCGGCCGCGGCGCAAAATGTTTCGGTCAAAGAATTAGTCGAACCGGCAGACTCGGTGATGTTCTGTCTCAGCAAGGGACTTTGTTCGCCGGTCGGTTCGATGTTGGTGGGATCGAAAAAATTCATTGCGCGAGCGCGTCATCTTCGCAAAATGCTGGGCGGCGGAATGCGTCAGGTCGGCGTGCTGGCCGCGGCCGGATTGATTTCGCTGGAAAAAATGTCGAAGCGGCTGGGCGAGGATCACGCGCGGGCGAAGAAATTGGCTGATGGCCTGAGGCAGGTCGAGGGTCTGGTTTTGGACGCGGGCACGCCGTTCACCAATATGATCTATTTCGATTTGGCAGACGGCGCCCGGATGAACGCGTTCCAGGTCACAGAGAAGATGAAAGAACGCGGCATTTTGTTGGACCCCGATACCGACAGGCGTTTCCGGCTGGTGACTCATTATTGGATTGACGATGCGGCAGTCGGTAAAATTGTCGAAGCGTTTGTGAAAGTCTTGAACTAAAAACAGGCCCGGCTCTTCAGCCGGGCTTTTATTCGATTTCGTCCAGCCACATTTGATCCGGAGAGGGCTCGATTTGATTCCGCCCGCGTGCCTTTGCAATATAAAGACGGCGGTCAGCGAGGTCCACCAGTTTGATCACCTCATTGACTTCATCCGGAAAAAGTGCGATTCCCTGGCTTATGGTGGGCACGGAGATCGGATCCTTTCCGTGATTTTGGACGGTCAGCGTGGACAACGTCGAGCGAATCCGGAGCGCGATTTGTATGGCTTGATTGGCATTGGCGTTGGGCAGGGAAATGACAAATTCCTCGCCGCCCCAGCGTCCAACCGCATCCGAGGTTTTGATGTGCTGTTTGATCGCGGCGCACAAGGATGTCAGTATTTCGTCTCCCGCGAGATGCCCGTATGTATCGTTGTATTGTTTGAAGTAATCCACATCGAGCATGATCAGACTCAACGGCTGTTCATCGCGCAAGGCCTGATCGGCTTGTTCTTTCAAAAGCTTTAGGAAATAGCCATGATTATAGACGCCCGTCAGGCTATCGAGGTGAGCCTGAAGTTCGACCTGCGAGTGGCGGTAGGCGTTGTCGAGCGCGAGGGCCGCATGTTGCGCCAGGTTCGAGAGCAATTCCAGGTCGGCGCGATCGAACGCGTTCGGGCGATAGGAGCCGATAACGAGGATCCCATCCACGCTGTTGCCGCGCATGGGGACACCCATCCAGGAGAGGCTCGTTTTGTGCTTTCCAAGCAGGACGAGCCGCACTCTGGGCAGGCTGACGTCTTTTCGGAGGTCGGGAAGAAAAAGACTCTGTTGATTCTCGAATACCCAGCCGGAGAGCGTCCCTTCCAGCTTGACGCGTTGATTCTCGTAATATTGTTTATCGTCATAGATCAGTTCGAGACGCATTTCGTCGCCTTCCCGCATGCCGACGAAGTAGGTGTCCGCCTCCACCGCGTTTCGCAGGGCCGTGTTGAGAAGTTTCAAAACCTGCTGGGTCTCCAGCGACGAGACGATCTGGCGGCTGAACTCGGTGATCGTTTCGAGCTTGCGGATTCGGTCGCGCGACAGGTTCTTTAATTGCCTGATCGTCTCGACGGCGATCAGGGCGATGATTGCGGCGCTTACGTGGAAAATCCCGCTTCGCATTGGGACTGTCCTTTCGCGCTCGAAGAACATGATAAGCGTGGTTGACAGGATCACCAGGAGGTAAGCGGGCCCCCACTCGGCGGTGATGGAGGATGTAATGGCTGCCAGGATCAACAAGACAGCGATGTAAAGAGCGAGCTGGCTGCTGGTCAAAAAGGTAAGCGCGGCGAGGCCAACGGCGGTAAGGATCGCGTTGAGCCAGTTATAAATGTCGCGGAAATGGGGGGAAGGAACCAGGAGGAAATTGAAGACAAATAAATAAACAATCCCGAAGGTGCCGAGAGCGGTCACTGCAATGGCGCCGGTCGGGCTTTGCGGCCAGATCACGCTCCCGTAAAAGATGATGATCGCCAGCACCACCATGCTCGCAATGACAGAAGGACGCACGGATATCCGATGTTCTGATGGCATGAATCCCGGCTTGGAAGGTTTCGACAGCATGGCTAATCCGGCGCCATGAAATTGGGAAGGCGCCCATTCGTAATGATCTCGTCGAAGGCGTTAATGACCTCAGGGTCGAATAATATGCCTGATTGTTCTTCCAGGAATTGCACGGCTTCCGGCAGTGGAATCTTTTGCCGGTAGGGGCGGTCGCTGGTCAACGCATCGAACGCATCTGCGACTGCAAAGATGCGCGCCAGCAGTGGAATATCCTTGTCTTTCAGCCCCAAAGGATAGCCGCTGCCATCCCAGCGTTCCTGGTGATAGCGGATCACAGGCAGGGTATCCTGCAGGAATGGAATGTCCTCCACGATTTGTTTGCCAATGTCGGGATGCATGCGCATGATTTTCCATTCCTCGTCATCCAGCGGACCAGGTTTGTGCAGGATCGTGTCGCTAATGCCAATTTTCCCGATGTCGTGCAGGAGTGAGCCGCGCTCCAGCGCCTTGAGTTGATGGCTGTCCAGCCCCATTTGTTCTCCCAGATAGCCTGCAATCCGGCTGACGCGCAAACTGTGTCCCTCCGTCTCGCGGTCGCGCGCGTCCAACGCGGACATGAGGGCGGCCAGCGTGCGGTCGTACGTGATCTCCAATTCTTCGTAGGCCTCTTCGATTTGTTTTGCCTGGATCCGTGACTCGTTTAGCAGGATTGCGCGCTCCAGGTGATTTACCAGCGTTTGCAGCGCGGCAGTATGCCGTGAATCGTAATTCAGCGTCTCCGAGACTCTCAGCCATAATCCACCGTATCTTCTGACGTTGGTCTGGACCGGGAAGCAAACCTGGGTTGCAGTTTGATCGGACAGAAAGATGCTTGTTCCACTGGACATCACCTGTTCGATCAGGTTGGTTGGATGCGCCGTGTTATTCTGAATCCCATTGGCGTCCATCGCCAGTTCGATGTCGACATTCTTTTCCGGCGTAAACAGTACCACACCGGCAGCGCTCGCGTTGGCCACCTTGCAGGCTGTTTCGAGGATAAGCTTGACTGCCTCGCGCAGATCTTCGATTTGTAAAATCTGGAAACTGACCTGATATAGCTGTGTGGTGGTGGTCAACGTATTGCGTAATTCCTGATACAGCCATGTGCTTTCCAATGCGGCTGCCGCCTGGGATGCGAGCAGGGTTCCAAGCGACTCATCGTTTTCAGTGAAAAAGATTTCATTCTCTTTGCCGAATGCCAGGATCGCACCCACGCTCAGACGGTGCAATCGGATGGGCAGCGCCAGTGCGCTGCGCAGGCCGCTGTGATCGATTTCTATGTTTTCTGTGAGCGGATATTTTCGAATATCCCGGACGCGAAACGGCTGTGAGGCGTTAAGCGTTGATTGGATCAGGCTGTTTTGAAGGGGGGTGTTTTCGAAATGCTTCAGGAGCTTGGGGGCTTGCCCCGAATAAGCCCGCTGGCTAAAGTTGCCGATTTGGTCGAGCAAAATCACGTAAACGAATCGGGCGCTCAAGGCTTGCCGTGTGATCGAAGCCACCTCATGCACAACAGACTGCGGCTCGACCATTGTGGTAAGAGAGATACCGGCCTGGATCAGCTCCGTCAAATTCTGCTGATAGCGGGATCGCTCCCAGGCCCGCATCAGCTCGGCGACCGCCGCCTCGGCCAGGGAAACATCGGTGCCGTGGAACGCATTTCCCTGTTGGGCGCTTATTTCCAATACACCATGCAAATAACCATTATGAATGAGCGGGACCACGAGAGTTGACAGACTCATCTCGTGTTCGAATGGGAAATAGTCCAGGTCGAGCCGGGTGTCGTTGCTTATCTGCGTCTTTCGTAAGCGAGCCGCCCGTCCCATGATGCCGCGTTTGATGTTTTGGCGATAGGCCGGTGGAATGAGGTGGGTCATTTGTCCTGCCGCAGCCATGACCACGAACTCGTTTCTCTCCACATCGATCACGTATAAACAAACGTAAGAACACGCGATGCCGCGCTCCAGTGTGTTTACGACCAGTTGCGCGGCCACAGGTTGATCGAGCAAAGTCTCCAACTGGCGGCTTAACTCACCCAGCAAAATCAGCTGGGTATTGCGCCTCTTTTCCTCCTCCAGTTGACGCGTCAGGATTTCGATCTGCTCAACTCCGGACTCGAAATGGGCCGTCTCATCCAAATTTTGACCCGACCTCTTGTGTGCGTGTTTGAATGCCCCGGTGAATTTTGTGACGAAAGAACCTTGTCCCATAAGAATTGGCCTTAGCATAGCATAAGAGGCGGTTTTTATCTACCTTTTGCAATTTAGAAAAATGTATAGTGACAATGCCTTCGCCATTTGTGGGACAATTTGCCAAATTGTCCCTACGTTCGCCGCTCCCGATACCGCATTGGCAAAGGTATTGTAGTGAGGGAACAGATTTGATTTTGGATGCGGGGATATTTCCGAACCTCCTGCGTCTCGCGCCAGTTTCATCGGCTGGCGCAGGCCGTCAAATTTATTTCTGATATAATCCCGTCGCAGTTCTTTTTCCTGAAGAATTGTCTCCAAATTTTCCCGCAGGACAGGTTGCAGTTTCAGAATGATTTCCCATTTTTCCCTGGACCAAATAGATGAAAGCGCGGCCGCGCTTCGAGCGCGGACCTCGAAGCGGCCGCGCGTTGCGATCATCCTTGGCTCCGGCCTGAACGATTTGGCGGAATCCGTTCGATCACCAGACGCGATTCCTTTCGGCGATCTGCCGCACTTTCCGGTCTCGACCGTGTTCGGTCACGCGGGCCGGATCGTGATTGGCGAGCTGGAAGGCCAAACGGTTTTTGTCATGCAGGGCCGCATCCATTTTTATGAAGGCTATTCCATGGCGCAGGTCACGCTGCCGATCCGCGTCATGCAGCGATTGGGCATCGGGATCTTGATCGTCACCAATGCCGCGGGAGGCGTCAATCCCGATTATGTTCCCGGTGATGTCATGCTCATCCGCGATAATCTTAACTTCCTCGGCATGATGGGGCACAATCCATTGATGGGTCCGAACTATGATGAGATCGGCCCGCGTTTCCCGGATATGAGCAGACCGTATGACCGCGATCTCTGCGCGCTGGCGCGTAATGCCGCTCCGAAAAACAACATCATTCTCCGCGAAGGCATCTACGCGGGGTTGAGCGGCCCATCTTTTGAGGGGCCCGCAGATTTGCGCTTTCTGCGAATGGCCGGCGCGGACGCGGTGGGAATGTCCACGGTGCCGGAAGTGATCGTTGCCCGTCATGGCAACATGCGCGTGCTTGGTTTTTCGGGCATCAGCAACAAGGCCAATTTGGATGGTTCCACTGCCGCCACGCACGAAGAAGTCATCGAAGCCGGGAAAATGATCACACCCAAAATCGAAAAACTGATCCGCGGCGTGCTGCAACAGTTGTAAGCAAGTCTGGGTATGGCAATCATTTATCAGTTCCTCAGTACTTATGAAGTGCTGATCTATATTGTACTGGCCATCGGCGCGCTGTTCGCATTCCGCTGGTTATGGCGTTCCTGGAATGAATGGCGCGAGGCTGTTTACAGCCTCGAAAAGGAATTCGCGCTTCGGAGGATGGGACAGGCAATTGCGTTTGTTGCGCTCGTGGTGATTTTGTTCTGCGGAGAATTTACGGCGGCATCTTTTATCATCCCCAGTCTGCCAGCCTCCTTTTTTGTCGTCACGCCAACACTTGACCTGCTCGCCACGCCGACCGGGACCATTTCCGCGGAACTCGCCACGCAGATCGCGCTCACGCCGCGTCCCGTTGCCACACTGAGCAACACCAGCGGCTGTGTCACGGATGAATTGATCATTACCGATCCCAAATCCGGGACGCAGATCTCTGGCAAGGTTACTTTGCGGGGAACGGTCAATACTCCAAATCTTGGCTTCTATAAATATGAAGTTGCTCCCTTGAATTCCACCACATGGGCGACGATCTCAGCCGGACGCAGCGAGGTGGTCAACGGCCCGCTTGGAGATTGGGATACCTCCACATTGACCCCGGGTGATTACCAGCTCCGGTTGGTCGCCACCGATAATCAGGGAAACGCTTTGCCGCCCTGCATCATCCAAATCCGGGTGGCGGGTCAGTAAGAAATTATGTCTTCCATTCAAATTCGTCCGTCAATCGCATCTGACCTTCCCCGCCTGATGGGGCTGGATCATTCCATCAGCAGCGAATATGTTTGGCAGTTGGATTTACGCCGCGACGCGGGGCAAATCGTCGCGACCTTTCGTGATGTCCGTTTGCCGCGCCCGATCCCGCTGGCGTATCCTCATAATCCGTTCTCGCTCGCTGACGAATGGACGAAGAAGGCCATGATGCTGACGGCCATCGCTTCGGGCGAGCCGATTGGCTATCTCTGTTTGACGGAGCGGCCCGCATCCGTGGCGTGGGTGACCGACCTGGTCATTTCGCCGCCATGGAGGCGGCGCGGGGTGGCGAGCGCCCTTTTGCAGGCCGCGCAGGAATGGGGCCTTGGACGCGGCCACCGCCGCTTGTTCCTCGAAATGCAGTCGAAGAATCAGCCGGCCATCCGCCTGGCACAAAAGCACGGTTATGAATTCTGCGGGTATAATGACCATTATTATTTGACGCAAGACGTCGCTCTATTTTTTGCGAGGGCACTTAAGTAGAGTGGTTCTGGGAAGGTTTTATGTTTAACGGTTGGACCGAAAATTTATTGGCGGGGATCCAAACGCTTAACCAGATCCTGACGGCGGGAATCGCCATCACGGCTTTTTCGTTATTCCTGTATGCCCTGACATTCAACTTGCGGGACCGGGTCGCGCGTTCGTTTGCGATCATTTTGTTATGCGTGGTGGTTGTATTCACCACGGAAGCGCTTCAAAATAAAACGGTTCCGAATTGGGGAATTGATTTGCTCCTCCGTCTGCAATGGCTGGGGATCGTTTTCCTGCCCGCTGCGTATGTCCATCTTTCGGATGCGGTTTTAGTTACTGCCGGGCGCCCTTCACGCGGGCGACGGCGGCTGGCTGTTCGACTGATGTATGTCGTCTCGGTGGGCTTCCTGGTTCTGCTTGCCTTCGGAGTTTTGCTGGGTCCGCTTCTCCCGGACGCCAAACCGGCTCCTCATCTTCAGCGGACTCTTTTGACCGAGCTTTTTACCGTTTACTACGTCGCGGCGATGATCTGGGCGGGAATCAATTTTGCGCGCGCCTATTCCCGCATGTTGACGCGCCTGGGCCGCCGCCGGATGTTGTATCTCATGGCCGGCGCGACGGCTCCCGCGCTTGGTTCTTATCCATATTTGCTTTACGGCTCTTCCGTCGCGGCCCGTTTCCCGCTTTTCTTCTGGGGCATCAGCACGATCCTCAACGTGTTTGCCGGCGCGTTGATTGTCCTCATGGCCTACGCGGTGGCGTTTTTCGGCGTCTCATGGCCTGACCGCGTTGTGAAGAGCCGCCTCTTCAAATGGATCATGCGCGGGCCGGTCACCGCATCGCTGGCACTGGGGTTGATGACCATTGTTCGGCGCCTCGGGGTTTTGGTCGGCGATCCCTATTCGGCTTTCGTCCCGTTGACCATGACCGCGACGGTTTTGTTGTTTGAACATGCCATCACCTTGTTTTATCCCTTATGGGAACGTTATCTTTTCTTTGGAGGCGACCGCGCGGAACTCGAAATATTCCAGAACATGGAGGAACGCATGGTCACGCAAAGCGACCTCCAGCAGTTCCTGGAGGCGATCCTTGCCGCCGTGCGCGATCACATGCAATCGCCGTCCGCCTTTGTGGCCGCGCTGGATGGCGACGACTTGTCTTTGATCGTGATGGCTGGAAATCGCTCGATGCTTGGGCAGGACGGTCTTTCCAACGCGTTCGAGATGTTGAGCAATGGCAACGGCGCGCATCATCACGAATTTGTCTGGGGCAGGTATTGGGTTTTGCCGCTGCATCAGCGCAAGCGCGGCGATATGGATCGCGACGAGGTCCCGCCGCTTTTGGGTATTCTCGGCGTGGCTCACAGCGAGCATCCGGTCATGGAACACGACCAGCGTGATGCCTTGTGGCTTTTGGCTGACCGCGCCGCATTGGCGCTTGAAGACCGGCAATTACAGCAGCACATGTTCCGCTTCCTCGAAGACTTGCAGCCCCGCGTGGACATGATCCAGCGCATGCGCGCCGCAGGACGTTATGATTCCCGCGCGAGCATTCTGAATGAAGCCCTGCCGCCGGAGGCTGACCTTGCCAATTGGGTCAAAGATGCGCTGACACATTATTGGGGCGGCCCAAAACTGACGAATAGTCCGCTCATGCGCCTGCAAGTGGTCCAGGAGATGGCGCATGAATATGATGGTAACGCAGCGAATGCGCTGCGCGCGTTATTGAGAAAGGCCGTGGATCACGTCAGGCCGGAAGGCGAACGGCGCTTTACAACGGAATGGATTCTATATAACATTCTCGAAATGAAATTTATCGAAGGGCGCAAGGTCCGCGAAGTGGCTGGCCGACTGGCCATGTCCGAAGCGGATTTGTACCGGAAGCAGCGTGTGGCGGTTGAAGAAGTCGCTAAAGCCATCCTCGAGATGGAATCAAATACGAGATAGGGAAGGCAGGTGGTTATGGTAAATCGCAAGAATGTTTCGGGATCGCCAATGCCTCAAGTGGACGAAGGCTGGTGGGAGTCGGTCCTGGCCGACGAAAGCCGTTACTCCATGCACGCGTCGACACATTCCCAGCCCCGGCCCGAGGTCCGGCATGAAGCGAAGGCTGAAGAGGCAAACAGAATTTTGCCGAACTGGGTGCAGGTCAAGGACCTGTATCTGCATGACCAGATCGTCAGCCTGCACGTGACGGGCAGCAACCGGGGCGGACTGCTGGTTGAAGGCGATGGCCTGTATGGATTTGTGCCGTTTTCGCACCTGATCGATGCCGGCGTACAAACCGAGACAGCTGGCCGCGAAGAGTACATGCAGGCCTATGTTGGGCGCACGCTTAATTTGAAGGTCATTGAGTGCGTGCCTGAAGACGGGCGCATTGTCTTTTCCGAACGCGCCGCACAGGCCGAACCTGGAAAACGCGCGGAGCTGTTCCATTCGCTTCATTCCGGCGAACAGGTAACGGGCACGGTTACAAACATCACAGACTTCGGTGTGTTCGTTGACCTGGGCGGCGTGGAAGGCCTGATCCACATCTCCGAGTTGTCGTGGGGACGCGTCTCGCATCCGAATCAGGTCGTGAAGCTTGGACAAAAGATCGAAGTACAGGTGCTGGATCTTTCGCCGGAACGCTGCCGCGTGGCGTTGAGTCTCAAGCGGCTGCTTCCGAATCCGTGGCTCAGGATGGAGAATGAATTGAAGGCTGGCGATGTGGTTTCGGCTGTGGTCACAAGCGTCCTTTCGTACGGCGCGTTTGCCCGCCTCGATTTGGGCATCGAAGGTTTGATTCATGCCTCCGAGATGCCGCTCGCCGAAGGCGGGGTCGTCAAGGATTTTCTAAAGGAAGGACAGCAAATCCGGGTGCGTGTTCTTCATGCCGACTCCGCGCACCAGCGCATGGGCTTGAGCATGAAACTCGACGCGTAAAAGAAGATCATTTCGCCGCCCGCGCTTTGATTTATGCCAATAAATCCCTCCCGCCGTTACGAACAGCAGCCGCCATCCAATGATTGGCTGGATCGCCTCGCGCGCTTCAACCTGCATTTTGGCCGCTTCTTTCGCGACGCGCTCGGCGTTTTCCTGATGGCGTTGGCGCTCATGTCGCTGCTTGCGTTGTGGGGTGTGACGGGCGGCATCCTGTTAACTCCCTGGGCGGATTTCCTTTCGGTGTGGTTTGGATGGGGAAGTTATCTTCTGATCGCCGCATTCGGATATGGCGGATTCGCATTCGTCCGACGCGATAACAGCAAACTCAGTTGGACGCGTCTCCTATCGCTGGAACTCGCCTCTTTCCTGACTTTGGGCCTGCTCGCCGTTATCGGAGGCGCTTCCCTCGTCCGCGCCGAAGCCGGCATGGACGGCGGACGCCTCGGCTGGGGCATCGCGTATTTGCTGGGCATGGCCATGGGAGTTTGGGGAACGGTCCTGCTGGTTTTCTTGTGGCTGCTGACCGCCGCGACCGGCCTGGGCATGTGGGCCGTGATCGAAGCGTGGTTATACCGTCTGGCAGGAGAAACGCCGGCGAAGTCCGCGCCGGCTGTCGTCCAGAAAGAAGCGCCGCCCGCATCGGACGAAGCGACGGCGAAGCCCGCGCCAAAAAAGAAGTCTGCCGCGATCCCGCCTGAGTTTCGTCCATCCTCGATGAAGGCGTTTCAGAAGAAGAACGAGAAACCCGCCAAGCCTGTTTTGCGCGAAGAGGGTTTGCCGCCGCTGAATATTTTGATGACGGAACAATCGGTCAACCCCGACGAACGCACGATCAATCAGACCGCGGGCATGATCATGAAGACGCTTTCGGAGTTTGGTATTCCCGCAACCGTGATCGGTTATCGCATTGGCCCGGCGGTGACGCAGTTTGCAGTGCAGCCGGGTTTCATCAAAAAGGCGGGCGCGTCTGAAGATGACGACGCACAGCAAATGAAGGTGCGTGTGGCGCAGATTGCCAGCCTGCAAAAGGATTTGGCGCTGGCGCTTTCGGCGGAACGTTTGCGAATCGAAGCGCCGGTGCCGGGCAAGCCGTACGTTGGAATCGAAGTTCCGAATCCGCATTCGTCGGTCGTGCGGCTCAAACCCATTTTGGAAAGCGAGTCTTTCAATCGAATCAGCGCGCCGCTGGCCATTGCGTTGGGGCGCGATGTTTCCGGCAATCCATTGGTCGCTGATTTGTCGCGTATGCCGCACTTGCTGATCGCGGGCGCGACGGGTTCGGGCAAATCGGTCTGCATCACGGCATTGGCAGCGTGCCTGGCGATGAACAACACGCCTGAAGATCTGCGCATGGTCATGATCGATTCCAAAATGGTCGAACTGCTGCGCTTCAACGGCCTGGCGCATTTATATGGAAAAGTCGAAACCAACATCGAGCGCATTCTCGGTGTCTTGCGCTGGGTGGTCGTCGAAATGGAACATCGCTATCGCCTGCTCGAGTCTGCTCACGCGCGGGATCTCGAAACCTACAATCGCAAGCAGGTCCGCAAACCCGATGGTGTGACTCTGCCCCGCATCGTGGTTTTGATTGATGAACTGGCCGATCTGATGATGTCCGCGCCGGACCAGACCGAACATAACCTGGTGCGACTCGCGCAAATGGCGCGCGCCACCGGGATCCATCTCGTGGTCGCGACTCAGCGCCCATCCACGGACGTTGTAACGGGTCTCATCAAAGCCAACTTCCCGGCGCGTTTGGCTTTCGCCGTTGCCTCCAGCGTGGACAGCCGTGTCATCCTGGATTTCACCGGCGCGGAGACGCTGCTCGGGCACGGCGACATGTTGTTCCTCAACCCCGAAGTTGGCACGCCGATCCGCGCGCAGGGCGTGATGATCACCGACCTTGAGATCGAGCGTGTGATTGATTACTGGCAAAAGAACAGCGAGGCGCCCGCGGAAGAAGCTCCGCCGTGGGAGAAATTGCTGACCGAGCCGGATGAAGACGAAGACGATGGTTTGATCGAGCAGGCGATTTCGATTGTGCGAAGCACACAGCGGGCGTCGGCTTCGCTCTTGCAGAGACGATTGCGTATCGGGTATCCGCGCGCCGCGCGGCTCCTGGATCAACTGGAAGAGATGGGCATCGTCGGCCCGTCGCAGGGCGGGGGCAAGGAACGGGAAGTGCTGCCATCCGAAGAGGAGGCGGAGGGAGATAATTGAACCGCCGATGTTTGGCCGGGCAGCCGATTTTTCGGGTATGATTGTGAAAACTTTTTGGGTCTGCCGCTTTTAACGGGAAGCTCAAAATTTCGGCCGCGAATTTTTTAACCCATTCGCGAAAATCCATGTAATTTGCGGCCTCAAAACCTATTCTTCGTGGTTCCATCCCGCCTTGAACGGGAGGACCAGCTTGTCAAGAGGATGAGAGTGAGAAGAACTTTCACTGATTTTCTGCGCGTCACCTTCAAATGGTTTTTGGATCCCATCGGCGGTTTTCTGAATCGGATTGGGTTGACACCCAACTCGGTTACATTGCTGGGCGTGCTTGGCAACATCATTGCGGCGTTCTTCATAGCACGCGGTCAAATTACGATTGGCGGCATCGTCATGCTGATCGCATGGCCCATCGACGCGCTGGATGGTACAATGGCGCGCCTGCGCGGCGAGGCCAGCGATTGGGGTGCGTTCGTGGATTCCGTCAGCGACCGTTATTCCGAATTGATCGTTCTGGGCGCGCTGCTCTATTATTTTGCGATGAGCAATCAGCACATTGCCGAGGTGGTGACGTTTGCCGCGGCCGCAGGTTCGATCCTGGTCTCATACGTCAAAGCGCGCGCCGAGGCGCAAAGCTTCAGTGCGAAGGAAGGTTTGTTGACACGCGCCGAACGTTATTTTGTGTTGGGTCCCTCGCTGGCATTCAACATCCCGGTCATCGGGGTTTGGATTATCGCGATTCTTGCTAATTTCACGGCGCTTCAGCGTATCTGGGTGGTCCGCGCCCAGGCACACGGGAGTGAAAAGAAAATTTCTGCCAAGGAGTACAAAAATGCCTGATGGTTTTGCAATAGGCCCGTTATACATTCGTTTTTATGGAATCCTTCTCATGCTGGGCGCGGTCGCCGGCGGCTGGCTGGCCGCGCGCGAACTCAAACGCCGCGGTCAAGACCCCGAAATGGTTTGGGATTTGCTTGTGTATCTCATTATCGGCGGCGTGATTGGCGCCCGTCTGTGGCATGTGTTCACACCCACGCCATCGGCCGGAGTAACCACTTATTATTATCTCACTCATCCGCTTGACATCATCGAGATTTGGAAGGGCGGTCTGGGTATTCCTGGCACCGTAATAGGCGGACTCATCGCGCTTTACTTTTACACCCGAAAATTTAAAACTCCCAGCTTTATCGAATGGACAGATATTGCCGCGCCAAGCCTCGCGCTGGGACAGGCCATCGGTCGCTGGGGCAATTTCTTTAACCAGGAATTATACGGTTCCCCGACGAATCTTCCATGGGGCATTTATATTACCAATCCACAGGCGCGTGTCGCACCATATAACGATTTAACAAAGTATCCGCTGAACGTCACGCGCTTCCACCCGTTGTTCCTGTATGAGTCAATCCTGAACTTGGTCATCATGGTTCTGCTGATTTGGATGACTCGCCGTTTTGCCGACAAACTTAAACAGGGCGATGTTTTCCTGGCCTATCTGGTCCTTTATCCGGCTGTCCGCTTCTCGCTCGAATTCATTCGGGTTGATTATCCGGTGATTGGCGGGATTGATCCGAATCAGGCTCTCATGGCGGTGGTTGCCGTTTGTGCGATTGCGGTCTTCATTTGGCGTCATGGCCTTGCGCCCTTTCAGGGTCGGAGCGGCACCGCGGTCGAACAAACGGAATCCGCCCCGGCCGCGGTCGAGGCGATGGAAAGCAGTGCAGTGATGGCCGCGCCCGTCGTCGAGAAGCCGGTCCGCAAATCGCCTGCTCGAAAGACAGCAAGCGATTCTCCGAAGAAGCCTGCCGCCAGGAAAACGGCATCGAAGAAGAAATCGGGCGAATAAATCCGGCTGTCCTTTATGAGCTGATGGCCGCGAATGCTTTCAGAGGACTGTTGTCTTATTGACGCGGTTCTCTGAACCTTTTATGTTGGGCATCCAATGATCGAAACACAGGATTTGAGCAAGCAATTCAATGATTTTTGGGCCGTGGAAGGCGTTACGCTATCCGTAAAACCCGGACAGATCCTTGCCCTGCTTGGGCAGAACGGCGCGGGGAAAACGACGACCGTCCGCATGTTGACGGCGCTGCTTTCGCCGACGCGCGGCTGGGCGCGTGTCGCGGGTTACGATGTCTCGCGCCGGGGCGATGAAGTCCGCGCTTCAGTTGGCGTGCTGACAGAACAGCATGGTTTGTACATGCGAATGACCGGGGTTGAATACCTCGATTTCTTTGGAAAAGTCTATCACCTGAACGCGGACGGACGCAGGTCGCGCAGCGATTACCTGCTGGACTATTTTGGGATGGCACAGGCCGGCGCGCGCCGGATCGGTGAATATTCGAAGGGGATGCGGCAGAAACTGGCATTGGCGCGCGCTTTGATGCACGAACCGCCGGTCTTGCTGCTCGATGAACCGACCTCCGCAATGGATCCTGAATCGGCGCGGCTCGTGCGGGACGAAATTGCGCGCCTGAAATCCTCGCGGCGGACGATTGTAATTTGCACGCATAATCTGGCTGAGGCCGAGGTCCTGGCTGACATCATCGCGATCATCTATAAAGGCCGCATTTTGATGACCGGCACACTCGAAGAGTTGAAACAAAATGTGCTTGGAACTCCCGAATATGAGGCGAAGTTTTCGAGGCCGTGGCTGGCAGACTCGATGAAAACCCCGGATGGGATGACGCTGATTGGCCGGGGCGAATCCAGCATTCGATTCCGCGTCGAAAATCCGCGGGAGGCAAATCCGCTCATGGTGCGCGAGCTGGCTGCCATGGACGCGCCGCTGGTTGCCTTCCAGGAAGTGCCGCGCAGTCTGGAACAAGTCTATCTCAAGGTCATGGCGGATGTTCAAGGATCCAGCGCGGAGATGATCCATGCGTGATGATTTGCGGATCATCTGGCTGATTGCCGGCCGCGAGCTGCGCGACCAGTTCCGCGATTGGCGGATTTTATCGCCCCTGCTGGTATTGACGCTGGCGTTCCCGGTGTTGATGAACGAGGTGGCGCACCAGGCAGTGGCATTCTTTGCAAAGTATGGCGCAAACCTGATTGCCAGCCGGCTCGTGCCGTTCTCCGTTTTGATCATCGGGTTTTTCCCAATCACCATTTCGCTGGTGGTGGCGCTCGAATCGTTCGTGGGTGAAAAAGAGCGCGGCACCATCGAGCCCCTGTTGAGCGCGCCGCTCAAAAACTGGCAGTTATATTTTGGCAAGCTGCTGGTGGGTGCCCTCACGCCGCTGGTTGCAAGTTTTCTCTCCATTGGCTTGTACATGATCATGGTTTCCCATCAACACTTGCAGATGCCGAGTCTCTATACCATGTTCCTGTTGATGACCCTGACGGTCGCGCACGCGACCCTGATGGTCAGCGCGGCGATCGTGATTTCGGCGCAGTCCACTTCAGTGCGGGCGGCAAACCTGCTCGCGTCGTTTATCGTGATCCCGGTCGCGGTTTTGATGCAGGGCGAAAGCGTCCTGATGTTTTGGGGGACGGATCAGGTTCTATGGCTGGCTGTCGCGGCGGTCATCATCATGGCCGGCTTGTTAGTGCGTTTGGGAATTTCCCATTTCGAGCGCGAATATCTGCTGGGACGCGAATTCGATTCGCTGAACTGGCGCTGGATCTTGCGAACGTTCTGGGGCTCGTTCCGGGGTGAGGCGAAGTCCCTGTTTGATTGGTACCGCCTCGAGGTCCGGAAAGTGATGCGGCGGTTGGCTGTCCCGGTGCTGATCATCCTTACCCTAGCCGTCATCGGCTATTTTGCAAGTTATGACTGGGCCATGGCCAACATCCCGAGGTTGCTTCCCAATGCCTCCACGCAAGATATGAAGGAGCTTGTCAATGGTGCGCTGGATTCGGCGGGTTTGGCGCAGGCCGGCCGGCATTTGTCGGCGTTGTTGATTTTTGGAAATAATGTGCGCGCTACATTTGTCATTTTGCTTGTCGGCATCGTTTCTTTCAGCGTACTCGGCGTGATGGCTTATCTCGTGAATGTCGGGCTGGTTGGCGGAGTGCTCGGTATTTTCAAGCTGTCGGGATATTCGCCGGCCGTATTATTTGCTGCGGGCCTGCTGCCGCACGGCATCTTCGAAATCCCGGCGCTGATGCTTTCGAGCGCGATCGTTTTGTACATCGGCGCGGCGCTGGTCACGCCGCAAACGGGCAAGTCCATGGGACAGGTTGTGTTGGAGTTGCTCGCAGATTGGGCAAAGATATTTTTGGGCGTGGTGATTCCCTTGCTGGCCATTGCGGCGGTGATCGAATCGTATGTCACGCCTTCCATTCTATCTGCGGTTATGAAGTGAGGATTTTATGCCCAGGGTTATTGTGCTCGGCTCGTCTAATGCAATACCAACCACGGACCATGAAAACACCCACATGGTCGTAATTGGAGAAGAGCGCATCGTGCTTGTGGATTGCGTCAGCAATCCAATTTTGCGATTGGAAAAAGCCGGGGTTGACTTCAATGACCTGACCGACCTGATCGTGACGCATTTTCATCCGGACCACGTTTCCGGTTTGCCACTTCTTCTCATGAACATGTGGCTGATGGGCCGCCGCAAGCCCATCAATATCTACGGCCTGCACCACACTCTCGACCGCGTCGAAAACCTGATGAGCTTTTATGGCTGGTCGGAGTGGCCGGATTTTTTTCCTGTTGCCTTTCACCGCCTGCCTGCGCAGGAAATGACCACCGTGCTGGAGTGCCCTGACTTCCGCATCTTCTCCTCGCCGGTCCGGCACCTCCTGCCAACGATCGGATTGCGTCTCGAGTTCAATCACACGAACCGGATCATGGCTTATTCATGCGATACCGAACCGTGCGCGCAAGTTGTCAAGCTTGCCTCAGGCGCTGATGTTTTGATCCATGAGGCGGCGGGCGCCGTACGCGGCCATTCATCGGCGGCGCAGGCCGGTGAAATTGCGACCCAGGCGGAAGCCGGGAAGCTGTATCTCATCCATTATCCAACCGGAAAATATGCCACCGACGATTTGGTCGCCGAGGCGCGCCAGCGCTATCCGGGTGATGTAAAGCTGGCCGAAGATTTCATGGTTCTGGATTTCAGTTAATTCACCGCATTGTTTAATATTACAGCGCAAGGTTGAGCAATTGTTCCCTGCCAATTCTCCCTCACCCTTTCCCTCTCCCGAAGGGAGAGGAGACTCCCTTCCCCATTCGGGGGAAGGGTTGGGGATGAGGGCGAAAACGGTAGGAAAGCCATGAGCAGAACCCTCAAAACTCTAACTTTGCGCTGTAATGTTAACCCGGGGATTTTTTCGCGCCCCCGCGTCTTTGCGTTAAGGCATTTGACAAATGGCTTATACGAACGCATGGGTATTGGGTTATTTAACAAAAACGGCGACGCGTTTCGCGCCGCCGTTTTGATGATCCGTTCCGCTTACCAGCCGTTGATGTATCGCTCCCATTCCTGGTTTACTGCGATGTGCCTGCCGAAAATATACCAGGCGCTGGCGGGCGGCTCTTTCGGGATGTGGAGCAGGTGCATGTGCGCTTCTTCCGGTTTGCGCCCGCCTTTGTGATGGTTGCAGCCGGGGCAGGCCGCCACGACGTTTGTCCAAATGTGAAGGCCGCCCTGATGCCGGGGGATGACGTGATCCACGGTCAGTGCGCCGTCGCGGCGCCCGCAATACTGGCAGGTATAATTGTCCCGTCGAAAAACTTCGCGGCGCGTCAGTTTGATGCGCGGGCGCGGGCGGTGGATTTGCAAGTCGAGGCGAATCACAGAGGGGCGCGGGATCAGTACTTTGACAGTATGAATATAGCCGCGGCCATTTGCCACCATCTCCGCTTTGCCTCCCAGAATCAGGCCGATGGCTCGCCGCGTCGTGCAAATGTTGATCGGTTCGAAATTCGCGTTGAGCACCAATACAGGCTCCTGCATAGAGCCTCCACATTGGGCATGATTATAGCATAATGGAGAAAGCCTCATGAAAGTTTTGATTGCGGGCGGCTCCGGTTTCATCGGAAGCGCGCTGGCAAAATCCCTTCGAGCGGACGGGCACGAAGTCTGGATTTTGACGCGCCAAACCAGCGCGCGTCCAAACGAAATTCAATGGGACGGTCAAACTACAAATGGCTGGGGCACTCGTGTCGGCGAAATGGACGCGGTGGTCAACCTGACGGGATTCGGCCTCGACCATTGGCCGTGGACTCGAAGGCAGAAGCAGCGCTTTCATGACTCACGCGTCCTTCCGGGACTTGCGCTGGCCTCCGCCATAAAAGAATCGACGCGGCGCCCGGGCGTTTTTCTGCAAATCTCCGGCATCAATCATTATGGCCTGCGCGGTGGCGTTGCAGACGAATCGACTCCTCCTGCCGGCGATTATCTCGCGCAATTGACCGTCCAATGGGAGGCTGCGACGCGGCTGGTTGAAGAGCTGGGCGTTCGCCGCGTTGTGGCCCGCACTGCGGTTGTGCTCGATGCGCGCGGCGGATTGTTTCCGCGGATGGCATTGCCGGTGCGATTGTTTGCCGGCGGTCCGCTCGGCGATGGCAAACAGGCCGTCCCATGGATTCACCTCGCAGATCAAGTCGGTGCGCTGCGATTCTTGCTGGAGGATCAAAACGCATGCGGCGCTTATAATTTGGTCGCGCCGGAAGCGACTTCCAATGCGGATTTCATGCGCGGCATTGCAAAAGCTTTGCATCGCCCATATTGGTTCCGAACGCCGGCTTTTTTGATGCGCGCCGCGCTGGGTGGGATGAGCGTTTTGATTCTCGAAGGCCGCCATGCCCAGCCAAAACGATTGTTGGAAGCCGGTTATCCATTTCAATATCCGGCGCTCGAAAAAGCACTTGAGAATTTGTTCCGCGGCGCGCGTTACTGAGTCTTTCCCGATCCCCACGCGCCGTTGATCCCAACCGCCAGCGATGACATGAGATCGCTGGACGTTATCGGAATTATTTTTTTATCCGCGAAGTCCCATTCGCTTTTTCGTGAAACTTCGTGTTCTTCGCGGATGATCTTCCCGTTTCCAATGATGTCTGTTGTATAACAAAACTGCAAATCCGCAAAACCTGTGTATCATGTATAATTCCGCTCATGCCCAATGAAGAATATATCAACAGCGTCCTGAAGTGGCGCAGGGAAGTGGATACCAATCTGCGCCGCGAAAATGGCTGGCTGGCGCTGGCGGGTTTGTCGTGGCTGCGCAAAGGCACGAACACCATCGGCTCCGATCCCGAATGCGATATCGTCCTGCCATCGCGTGCGCCGAAGCAGCTCGGACGCTTTGAGTTCGACGGCAACAACGTCACGCTCCACGTGAATACCGAGCGCGCAGTCGAAGTCAACGGCGTGGAAACAAAATCCGCCCTGCTCGACGCGGATCAGGAAGATGTGCCGAGCTTCATCACGATGGACGAAATGCGGATGGTGGTGGTCCGCCGCTCGAAGGGCGTGGGGATTCGTCTATGGGACAACACGCGCGAACAACGCCGCACCTTTCCGCCCCGCGAGTGGTATCCCGTCAAGGAGGAATATCGCATCCCCGCGGCCTACAACCGTTATCCATCGCCCAAGATCGTTCAGATGCCCGATATCCTGGGTGCGATCCTCGACGAAAAAATGGACGGCGAATTAATCTTTCCAATCGCCGGGCGAACGCTCAAAATATTGGTCACGGAAGAACCCGATCACCGGCTTTACATTCAATTCAAGGATTTGACCAACAACAAGACGACCTATCCATCCAGCCGTTATCTTTACACCGATTCGATCCAGAGCGGCAAGGTCTTCGTGGACTTCAACAAGGCGTACAATCCGCCCTGTGCGTTCACCGATTACGCGACATGTTCGTTCGCGCCGCGCGAAAATTATTTGGACGCGGCCATCGAAGCCGGCGAGATGTATTCGGGACATCATTAGAGGCTAATGTCATTGCGAACCGCCGACGCCCGAAGGGCGCTTAGGCGGTGTGGCAATCTTATCTGACCTTCAAACAGGAGATTGCTTCGCTTCGCTCGCAACGACATATTGGTAAAACAAAACTGCGACGCTGAAAGCATCGCAGTTCGTTTATCCGCCTGCCAGCCTGAGCAGTTCAGGCGGAACCCAAAATTTTCCATATCCAAAGAAACCGATAATCAGCGACGATACCAGGAGTAAAACGCCGAACGCGATCAAAAGGCGGTCGCGGCGATGATACGTCAACTGGTCGAGCCACGTGCGCGGGCCCGCGCCAAAGGCGCGCAAGTCCATCGCATCTATGATGTCTTCGCTGCCGATGATGGCATGGATCGTCACCGGAACCATCAGCGGTCCCAGCTTGCGGACCTGTTCGATAAGTCCGCCGCTGATCTTTTCGAGTTCGTAGCCGCGCGCCCGCTGGCTCCGGCAATCAACAGGATTTCGCCGGCGTTTGCGGTGAATGAAATATGGTCAATCGCGAGGCTCTGACGGTCGCGATAACGGAAGGAAAGTTTTTCTACGATGAGAGGCGCTTCGGTCATAGTAATCAAATGTCATCGCAGTAGGGGCGCAGCAGAATATTCGCGCGAGTTTGAAGAAAGAACGTCTCGCTGCGCCCCTACAAGAACATCATGAAATTATTGCTTCAATCGTGTCACCGACTTTAACACCCAACCGGCTCGCCGCGTTGCCGTTGACAACCGAGACGATCAAATTTCCCGTGCTGCCAAGCAGCGCGACCAAATCACCCACCGGACGCTCGCCAAACGTGTTGACCATGCCTTTGATTTCTGCACCATTCAAGCGGACGACGATCTGTCCTTTTTGCTCGACGGCCTCGCCCAAATTCTCCGCGCGAATGTTCGAGGCTGCATTGCCAAAATGGTCAATGTGAATCACCTCGCCGCGCCAGCCATCTTTGGTCTGGATCGGCTTCGGAAGTTGGAGTCGCTCCGGGTCGGAGAAAGGCGTCCCGAGGTCCGATAGAGGAACGCCGCCGGCCAGATGCGCGGCGACCGGGGCAAAGATATCGCGTCCGTGAAAGACAAAGCTCACGTCTGGCAGCCAATATTTAATTCTATCCAGCTGGACGAATTCACAGCGCCAGCCTTCCCGTTCCGCGCGTTCGAGCAGGAGCGTGATGATTCCATTATCGGGTCCAACGTAATACCAATCGCCGATGCGCGCTGCCATGGGCCGCCGACGTGTCCCGACGCCCGGATCAACAACGACGACATGCACAGTTCCCTTTGGAAAATACGGCGCGGAGCGAAGCAGGACCAGTGCCGCTTCGCGGACGTTTTGCGGTCCCACCATGTGACTGAGGTCTGCGATTTGTGTGGATGGGCAAATCCTCCAGATGACGCCTTTCATCACACCCACGTTTCCATCTTTGATGCCAAAATCGGTCATAAGCGTGATGACTGTCATGCGATTCTCCTGGAGGGTATTATCCAGTGAGTTGGAACGAATGTCAAGACAGAAAGAGGCGGGCTCTGTGCGCTTTCTCAGAGCGGATGTTGGATTCGTCTGTCAAGCCACGAAGTTCGTTCCCCAACCAAATTGCAAGGATGCGACGTAGTGCAAGATGCCATCTTGCACTACGTCGCTTATCACAACACCACTACCGGATGCACAAAGGCTTTCAAAGCTGCATGTTTCCAGCAATATGCCAATAGCGGAAGATGATATAAAATTGGCCGGAGTGGATAGGATCGTTAAAGCTTTGGCGAAGCGAAGTCGGCTTTTCTGGGAAACGGCGGGTTTTCTTCTGATCTGCCTGGTGGGGCTGGCAGATTATGCAGTGGGATACGAAGTCAACCTTTCCATGTTCTATTTGATTCCAATTGCCCTGGCGACATGGTTTGCGGATCAGAATTTTGGATTTGCGATGTCGCTCCTCAGCGCAGTCCTTTGGCTGGCTGCAGCCATCGGCTCGGGACACAGCTACTCGCGTCCCATCCTTTACGCCTGGAATACGGCTGTCCGGCTTGCATTCTTTCTCGTCGGCGTATATCTGGTTTCCAAGTTACGCAGATCGCAGGAAATGCAGCAGGTATTGGCCCGTACCGATTTCATTTCGGGCGCGGTGAACACCCGCTATTTCAACGAACTGCTCGAAATGGAAGTCGAACGGCTGCGCCGGTATCCGCATCCCTTTACGCTGGTTTTCATTGATGTTGACAACTTCAAGACGGTCAACGACCGGTTCGGACACCGGGCCGGGGACAACGTCATCCGCTTTATCGCAAGCGAGCTAAAGCGGCAGTTACGCAGCAGCGACATCACTGCGCGCTTGGGCGGGGACGAATTCGCCCTGCTGCTGCCGTGCACCGATCAATCCGCCGCCGAGGTGGTCATTTCGAAGCTAAGCAACGATCTCACGGCAAAGATGCGGCGCAACAACTGGCCGATCACATTCAGCATGGGCGCACTGACCTGCGAGGCCGCGCCGAATTCGTCCGAAGACCTGATCGAAATGGCCGATAAGATAATGTACGCGGTCAAGAACAGCACGAAGAACAATGTCCGTTTCTCGACGTATAAAGTCGAGAGAACAAAGCGCAAAGAGTGATGTCGCCAAAAACATCAGCGAGGCAGAATTCGGCACTTTATCGGAGATAGCAGCGGAGTCAAATCATGGTTTCAAAGCCCGGAAAGATACCAGCCAAAACCAAATCGCGCAAAACGGCAGGACAAAACGTTACGCGCCGCGCCGGAAGGCAAAGGCAAATGGAGGAATCGCTCCGCAGGAGCGAGGCGGAACTCAGGGAAGCGCAGCGCGTGGCCCGGTTCGGAAGCTGGAGCTGGGATGCAGGCAGCGATGAAATTTCCTGGTCTGAAGAGTATTATCGCATTCATGGTTTTGATCCCGGCCAGCCTCCGCCGGGATATGAGGAACACCTGAAAGCCTATGCGCCCGAGAGTGCCGCACGGCTGGATGCGGCAGTCAAAAAGTGCCTGGAAACCGGTGAGCCGTACGCGCTGGACCTGGAACAGATTCGGGCGGACGGAACCAGCAGATGGATCGCGGCGCGCGGCGAAGCCAGGCGCGACGCGAACGGCCAAATTACAGGATTGCGGGGAACAGCGCAAGATATCACCGAATGCAAGCGCGCTGAACATACGCTGCAGCATTCATTGGAGCAAACCTCCCATGCCCACCGCATCCTGTTGGCCCTGAACAATGCATCTCAAAATATTCAACGCGCCCATGCAATGGAAGAGGTTTACCGCGCCATCCAAGAGCAGTGTTCCCAGCTGGGTTACAACACATCATTGTTCGAAGCCACCGGGGAATACGAGTTGAGCCTGATATACACGGATTACCGATTAAGCCTGATACGCAAAGTCGAAAAATTGACCGGCATATCTCAACACGGCTACCGGTTCTCGCTGCGCCCAAACGGCATTTACCAGCGATTATTATCGAGCGGTAAAGCCCTGCATTTTCAGAACGTCAGCCAACTCATCGAAGAAACCCTGCCGGAAAAACTGCATGGATTGGCGCCGATCATCCGCGACATTATAAAGGTGGGGCCGTCCACGTTTGCGCCATTGGCGACAGAAGATGAAACCTTCGGCATTCTGGCGATCACGGGCCGGGATCTCACGGAAGCTGATAACCCAGCCATTGCAGCCTTTGCGAATCAAGCTGCGATTGCCCTGCAAAATGCCCGCCTCTACGAGGCAGCCCAGAAAGATATTGCCGAACACAGAAAAACGAACGATGCCCTGCAAAAAGCGGAGGAAAAATACCGCACGATCTTCAGCGAATCCATCGAAGGGATTTTCCAATCCACGCTCGAAGGAAAATTCCTTACTGCAAATCCCGCGCTGGCGCACATGTGGGGTTATGAATCGCCTGAGGAGTTGATTTCGAGCATCCAGGAAATCTCCAGTCAGATTTATGCCGACCCTCGCCGCCGCGACGAATTCACCCAACTTATGCGGCAGGATGGTCAGGTATATGGATTCGAGTATCAAGTCCGGCGCAAGGATGGCGGAACGATGTGGGTTTCTGAAAACGCGCGCGCGGTGTGCGACGAACAGGGAAACTTGTTATATTACGAGGGCCATATCGAGGATATTACCGAACGCAGGCAGGCGGAGGAAAAGCTGCGGGAAAGCGAGGAAAAGTTCCGAAAGGCCTTCATGACCAGCCCGGATTCGATCAACATCAACCGCCTCGAGGACGGAATGTACGTCTCGATCAACAGGGGATTTACTCAAACCACGGGCTATGCGGAAAATGATGTGCTGGGAAAAACATCGCTTGATTTGCAAATCTGGGAAAGCCCGGAGGATAGAAAAAGGCTGGTGGAGGAGCTGAGGAAAAACGGGGAAGCCAATGGCTTCGAGGCGCGATTCCGCACGAAAGACGGGGATATAAAATACGGGTTGATGTCAGCGGCAGTGATCGAACTTAACGGCGCGCCTCACATTATCAGCATGACGCACGACATCACGGAGCATAAACGGGCCGAAGAAAGAATCCATCGGCAGCTTGAACGCTTGACCACCTTGAAAAGCATAGATCAGATCATTACGTCCAATTTTGACCTGAAGATCAGTTTGGGTATGCTGCTCACCCAGGTCGCCGGCCAATTGCAGGTGGATGCGGCAGACATCCTGGTTTTCAATCCAATTTCGAACGTGCTGGAATTCCGCGCGGGGCACGGGTTCGCCACACAGGACATTGAAAGGGTCCCTATTCGTCTGGGTGAGGGCCATGCCGGGCGGGCAGCGATGGAACGGCGCAAAATTCATGTGGATGATTTGAAAGTAAAAAGCGGCATTCTGGTTTTCGATCATCTCGTAGCCTTCGAAGGTTTCGTAAGTTATTATTGTGTGCCGTTGATCGCCCGGGGCCACATCAAAGGTGTGATGGAAATTTTCCACCGGTCGCATCTTCACCCGGAGCCGGAGTGGCTCGATTTTCTGGAAACCCTGGCCCAGCAGGCGGCCATCGCCGTGGACAACATCGAACTCTTCGAGAACTTGCAGCGCACAAACCATGAACTGACTTTGGCGTACGATGCCACCATCGAAGGCTGGTCGCGCGCCATGGATCTGCGGGACAAGGAAACCGAGGGCCATACCCGGCGCGTGACCGAAATGAGCCTCGAACTTGCAAGGAAACTGGGCATCACCGAGGAGGATTTGATGCGCCTCCGCTGGGGAGGGCTTCTGCATGATATCGGCAAGATTGGCATACCCGATGAAATCCTGCACAAAGCAGAAAAGCTGAATGTGGAGGAGTGGAAAATCGTAAAGCAGCATCCACAACTGGCTTATGACATGCTTTCCTCCATCCGGTACCTGCGCTCCGCCCTCGATATCCCTTATTGTCATCACGAGAAATGGGATGGCACCGGCTATCCACGCGGCTTGAAGGGCGAACAAATCCCGCTCACGGCACGCATCTTTTCGGTGGTGGATGTTTGGGATGCGTTGACTTCCGATCGTCCATATCGCAAAGCCTGGTCGAAGGAAAAGACGCGTCAGCATATCCTCGAAGCCTCCGGTACGTTCTTCGACCCGGTCGTGGTCAAGGTATTCCTGGAATCAGATTTGACGGAAAGGTATTGAAACGGCAGCCGTCCATTTCGCTCGAAGAACTTCGGGAAAATCGTCACGTTAAAGTAAAGACGCGCCGCTTTGACGATTGTGACGAACAACGCTATACTTTGTTTAGTTCATTGGTCTCGCAGTTTGGTAGTCACGCGGTTCAGCCAAACTACCAAACTATATAACTACAAAACGATGTAACTGGAGGTTATATGGCTTTCAAGCTCACGTACGCGACCATGTTCAATCCGCCCGAAGAACTGCACAAGGGATTCGATAAGGCAGTTGCGAATCTCAAGCAGAATCTCGGCAGGGAATGGAGCATGATCATTGACAACCAGGATGTTTTTGCCGATGAGAAATGGGAGGACCGCTCGCCCGTCAACACCGACTGGGTGCTGGCCGTCATGCAAAAAGGAAATGCTTTGCATGCCAGCCAGGCAATTGCCGCGGCCCGCAAGGCGTTTCCGAAATGGAGTCATACGCCCTGGCAGGAACGCGTCAAACTCGTCCGCAAAGCGGCGGCGCTGCTCGAGAAGCGCATCCTGGAAACGGGCGCGGCGATGTCGCTCGAAGTCGGCAAGAACCGGATGGAGTCGCTCGGCGATGTTCAGGAAAGCGCCGACTTGATGTATTTCTCCGCGCTGATGATGGAGCAGAATAATGGCTTCATCAAACCAATGGGCAAGGATCCGTTGGTCGGTTATGACGCGACGAACGTTTCCGTGCTGCGGCCTTATGGCGTGTGGCTCGTGGTCAGCCCGTTCAACTTCCCGTTCGCGCTGACCGCCGGACCGACCGGCGCGGCGTTGGTCGCGGGCAACACCGTGATCATCAAACCGGCAACCGATACATCGTGGGTCGTCCGCCTGTATGCGGAAGTTTTCCGCGACGCGGGCTTCCCGGATGGCGTGGTCAACTTCGTCACCGGCCCGGGCTCGACTCTCGGCCAGGCGCTGGTTGACAGCCCCGAAGTTGACGGCGCGACCTTTACCGGCTCGTTCGATGTTGGCATGAAGATGTACCGCGATTTTGCGAATCGCAATTATGTCCGTCCCATCGTGCTGGAATTGGGCGGCAAGAATCCGGCCATCGTTTCGCGCAACGCCAATTTAGCGGATGCCGCTACCGGCATCGTCCGATCCGCATTTGGTCTGCAGGGACAAAAATGCTCGGCGGCCTCGCGCGTCATCGTCGAAGAACCCGTCTATGATGAATTGCTTGGCCGCTTGAAAGACATGACGGAGAAACTCACCATCGGCGACCCGACGGAACGCGCCACGTTCCTCGGCCCGGTCATCAACAAAAACTCGTACAACGATTTCAAGAACTTCACCGAAGAGATCAACCAGGGCGGCGGCCACTTCCTGACCGGCGGCCACGTCAAGACCGGCGGCATGTTCGATAAAGGTTATTACTGCGAACCGACTTTCGTGACTGACCTGCCGTTCGAGCATCGCTTGTGGCAATATGAAATGTTCCTGCCGATCACAACGATTGGCAAAGTCAGCAATCTCGATGAAGCCATGAAGATCGCCAACAATGTCAATTACGGTTTGACGGCTGGCTTCTATGGCTCACTCAAGGAAACCGATTGGTTCTTCGACAAGATCGAAGCCGGCGTGACATACGCCAATCGTCCGCAAGGCGCGACGACCGGCGCGTGGCCGGGCTTCCAACCGTTCGGCGGCTGGAAAGGCTCCGGCGCGAGCGGCAAGAACGGCGGCGGATATTATTACGTTCAGCTTTACATGCACGAACAAATCCGCACACTGATCAAGCCCGTCAAGGCTTCGCCCAACGGAAAGAAAGCGGCTGTCAAAAAGACAGCCAAGAAAGTTGCGCCCAAAAAGAAAGCGGCGCGCCGCAGATAGATTCAATCTGCCCCTTCCCCGATGAGGGGAAGGGGTTTTTATTGATTGCCCTTACCTCCATCCCCTCTCCCATTCTCGGGAGAGGGGCGAAGGGGTGAGGGGAAAATAAAACATGCCCTGGAATCCCGAAAAGTATTTGCAATTCAAAGAACACCGCAGTGCGCCGTTCGACGATTTGCTTGAACTCGTCAAAGTTCGACCGAACTTGAAAGTCGTTGATCTCGGATGCGGGACCGGCGAACTGACTCGCAGGCTTGCGGACGCATTGCCGGGTAGTGACGTGCTTGGAATCGATTCGTCGGCAGAGATGCTCAAGTCGTCTCGAACCCACGCTCGAAGCGGTCTCCGTTTCGAATTGGGCGATCAAGCCCATTTAACCGGCAGTTACGATCTGATTCTCAGCAACGCCGCGCTGCAATGGACGGAGCGGCACGAACAACTGATTCCAAATTTATTCGAGCGCTTGAATCCCGGCGGGCAAATTGCCGCGCAAGTTCCATCCAATCACAATCACATTTCCCATCGTGTCTATCGCGAGATTGCAGCACAGGAACCTTTCCGTTCGGCGTTGAACGGATTCAATCGTCAGTCGCCGGTACTGTCCATCGAAGCGTATGCCGATTTGTTATTCCAAAAGGACGCGCAGGAGATCACTGTCTTCGAGAAAGTGTACGCGCACGTTCTGGAAAATGCGGATGCCATCGTGGATTGGATCTCGGGCACGGCGCTGGTTCCATATTTTGAACGTCTCGATGAGGCGATGCGCGCAAAATTCACCGATGCGATTCGCGAACGGCTGCGAGTGGAACTGCCAGGCACACCGGTATTCTATCCATTCAAGCGCACCCTGTTCTCGGCGATAAAACCTGTGTGATCATGGAAGAATTCATCATCCGTGTCGGCACGTTCTTCATCGTGATCGGTGTCGGGATTTTTATTCTCTTCATCGCCTCGGATGCCGCGCACCAGACTGATTTCGATTTTCTATTTTGGTCCATCATCGCCATCGCCATCGGGATGCTGCTCCGCAGGCGAAAACCACCGCCTCCGCCCAGCGGGCGATTCTCGACATTGCGCAAGTGGCGGGAAGGCCCGAAGAAAAACAAAAAAGAAGAAAAGAAATAATCCATCTTTACAATGTCGTTCTGAGCGAAGCGAAGAATCTCGCTTTTTACAGTTAGAGACCCTTCGCTGCTCTCAGGGTGACAATCAGGAAATAATATGTCAAAACTCATCCCATTGAAAGATGCAATTTCAAAATATGTAAGTAACGGTGACGTTGTGTACGCCGCGGGATTCACGCATCTGATTCCGTTCGCGGCGGGACATGAAATCCTGCGCCAAAACAGGCGGGACCTCGTGCTGGCGCGCGCCACCCCGGATTTGATCTACGACCAGATGGTCGCCGCGGGCTGCGCGCGCAAAGTCATCTTTTCGTACATGGGGAATCCCGGCGTCGGAAGTTTGCGGATCGTGCGTTCGGCCATCGAGCAGGGCAAACTCGAATGGGAGGAATATTCGCATTTCGGGATGATCACGCGTTTGCAGGCCGGCGCATCCGGGCTGCCTTTTTTGCCGATGAATCAAACCGGCGCGGCGGATCTCGAAAAAGCAAATCCAAACATCAAGCGGATTCCCGACCCGTACGGCGGCAAGGACGTGATCGTTGTGCCGGCGTTGAATCCCGATGTTGCCATCGTCCACGTTCAGCGCGCGGACGCCAACGGCAACGCGCATCTTTGGGGAATCATCGGCGAACAAAAGGAAGCCGCGTTTGCCGCGAAAAAAGTCATCGTCACCGCGGAAGAAATCGTGGATGAGTCTGTCATCCGCTCCGACCCAAACCGCACGTTGATCCCGTCCGTCGTTGTGGACGCGGTGTGCCGCGTCCCGTTCGCGTGCCATCCATCCTACGCACAAGGTTATTACGACCGCGATAATGACTTCTATCTGCAATGGGACAAGATCAGCGAATCCGTCGAGAGCGTGAAGAGTTGGCTCGATGAATGGGTCTACGGCGTGAAGGACCGCGCCGAATACATGGAAAAACTCGGCGAGGAAAAACGCGGGAGGCTGAAAATCAAATCGCGCATGAGCGAGCCGATCAATTATGGAGAATATTAAGGGAAAGGGGATAAGGGATAGTACCATGGGTGATTATAGCGATTTGATGTTTTATCAAAAGGCGCGGCAGGTTATAGCTGGAGTCAATGATCTTATCAAAGCCTGGCCTAAAACCATGCAGGCACAGGAAATTTCGCGTCAACTGTTTCGTTCTTCGACTTCAATTGGCGCAAACATCGCGGAGGGTCATGGCAGACATGAGGGAACAGAATATATTCATTACCTGATCATTTCACAAGGTTCAGCAAACGAAACGGATCACTGGCTGCACACGGTATTAGATCTCGGCTTTGGCCCCAAGGACAAAATTCAAGCACTTATTGATTCGAACAATGGAGTTCGCCGCATGCTAACCGCGGCGATCAATACGCTGAAGGCAAAAAGAGATCAACGAAACATCCGCGAAGAGTCTTTCCAATACGACATCGATGCCGAATCTTCAAATGAATAAAATCGTTCCACCCTCTCCCCTCCCCCTTATCCCCTTTGTTGATTATGGCGGCAACGGTACGACGCTCCATTTTCTTCACGCCAACGGCTATCCGCCCGCGTGCTACCAACCACTGACTGAACTATTGGCGACCCAATATCATACAGTTGGAATGTTGTTGCGTCCATTATGGCCGAATTCCAAACCAGAAGAAGTCAACGATTGGACCCCGTTCACCGATGATCTTCTGAAATTCTTCGGCCAACAAAAACTCGATTCCGTAATTGGCGCTGGGCATTCGATTGGCGCAATCGTCACGCTGCGCGCCGCGCTGAAAGAGCCGGGCCGTTTCCGCGCGTTGGTCTTGATGGACCCGGTTCTCTTCCCGCGCTATTTCATCCTCGAATGGAATCTGGCGCGCATCTTTGGCTTGGGAAACAAAATCCATCCACTCATCCAGGGCGCGCTCAAACGCCGGCGCGAATTCGATGATCTCGACAAAGTCTTCGAGGGATACCGCCGCCGCTCCATCTTCCGTTTTTTCTCGGACGAAAATCTGCGCATCTTCATCAACGGCATGACCAAACAAAAATCTGACGGCAGCTATGAATTGGCATATTCGCCCGAATGGGAAGCGCGGGTTTATTACACCGGCGTCTGGCGCGATTTGGATTTATGGAGAAATCTTCTGCGGCTCGAGGTCCCGACGATCATCATTCGCGGCGCAGAGACCGATACGTTTTGGGAATCCACTGCAAGGTCCGTCGAGAAAAGGAATCCGAAAATCAAAATCGTTACACTGGAAAAGTCCACTCACCTGCTTCCGCTCGAAAGGCCGCAGGAAGTATTTGAAATCATGCAAAAATTTTTGAAGGAACATTTGTAGCGGCACAGCGGGACATTGACACAAGTTTGACGAGAGATCATCTCGCTGTGCCCCTGCCGTACGCATCCAAACCAAAAAGGAAATCTATGACCGAACTAACTTATTCATCCGCCGAATTGATGATCATCAACGCTGCGCGTCTTCTGCGAGATGGCGACGTGGTTTTTGTCGGTGTGGGACAACCGAATCTCACCTGTAATCTCGCCAAACGGACTCATGCGCCGAACCTGGTCATGATTTACGAAGCGGGTGTGATCGGCGCGGAACCGGCGCGGCTTCCGCTTTCCATCGGCGACCCGACGCTCGTCAGCGGCGCACTGTCTGTCGTCAGTATGTATGATATTTTTTCGCTGTATCTTCAGCGCGGCAATGTGGATGTCGGCTTCATGGGCGGCGCGCAGATTGACAAATTCGGCAACATCAACGCCACGATCATTGGCAGTGATTACGCTCATCCAAAAACGCGCTTGCCCGGTTCGGGCGGGTCACAGGAAATCGCCGCGTGGGCCAATCGCTGTTACCTGATGACGCCGCACCAAAAACGCCGCTTTCCCGAAAAAGTGGATTTCATGACCTCGGCGGGATTCTTGAACGGGCGCAAACAACGCAAGGCCGCGGGTTTGCGCGGCGGAGGCATGGTTGGCGTGGTAACCGACATTGGATTCATGGAACCGGACGAAAACGGCGAGTTAACGCTGACGGCTTTGCATCCCGGCAAAACGGCGGAACAGGCCAAAGAGAATACCGGCTGGCCGCTCAAAGTCGCCGCGAGTTTGCGAACCACGGAACCCGTCACAGAAAAGGAATTGAAGATTTTGCAAGAAGAACTCGATCCGAAAGGAATCTATTTAAGGGGAGGATAAAAATGGCGGACCAAAATATAAACGAACCGGAAAATTCGGAGCCGAAGAAATATCCCTTCTGGCCCGACTCACTCCAAGAATCAAATGGAGAGAATCTCAAAAGGTCATCTTTTCTGGAAAAAGTTTTCGCTGCTTTTCAAAAAGCCCTCGTCGCTATTGCAAAACTGGCAGGACAAAGTTTCATTTCGTGGATGCTGTTTTTAATGCTTGCCATTTTATTGGTCAATCCAAAAATGTGGGGTGATGACCAAACGTATCTTACAGTAGAAGAGATTGTTAAGCTGACTACATTAACTATATCCGTATTTCTTGCTGTAAGAGTTTTTGAAGACAGTGATGTTCAAAGTATTGGTTTAAATAGAAATGCGAAGGCGATCAGGGATTATTTGGTTGGATTTCTGATCCCGTTTTCTTTCCTGGGACTCCGATTTATTCTTTTTGTTTCAACATCAGTCATTAGAGTCGAAAACTACACATGGGAAACAAATTCCTTTTCATATGTTTTGGAAAATTTGGCAATCACACTATGTATTTTTATTTTTGTCGGCTGGAGCGAAGAACTGCTTTCACGTGGTTATCACTTGCGGATACTATCCAAGGGATTTAATAAGTTTTTAGGAATAATCTTTTCAGCTGGAATATTCACATATCTCCATCACGATAACGAAGGAATTACAGTAAGTGCTTTATTTTTTATTTTTCTGTTTGGGGTTATGATGTGTTTTGCATTTTTTCGCACCGGGCAACTGTGGCTCGCAATGGGAATTCACACCGGCTGGGATTTTTTCGCCGCCGTCATTTTTGGCAGCACCCCAATTTATGGATTAAAAATTTTCCACATCATGGACATCAGTTATAGTATATCTTCCATTGGTTATTTCATCTTTGATTTAATCGGTTTGATATTCATGACCATATTAGTCTATCTCTACACGCGTAGCAGAAAACCAGAACCTCTTAATTGGCAATAGTCAAAATACTCTACAAACTGCAACTTACGCGTTGACCTTCGCATAAATCATGATGTCGAATCTTTTATAAAATGGAGGCACCGTTATGAATCAAAGAAATGCATTAAGATGCTCGCACGTGATCTCGTGAAGCAATCCATTCGTGTTGTCTTCTTTGATCTCGGCAATACGCTGATCTACGAAAAAGATCCGTGGACACCGTTCTACGAACGCGCCGATCAAGCGCTGCTCGATGTTCTACGCGAGGCAGGCTTGCAAGCCGATCAACAAATGTATCACGGCTTTCGCGGTCTGCTCGATCTTTACTATCATCGCCGCGGACACGACACAAAGGAAGAAACCACTTTGGTATTATTGAAACAATTGCTTGAAGAACATGGCAATCATCAAGTTACAGAGGGTGTTCTCCACGCGGCACTGCGCGCCATGTATTCGATCACACAGGAGAATTGGCATGTTGAAGAGGATGCGATTCCAACTTTGCACACTTTGAAAGAAAACGGATTTCGTATCGGCGTTATCACCAATTCATCCGACGATGAAAATACACAAACGCTCATGGACAAAGCCGGCATTCGGCCTTATCTGGATTGGGCAATTTCCTCCGCCGCATTCGGAAAGCGCAAACCGCATCCGGCCATCTTCGATGCAGGGCTTCGACATTTTGGAATCGGCGCACAGCGAGCCGCGATGGTCGGGGACACATTCGATGCGGATGTCGTCGGCGCGGAGCAGGTTGGGATGCTCAGCATCTGGATCACGCGCCGCGTTCATAAAACGGCGCCGCGCTCTGTTGTCCGGCCTGATGCGGTCGTGTCGAAGTTGAGCGGGATTCCCGCGCTGCTTTCCACATAAGACAGCTTCGCTTTGGCCATCGCAAAGTGCTTGTCGTTGTTGCCAAAGTCAAATATACTTGACTCACAACTCAGAAGGAGGACGCTATGAATCTGGACGCAATACTGGAAGTTGCCATCGGCCTTGTGGCCGCCTGGCTGACCTTGAGCGTCGCCGTCAGCCAGATCCAGGAATGGATCAGCAGTGCGCTGGCATGGCGGGCGAAAAATTTGGAGCAGGCCATCCTCAGCATGCTGCAAAACCCCCAACTCGTGCAGGATTTCTATAATCACCCTCTGATCCAATCGTTGACTCAACCCGGCAAGAATAGAAAACCCTCCTACATCCCCGCTTCGACATTTGCCGCGGTGATGATGGACTTGTTCGTCAATGCAGGCGCACCCGCAGGCCAACAACTGATTGGCGCGAACACGCCCTCCCTCGGCCAGATCAATCAAGGCATCTTGAATATGAAGCAGGCCAACCCCGGGCTTGGCCGCATTATGGATCATCTGTTTCCGCATCTTTCCAATGGATTAATGAGTCTGGATCAATCCGTCGCACAAGCGCGGACGAACATGGAGAACTGGTACAACTCCGTGCAAGACCGCGCCACCGGATGGTATAAACGCAGCGCGACCATCTGGGCATTTGGCTTGGGCATCATTCTTGCGCTGGTCTTCAACATTGACACGGTGCAGATTACCACCCAGCTTTGGAAAGCGCCAACGGTTCGACAGGCATTGATTGCCCAGGCAACGACGACCGTTTCCGGTTCGCAGCCGACGCAGGCTTTGTCCACGCTGCTTACGCCGCAGGATTATGCCGACAGTCTGGCGGTTCCGTTCGGCTGGTCCACAGCGCCTGTAACGGATTCGTCCATCCAGTGCGGTTGGACGCCCGGCCAAAACGTTCATCCGTATTTCTGGGCCCAAAACCAATGCAACCTGATCGTTAACCTGCCTGCCATGAACGATCTTTGGGGGTGGTTTGGCAAATTGCTTGGCATCCTGTTCAGCGGAGCGGCCGCCGCACAGGGCGCGCCGTTCTGGTTCGATGTGTTGAAGAAACTGGTCAATATGCGCGGTTCAGGTGTAACCCCCGCCGCAACGACGGCAGCCCCCGCGCTTGCGCCGGCATCCGCGACAGACAACACGCAGGCACCTCCGGCGCCGCAGCCGGTCGGATAGATCAATCCGTGTTATTAACTGATGTTACACAAGTTTCTCCCTCATCCCCCAACCCTTCCCCCGAAAGGGGAAGGGAGTCCCCTCTCCCCGCGGGAGAGGGCCGGGGTGAGGGTGTATAAGATGAAAAAATGATTGGATTGCGTAACATCAGTTATAGAATACAATGGAACGGAAACATCGCTTGTTTTTTAAAGGAGAACCAGTGGAAATAAAAATCTCGACTGAAAATAGACGTGTCCAGGTTACCGTGATGGAAGTAACCGGCAATATCGATTCGGCCACACACGCGGCTTTCGAGGCCAAAGCTGCAGAATTGATCGAAGGCGGTGCGCGCTATATCCTTGTTGACCTTACCGGCGTACCCTATATGAGCAGTGCGGGCTTGCGCGCGTTGAGCGCAATCCTCAACAGGCTCCGCGCCGTCAACGCGGATATCAGTGAAGAGGAAATGCGGAAGCGCATCAACGAAGGGAAATATAAGTCGCCTCACCTGAAACTGCTGAACCTCTCCGAGGCAACCAGGACCGGCTTTGAAACGGCAGGCTTCGATATGTTCCTCGAAGCCTTCACGGATTACCAGAAAGCGCTTTCCTCATTCTAAACAGAACTCAGCTCGACTTTTGAAGACCGCCAGACGGCGGTCTTTTGCTATAATCACGTCATGTCTGATCTCTTCGATCACGCTATGCAGGAACGAATGAAGTCTGAGGCACCGCTCGCGGCGCGCATGCGCCCGCGCACGTTGGACGAATATATTGGCCAGGAACACATCGTAGGCGAAGGAAAACTTCTGCGCCGCGCCATCGAAGCAGATCGTCTCTTTTCATCCATCATTTTGTGGGGGCCGCCTGGAACCGGCAAGACCACTTTGGCACAGGTTATCGCCAACACAACCAAGAGTCGCTTCGTGACCATCTCGGCTATCCTGGCGGGCAAAGCGGAACTGAAAGCGATCATCGAAGAAACGCTCGAGCGCCGACGATTGCGCAACGAGCGCACGATTCTTTTTGTGGACGAAGTCCATCGCTGGAACAAAGCCCAGCAGGACGCGCTCCTGCCCCACGTCGAGAATGGGACCGTGACCTTCATCGGCGCGACGACCGAGAATCCGTATTTCGAAGTCATCGGCGCCTTGATCTCGCGCTCGCGCGTTTTTCAATTGCGAAATTTGAACCAGGAAGAGACGGGAATTTTGATTGACCGCGCGCTGGCGGACAAGGAACGCGGCTACGGAAACAAGCGCATCGTTCTGGACCCGGAAGCGCGCGCCCATCTAATCGAGGTTGCCGGCGGCGACGCGCGCAACGCGTTGAACGCAATCGAACTCGCGGTGGAGTCCACGTCTCCAGACGCGAAGGGCGCTGTTCACATCACACTGGATGTCACACAAGAATCGATTCAGCGTCGCGCGGTGCTTTACGATAAAGACGGCGACGCGCACTACGACACGATCAGCGCGTTCATAAAATCCGTCCGCGGCTCCGACCCGGACGCGGCTTTGTATTGGCTGGCGAAAATGTTGTATGCGGGTGAAGATCCGCGCTTTATCCTGCGGCGATTGATTATCTTGGCTGGCGAAGATATCGGCCTCGCCGACCCGATGGGAATCGTCGTCGTGTCCTCAGCCGCGCAAGCCTTTGATTTTATTGGACTGCCCGAAGGCGTTTATCCCATCGTCGAAGCAACGTTATATCTTGCCACCGCGCCCAAATCGAATAGCGCGGGAGCGTATTTCAAAGCCATGCAAAAACTGGAAGAGGAGGGACAGGTTTCCGTGCCGCGCCATTTGATGGACGGCAACCGCGATGCCGCCGCGATGGGACACGGCAAGGATTACGTTTATCCGCACGAGTTCGAGGGACATTTCATCCCGCAGCAATATTTGCCGAAACGATTACTGGGAACGTATTTCTACAAACCTTCAGGCGAAGGCTACGAGACGCAAGTCGCCGCGCGGCTGGAAATGTGGCGCGAGGCCCAGCGCAAAGCATTGGGAATTACAAAGGTTGAGAGTATCCCTGATTTGAGCGAAGAGAAAATTCAAGAGATGAAGAGAAAGATAAGGTAATTCATGTTCGCAAGTTGGAAAGTTTGCAGGTTTAACATTGAACATTCCAACTTGGCAACTTTCAAACATTTCAACTTTTAAACATGCCACTTCTATTGCTCATCCGTCACGGCGAGAACGATTTCACGAAAAAAGGCAAACTGGCCGGGCAGTTGCCGAATGTCCACTTGAACGAACGCGGGCAGAAGCAGGCGCAGGCTTTGGCCAACGCTCTCAAAGAAGTTCCACTCAAAGCGATGTATTCGAGTCCGTTGGAACGCGCCATGGAGACCGCCGCGCCGATTGCCGCGGTGCGCGGATTAAACGTGATCCAGGAACCGGGTCTGATGGAAACGAATGTCGGCAAGTGGCAGGGACGTTCGCTCAAAGCCCTGAATTTGAACAAGCAATGGAAAGTCGTCCAGCAAGCGCCGTCGCGCGCACAATTCCCCGAAGGCGAAACATTCTACGAATGCCAGACGCGCATCGTCGCCGCGCTCGATAAAATCTGCGCCGCGCACAAACCGCGCGATCTCATCGCCTGCGTTTTTCATTCTGATCCGATCAAACTGGCCGTGGCACATTATCTCGGCCTGCCGCTCGATCATTTTCAGCGGCTCGGATGCGACACGGGTTCTGTCACGCTGCTGGCTGTCCATGAAAGCGGAGCCTATTTGATGTGGCTGAATCGGCGTCCGCCGTTTGAATTGAGTTTCGGCAGGAAGAAAAAGTGAAATGAAGGCGACCAGAAATTCGGTCGCCTTCATTATATGCATCGTCGCGCGCAAGTTATCCAGGCAATATCTTTGCGCTACTGTTCTAGCCGCGCATGAAATCCCTGTAAGCGATTAGGTCAAAGTAAATGGTGAGCTTCGCCAGCTTTCCACTTTTGAGCCTCCAAACTTCAGCGACATCCTGGTTCATCTTTGCGCCTTTAGGATTTATATAATCGTAGCTGATTATCGCGCATACATCGTCGCCTTCGGTGATCATTTGCTTGACCTTTACCTTATCAACGCCTTTCAGAAAGGGAATAAAGGACTGAATGACCGCGGCCTTCCCTTTTGCGTTTAAAGTTTGAGATGCATCCGAAAAGACTGCATCATCGCTATAAAGCTCCTGCCACACATCATTCTTTTGGGAAAGGCTGTCGTAGTATCTCTGAACGAGATCGTTTGTGGACATACTCATCTCACCTTTCTGCTTCATGTCGGGCGGTAATCCATCTTCATGTATTTGCCGCCGCTTTTGAGTTCATCCAACATTTGAGTCAAACGCTTCTGCCGCGTCGTTTCCCGCCTGGCGCGTGTGATCCAGCCAATGTAATCATTCTGCTGATAACGCGGACGCGCACGATAAGCATCCATCAGACGACGCTCGATCAGCGCATCCAAAATGAAATCAGGCATGGGATGGATTGGACGACTTAACGGCATACGGCATTCCTTTTAGCTCCCGGAGCGCAAAGCTGTGTAAAGTGCGATCTGATTTCCGGTCGGGTCTTTGAACACGCCCCACCAGCCAATGCCTGGAATGTCCGTTTTCTCACGGACGATGGTTGCGCCCAGTGACTTGGCTTTCTTCAAATCGGCTTCGATATCGTCACTGTTGATATGAATCAATATTTCGCCGGGGTTGGCTTCACTGAAGCCGCCGCCCGGATGTTCATCGGCTTCCCACGTGGTGTAGTGCATATCGGGGAAGTGCTCCATCTTCCATCCAAAAAGCTCCTGATAAAACTTGATGGACTCTTCGTGGTTGCGCGTTGGAATTTCAATGTGGACGACATTTCTTTTAGTCATACTACTCTCCTTTTCTAAGTTGGTTATTGATAACCGAATTATAGAACAAGTTTTCTATTTTGACAAGGTTTAGTATTACAGCGCAAGGTCGAGCAATCGTTCCCTGCCAATTCTCCCTCACCCTTTCCCTCTCCCAAAGGGAGAGGAGACTCCCTTCCCCATTCGGGGGAAGGGGTGGGGATGAGGGCGAAAACGGTAGAAAAGCCATGAGCAGAACCCTCAATGCTCTAACTTTGCGCTGTAATGTTAGATTCCATCGAACAAATCTTTCGCCACGCGAGAATTTCCGTCGACCGGCGGGTAGGCGCGCATGTAATCTTCGTGTTCGCCCATCAGCCGCGTGACGAATCCCATGACGCCGCGCTGCATCTGGATTCCGCCCTGGGAGGCGTGACATGCCCCCGCTTCGGCCTTGACCTGTGATACCGGTCCGATATTGACTTTCACATGCACCGGGAAATCGAACTCGACCAAAGCCTTGAGATCAATATCCTTGTTGCGTCCAAACTTGCGCGGGTCCGCGCCAAAGAGCGGCATGATGCGCGTCATGATCCGCAGAAATTGGTGGGGAAAAACCTGGAAGTAAAGCGCACGCGGTTTGACCGGCGATCCGATTTCGGGGTGGAAAGAAGCGTCGTCCGCTTTTTCGAAAGCCAGCACCGTCGCCTGATGGATATGGATGTGATCCGGATGCCGGTATCCGCCAATCGGATCGAAGGTCAGAACAATATCCGGCTTCAATTCACGGATGTATTTCACAACGCGTCCCGCAACTTCTTCAACCGGATGATTGATCTGCGCGTCGGGATGTTTATTTTCCTCCGTGCCGGGCATGCCCGAATCGCGGTAATCGAGGAAGAAAACATCTTGGAGGCCGAGATGCTGCGCCGCGCATCGCAATTCGGACTCGCGCAATTCGGCAATCGAATCAAAGCCGTTCATGAATTCCGGGTCCACCGTGCCGACTTCGCCGCGCGTGGCGCAGACCAGATAAACGTTGCAACCTTGTTTGGCATAAAGAGCCAGCGTACCGCCCAAACCAAATGATTCGTCATCGGGATGTGCCAATACTGCAAGCAATGAAGGATTTGAATTTTGCATGGTTCTCTCTCCTGAATTAAACAATGTGCAATCATACTCGAATTTTCATAGCCATTTCATGCTCCGTTGCGAACATGTCATTCTGAGCGACCGCAGGGGTCGCCTGCACTGCGTTCTTTCAGCGCGGCAGTCTCATAAAGATATCTTGACTAACCTGCAAGCAGGAGATTGCCGTGCTCGTGGCGCCTTAAGCGCCACTCGCTCGCAATGACATCAAAAAACCTAAAGTGATCTTTGCAACAGAATACCGTTCCGTAATATATACCTCATGCGGCCACAAATTGCGTTTTTGTTCAACGGGTTTCGGCGGATTGAAATCCTGCCTCAGTCCATGAAAGTCGGCTAAAACCGACTGATTGAGCTCCAGTCCGCAGGGACTTCCATGTGCTGAGCAGGAGATTTATCTCCGCGAGCCGGGCGGCAGAAAACCGCAATTTATGACCGTGCAAAGTATAGATTCATCAAAACAACCATAAATGAAAAATGCAAGATGTTATGAGAACAATAGATCATACCTTTATTCCGTAGCCAAAGGCGATATAAATATCGCGTTACAAAATCTTCGCGGTGGATATGGTCTTCGCGGAGTAATACTAAAAATGTGCGCGCACATCCTGTATAATCGAATGGACAGGTTATGCTGTCATCAACTCGGACAAGAGGAGAACCAATGGAATTCGAAACCCTTGCTATTCATGCAGGACAAGAACCTGATCCGAACAACGGCGCGGTGATGACGCCGATTTATCAAACTTCGACATTCGCGCAGGATGAGGTTGGAAAGCCGCGTCAGGGATACGAATATTCGCGCACCAAAAATCCAACGCGGCTCGCGCTGGAAAACTGCCTCGCCGCGCTCGAAGGCGGAGAATACGGCCTCGCGTTTTCATCGGGCATGGCCGCCACCGATACCGTCCTTCGACTCGTGGACGGCGGCGCGCACGTGCTGGCAGGCAGCGATGTGTATGGCGGCACATTTCGTTTATTCGATAAAGTTCTTCGGCGCTATGGGTTGAGTTTCGATTTTGTTGACACAACCGACCCGGAAGTGGTGGCCGATTCGCTCACGCCGCAAACGCGTCTCGTCTGGCTCGAGACGCCGACCAACCCGATGTTATCGGTAACAGATATTCAAGCGGCGGCTGAAATCATCCACGCGCATTCCAGTCATCCGCTGCTTGTTGTGGATAATACATTCGCGACACCCTATTTGCAAAACCCGCTTCAACTCGGCGCGGACATCGTCGTCCATTCGACAACAAAATATTTGGGCGGACATTCCGATGTGGTCGGCGGCGCGGTTGTTGTAAAAGACAAAGACATTTTTGACAAATTGGCCTTCCTGCAAAATGCAGTCGGCGCGGTGCCGGGACCGATGGATTGTTTCCTCGTCCTGCGCGGCATCAAGACGCTTCCGCTGCGGATGGATCGCCACGCTGATAACGCCGCCTCGCTCGCAGATTTTTTAGCGGGTCATCCAAAAGTAAGCCGGGTCATGTATCCATTCCATCGCGGCCACCCGCAGTTATCAGTTGCCAAAAAGCAGATGCGCAACGGCGGCGGGATGATCTCATTCATCATGAAAGATGGCCGTGACGCGGCGGTCACAGTTGCGGGAGCGACGAAATTATTTACGCTGGCTGAATCGCTCGGCGGCGTCGAATCGCTGATCGAAGTTCCTGCGGCGATGACGCATCTATCCACAGCTGGTTCGCAGATCGCGGTTGACGCGGGACTCGTCCGGCTTTCGGTCGGTATCGAAAACAAAAATGATTTGTTGAAAGATATTGATCAGGCATTGGAAAAAGCATAATGCTGCCGCAAGAAACAAAAATGCCCCCGCCCTGAGAGCGGGGGCAAAATTTTGTATTTGCTCAAGGTAGTGGATTGTAGCACGTACACGTGCATGACTTGGGATCAAATGTCCCGCCGTAGCGACAAGAGTTATAACACGAAGCGGCCGTTAGCGTACACACTGGAGGCTGGGTACCTCCGGGTTGTCCCACGCACGTTGCCGGGTTCGGGGGCAGAACCGGCTCGCTGTGACTTGGGTCAGGTTGAGCTTGCCCATTCTGCACACAAATCGCGTTGCCATGCGCGTCGTGTCCCAAAACGGTTCCCACCGGACAAAAGTCGAGGCCGGTACTGGGTTGAACAGAACAACATTGGTTGGCAGGATCATAGTTATATCCCGGTAAACATTGATTGCCTTGCGTGCCGGTACCGTCCCATTTACACATCCCGGTCGTGCTATCCAATGTATAGTGATGGCCGCATTGAGTGGTTCCACCTGTATACGTACAGACAGAAGTAATCTTGGCAGTCGTGGAGGAAGTGCAATCGTAACTTTGCGGAAAATTTTTGTTGGTCGGGTCGGGCGGCGGCGAACATGAACTCACGCCGCTGATCGCTGCGTTTGGATCAGGCGAAAGGCTGTCGGTAAATGTGACGGTTACCTTGCCCGCCTTGCATACTGAAGTCAGACCAATGCCAACTTTTGGACAATTCACAGTGAGCGGTGTAGAACTCGAACTTCCCGTTGGGCCGCTCCCGTACAATCCAACAGACTGACATAAAGGAGCAAAGTAAGTCGGGTCCAGGACAACGCAGCGGAATCCCAAATCCCGGCGGTGGCTGTTGGGAAGGTCGAAGAACCGCGTCGAGGCCGGGGTCTGATCCGCATTGCTTTTATAACCGGAAGAACGAATCGAACGTCCGAGCGCGCTGCTATCGGGGCCAAGCGGGTCTTGCAAAGGGCCGGTCTTGTAATACAACGCGTTATACCAATCGGCCACCCACTCGAACGCGTTGCCCTCCATGTCCAGCGCGTGATAATAACTTTGTCCCTGCGGATACGTTGTCACATTGGTGGTCTTGCCCACACAGTTATTGAAGTTCAGGTAATCGCATGTTGGGTTGCCATTGCCCCACGGATAGATCAATCCATTCGGGCCGCGCGCGGTCTTTTCCCATTGCGCCTCGGTCGGCAGCGCGCCGTGGACAAATGAACAATACGAGGACGCCTGATCCCACGTCACGCCAGTCACGGGATCGTTGTAGTGCGCCACGTCGCTATACCCAATATTATCTATCTGATCGGGCGCTTTGCATTTACCCGCTTTGACGCACAGTGCGTATTGCTCGTTCGTAACCTTCGTTTGATAAATCCAAAAATCGCTCAACGTGACAGTATGTTCGGGATTGTCCGAGCCGCCGTGTCCCATCGTGAACGGGCCGCCGGGAACCGCGACCAAGATGCTGCCATCCACGTACGGCCACATCGAGCCGACTTTCATCGGCGGACCAGATAACACAACCGGAACCAACGTGGGTGTGGCGGGCGCTTCGGTCGGGACCGGCATGAGGGTCGCCGTTTCAGTGGGCTGAGTCACCGCTGTAGGCGTCGGCGTGGATTGCGGCGCACAGGCGGAGAGCAAAACCAGCAGCATCGCACTGACATAAAAGGTGAGACGCAGGTGTTTCATGATTTCTCCTCTCAACAAGCGAAAGCCGCCCTTATATTACACCATAGGCCATATTCCGGCAAAAATTTTCCATCCTACAAGAGTACCGCCCCCGGCGGCATCACACTTATTGCCTATTGATGAAGCGCTGGGTTGAAGTTATAACTGCGAAACTGCTTGCTGGTTTGCAGAGATCGCAAAAGATACTTTCATGGAGCCAATATGATCAACGCACTTATCTGTCCGAATTGCGGGGCCAGCCTGCCGCTTCCATCGGCCAATTCCGAAGTGGTGACCTGCCAGTATTGCAATACTACTTTCCGAGCTTCCCAGACGCTCACACCCGAGCCGGATATTGGAAATCTGGTGCTCGGTGCGGACTTCGGACAAGCGCCCATCGCGGGCTGGAACTTTCCGAACAAGGACAAGGTCCGGCTCATCAATGGCAGTCCGCCGGAATTGCGGGCCAGGTTCCCGGCCTCCAGCGAACTGTATTATGTGCTGAACAGTTCAGGCTATTTCGACGATGTGGATGCCAGTGTCAGCATCCGATTCTACGAAGGAAACCTGGATTACATTGATGCCGGGCTGGTTCTGCGCTATCAAAAGGGGCTTGGCAGTTACTTCGTTCTCATTTCCCCGCTTGGAACGTATACAGTGGCTTATTACGAAAAGGGCGATAAAGATGAGCTTGTCTGGAGAACGATCATGAACTGGACAAAGCACAGCGCGATCCATCCCGGCTTGAACCAGGTCAATCGCCTGCGTTTCATTGCCCGCGGGGATCATTTGCGTGTGTACATCAACGGCGTTCTGGCAACTTCCCTGCATGACGACCGTTATGATGAAGGCGAGGTGATTTTGGCTGCGGAAGGAACCGGGAAATCTTCGGTGGAGGTTGGGTTCTCGGGCCTGCAACTTCGAGAGGCAAATAAATAAGCGCCTCGATTAATCGAACGATTCATCCAAAGAACACAATCAGCCTGACGAACAATCAGGCTGATCGAATCTTATGCAAATGACTGACTATTTCAATTGCGGCAATGTTTGTTCAAAATAATCCAGCGAACCGGGATTGATCAACGCGTCCTTGTTCGTCACCGCGCGGATCGCTAATAATACTGGTGTATACGTATTCTTGGCGCGGGAAATTGCAAGAATCGATTTTATGGCCGCCTACTTCTTTTCAAAGAGAGATTCCGCCAATTCATCGCGGCTCATCGAAAAATGGTCGGCAACATCTTTGAGAATGGAATTCAATGTACCGACACGAAGCGGGCTATGGCGCGGAATCGTAATATGATGTTCGCCCCCTGCTGTGTGGTCAGGCGTATATGACTGCCAACTTGACGAGTAATGCTGTAACCATATTTCTTCAGCAAAACTGCCAGTTCTTCGCCGCCCAAATCACGAGGCAACCTCATACTTCGACCACTTCCTCTTTGACGCTGTGCAAGCGGATCACGCGAGGTTGTTCGCCTTCTTCGAAGTGAGTGCGAACAGCTTCTTGCACAGCCTCCTTCAATTCCTCCCATGTATCCGCCTCGGTAAAGATTGCATGACCAAGTGCGCGGGCAGTATAGCCGCCTTCAGGTGCTTCCTCCACTAAAAAGATGATCTCGTTCATGGCGTTCCTTTCGATGTCTTATTTTATCAGGCTTCGAATGTAAGCCACAATACAAATCATTGTAATTGCGCCAGGATCTTCTCGTAATACTCAAGTGATTGCGGATTAATCAAGGCATCTTTATTTGTCACTGCACGGCCGTTGATGATGTTCGTCACCGCGCTTTCCACTTTCTTCATATTCAACGTGTAGGGAATATCCGGCGTTTCAAAGATCAGCGCAGGCACGTGCCTCGGCGACGCGTTCTCACGTAAGGTCTTTTTGATTTTGTCTTTCAATTCGTCAATCAAAGCGAAGCCCGGTGCGAGTTTGACAAATAAAATTACACGCTGGTCATCCTGATAATTTTGTCCAACGGCGAGGCTGTCGGCGATCTCCGGTAACTTTTCCATCTGCGCGTAAATCTCCGCCGTGCCAATGCGCACGCCCGAAGGCTTGAGCACCGCGTCGGAACGGCCATAAAACGTCACGCCGCCGGTATCGGAGTGGATCAAAATGTAATCGCCGTGCCGCCAAACGTTTGGATAAACGCCAAAGTACGCGGCTTTATATTTCGTGCTGTCCGCGTCGTCCCAGAAGTAAAGCGGCATGGACGGAGTCGGCGCTTCACAAACGAGCTCCGCCTGATCGTCCAGAACCGACGCGCCTTTTTCGTCATACGCCTTGATCTTCATCGCCAGTCCCGGATTTTGCAATTCGCCCGCGTACACCGGCTGGATCGGACTGCCAATCGCGAAACATCCGTTGATGTCCGTGCCGCCGGAAATGGAATTGAAATGCAAATCAGATTTGATCTCCTCGTAAACGTATTCGAATCCCTCGACCGAAAGCGGCGAGCCGGTCTGCGAAATTTCGCGCAGGAATGAAAGATCGAAGCGTGTGCGCGGCGAAAAATTTTCCTTCTTCAAGAACAAAAGATAACTCGCACTGCAGCCGAAGATGGAAATTTTTTCTTCGTCAATCAATTTCCACATCGCGCCCGCGTCGGGATAATTGGGATTGCCATCATACAAAATGATCGCCGCGCCGACCGCCAGCGAACTCAACAACCAGTTCCACATCATCCAACTGCACGACGTGATGTACATAATGTGGTCGTCGCGCTGTAAATCCGTGTGAAGCAATAATTCTTTGAGATGATTGATCAACACACCGCCCGCGCTTTGCACCAGACATTTCGGCTTGCCGGTTGTCCCCGATGAGAACATAATATACAACGGATGATCAAATGGCAATTGCTCGAATTGAATCTCAAGGTCTTTTTCTTTGGACAGAAAATCGTTCCAATGAATTGCATTTGGGATATTTCGAATATCAAGTTGTTCACGCGTATAAGGTACGACAACAACTTTGGTCAATGATGGAATCCCGCGCGCGACTTCCGCGGCATGTTGCAGCGTACCAAACGTTTTGCCTTTATAAAAATAACCGTCGGCGGTGAACATCACCTTTGGCTCGACCTGTCCGAGTCGTTCCAGCGCGGCGGATGGGCCGATGTCGGTGGCGCACGACGACCATGCCGCGCCGATGCTGGCCGCGGCCAGCATCGCGATCGCGGTTTCCATCATGTTGGGCATATAACCCACCACACGGTCGCCGGAAGTCACGCCCAAGTCGCGCAAAGACTTGGCGAGCCGCGCGACCGTATCATAAAGTTCGGAATAGGTCATTCGCTTCGTTACTTGTGTCTCGCCCCTGAAAACAAATGCAACGCGATCATCGCGATAGCGCAAAAGATTTTCGGCAAAGTTCAGCCGCGCGCCGGGGAACCATTTTGCGCCGGGGAATTGATTGATATCTTCGATCACTGCATCATAAGTATGTGAATATTTTACATCGGCGAATTCCCACATCATCGCCCAGAAGTCGGCAATTTCATTGATTGACCAATCGTAAAGTTCGGGGTACGTTTTTAGATGAAGATGATGCGTGCGATTGACCCGCTCGATGAAACGCGTAATGTTCGCGTTTTGTTTTCGTTCAGCAGATGGAATCCAAAGTGGTTGTCTCATGATGCTCCTCCGAATTTGGCTATCGCTATTATATTGTGAAAAAGAAAAGTGACGATGGTCGCCGTCACTTATTTTCATTAATCGAGGATCAATTTGCTGCGCTGGAATAGACTCATTCCAATGACGGTCAATATTCCATCGAGGATGATCAATCCAACCGCGGCCAAGATCGCAATTTGAATCGGATCTGTATTGGATAGAAAATTAACCATCGAGCGGCGAAGTTCAACTGGAATGAATTGCAGGAACATGAACGGCAGGAACAGAACCAGCATTCCAATGCTCATCAATTGTTGAGCCTGGCGCACGCTGCCTGCTCGCAGCGAAACCAATACGCCGATGCTCGCGGCAAGCCCGGAAATCAGAATGCTGAAAATCACTGCCCCCGCCGCCAACGGCAAAGGAAAGAGCAGTAATCCGCCGCCAGAGCTGGTAACGTTGACCGTAATCAGGCTGACCAACAAAATGATCCAGGTTAGAACGCAGCCATATAACAAAGCCGCAAGAAATTTTCCCATCAAAATGGCGCGGTCGGATAATCGCGTGGCAAGCAGGGATTCGAGTGTGTGACGTTCGCGTTCGCCCGCGAATGAATCGGCGACGATGCCCGAAACCCACAGGAACGGCATCCAGCCCCAGATGATGACGCTGATCGGAGAATCGGTCCAATCGCGGCCATTTTGCAGTGGGATGACCACACCGAAGATGACTACCAACAGCAACAGACTCAACCTGCTTCGCCCGCGCGGATCACCCTGAACGAGCATCTCGCGCAATTCCTTCCATGCCACCGTAAAAATATCCGCGATCATGCTTCACCTCGTTTGTCTTCGTCAACCAGATTCAAAAATACGTCTTCGAGATCGGCCTTCTCTTTGCGGACTTCGTCAATCTGCGCGCCGCTTTGAACCAACTGCGTAACGATTTCATGGGAACGCTGCATATCGTTCAAATCCAAAACAAGCCGGCTGTTATGCTGTTCGATTTTTTGAATCAAAGGATTGGACTTCATCTGCTCCAACGTCTGCGGCGCAAACCTGCCGGTGATGTACAAGCGCGGCGCGGACGTACGCGAGCGCAACTCTTCCGGGCTTCCAACGGCAAGCAATTGTCCGCGGCTGATCACGCCGACTTGCGCGCATAATTTCTCCGCTTCGGCAAGATTATGCGTGGTGAGAAAAATGCTCACGCCTTCCTGCATCGCCAGCCGCTCCAGGTCTTCGCGCAGCGCAGCCGACGCGACCGGGTCGAGGCCGGCAGTCGGCTCATCGAGGAAGACCAGCTCAGGCTGGTGCATGAGCGTCCGCGCCACGGCCAGCTTCTGCTTCATGCCGCGGCTCCAGCGCCCGATGGGTTCCGTGCGGCGATCATACAGTTCCAACGGCGTGAGCAATTGCTTGATGCGTGAATCGCGTTCGGCTTTGCTCATGTGCCAGATGCGTCCGTAATAATCCAGGTTGTCCGCAGCGGAGAGACGTTCATACAGGCCGTTGAACTCGAGCAGCGCCCCGCTTCTTTTGCGGACTTCATCCGCTTTGGCACGCGTATCGAAGCCCAGGACTTCAGCCCGGCCTTCGTCCGCGTCGAGCAGGCCCAGCAGCAGACGAATGGTTGTCGTCTTGCCCGAGCCGTTCGGGCCGAGAAAGCCAAAGACGATCCCGCGCGGCACTTCCAGCGTGAGGCGGTCTACCGCTTTCCGTCCATCGAAACTACGAGTTAGATTCTCAGTTCGAATTGCATCCATGTTCATCTCGATTCGATTTTGTTGACTTGCGTTACGCAAAACGTCCCGAAGGTTCCCGTAATTCAGGCTGGCTTTTGCCCTGAACCTTCGGGACGGCGCGTTACATCAATTATGATATACGCGAGCGCATCCTTCTCGTCGCGTTCCGGCTCACAATCGTATCACCATTCTTCGGCGCTTGATTCAGGGTTATGATAAGCACCTTATGAATCTCTGGATCACACTTATTATCGTTGTTGTCACTTACACCGGAATTGCGCTGGGCGAATTCCCAACCTTGCGTACGACCCGCACCACCATCACATTGCTTGGCGTGGGAGCTTTACTGGTCACCGAACAAATTCAATTCAAGGACATTGGTCAGTTCCTTGATTTGAATACGCTCATCCTTTTATTCGGAATGATGATCATCAGCGCCAACCTGCAATTGGCCGGCTTCTTCAGGCTGGCGGGAAGCGCCATTCTGCGTTTCACACACACGCCGCGCGGACTGCTCGCGCTGGAAATCATCCTTGCCGGTTTTTTCAGCGCGTTGTTCCTCAACGATACGATTTGTCTGATGCTTACGCCGCTCATTCTCGACGTTACGCTAGCCGCCAATCGTAATCCAATCCCTTATTTGATCGCTCTTGCCACCGCGTCCAACATTGGCTCGGCTGCCACGCTGACCGGCAATCCGCAAAACATGATTATCGGAATCGCCTCGGGGATTTCGTACACGCACTTTGCCTTGGCGTTGGCGCCGATTGCTTTGCTTGGCTTGGGCAGTGTCTGGCTGGTTCTCGTTTGGTTCTATCCGGATGAGTTCCGCGCTGGTCATTTTGATCTCGGCGAAATCGAATCGCCGCGCGTATATCGTCCACTGCTGGTAAAAAGCATGATCGTATCAGGCGGTCTGCTGATCGGCTTTATCGTCGGCGTACCGATTGCTGAGGCAGCATTGATTGCGGCGTGCGCGCTCCTGTTGACACGCCGCGTTCACCCACAAAAGGTGATGAGCCGGGTGGACTGGGATTTGCTGGTTTTCTTCAGCGCGCTGTTCATCGTCAGCGGGGCCATGGAGACCAGCGGCATCACGCGCCTGTTCCTTTCCTCGCTGATGAACATGCTGAATGGAAGTTCGATCACGCTCACGGCAATCACAGTCGTTTTGAGCAACCTGGTGTCGAACGTCCCTGCGGTTTTGCTGTTGAAGTCAGCAATCCCGCATCTTGCCCACCCTCAAGCGGGCTGGCTGACTCTGGCAGCTACGTCCACGCTGGCAGGGAATCTGACTCTGCTCGGGTCGGTGGCGAATCTCATCGTGGCGGAATCCGCTTCGCGTCGAGGTGTGAAGCTGACGTTTGGGGAATATACCAAAGCCGGATTTATCATCACCATTATTTCCCTCGCGCTCGGCGCTGCATGGATTCAATTTTTCATCTGGAAATAGCTTTCGAGCTATGTCATTGCGAGACCCGCGGAGCGGGTCGTGGCAATCTTGCATAACAACCGGTTGATTATTTTAGGAGATTGCCACTCGCAATGACATGGCTTACATTATTTTTGCAGGCAAGCAATCAATTGTTTCACCGCTCCCTGCGGCTCGGATTTTGTAATCGCCAGCACCGGCACAGACACACCGCCAAAGACTTCCTGCGTGTTATTGGTTTTCAAGCGACGTGTCAGGATGCCAATCGAACCAGGATTGTTTCCAATTGCATCCGCCATGTTCTGCGCGCTGACGGCCAGCCGCGCCTGCGACGTCACCAACCGGCCCGCCATGTCAACTTGATCGAAGACCTGCTGAATATCTTCGCCCGAATCGAAAACCCAGACTTGAACCGGGACGTTGCCGCCGCCCGCATCTTTCCACGATGTGATCTGCCCCGCAAACAAATCGCGTACCTGGCTGGCCGATAAAGTACTCACGCCCGCTTGCGGGTTGACCACAACTAAAATCTCGTCACTGCCAATTTGAAAAGCAGGCGTGTTCAAACCGGCAGGCTGGCTAAGCCGGATTGAAATATCCGCAGATGCCGGGTCTGACAAACTTACTGCAGCAGATGACGGCGCGCAGTCATAAACATTTTTCAGCCACGGTGACGCGGCCGAAGTGGCATGCACTTTCACGACCTGTGACACTGCCTGCGGAGAATTCGTCCCGCAGGCGGCCAGGAAAATGGCGGTCAGCGAGCAAAGACTTCGGAGGATGAGACGCCGCTGATCTTTGCTCATGTAAATCTCAAAGATATTCAAAACTTAAACGAAGAGAAAGATCAAACATAAAGCCGCGACAATCGCGCAATAGGCGGCGAATGAGTAAAGCGAATGCCTGCTTACATAATTGATCAACCAGCGGATGGAAAACCAGCCGATGACCGCGGCGAAGACAAATCCAACCGCCAACGGAGCAAGGATCGTATGCAGGATGTGCGACTTGAGGATGGATAACGATTCGTATGCGCCCGCTGCCAGCATAATTGGGGCCGCCATCAGGAACGCGAAGCGCGTCGCGGACGGTCGGTCGAAGTTGCGGATCATGCCGCCGGGGATGGTCGAGCCAGAACGTGACGAGCCTGGGAAGACGGCCAACACTTGAAACAAGCCAATAACGAGGCTGTCAAGCCAGGTCATTGAATCAAGGCCACGTGCCCGCTTGCCAAGCCATTCGGCCAGGAACAGCAAAATCGCTGCGGTAAACAACCGTATGGCGGCTTCCAGTAAAGGATTTTGAAACAGTCCCTGGACAACATCCTTTAAAAACAGACCGGCAAGCCCGGCAGGGATCGTGGCAATGATGATGTACCAGGCCATTTTATTTTCCTGCGTGGAAAACGGCCTGGCAAAGAAGGCTTTGATCAGTGACCAATAATCCTTCCAAAAGTAAACGAGGAGCGCCGCAAGCGGGCCAAGCTGGACAAGCACAAGAAAGGCGAACATGCCGGCATCAGAAGGGATGTTGAAAATTCTCTGGACGATCAGCATGTGAGCTGTGGACGAGACCGGGATGAATTCAGTCAGACCTTCGATGATGCCGAGCAAAAGAGCATAGAAGAGGTTCATAGTTTGATAATCCTTTAGTTGAATGAAATAGGTTATTAGGGCAATGATACCAGGTGGTTAATGGATGATGGTTAATGGATGATGGTTAATGGATCATGGTTAATGGTTGTTGGAGTCTTGATCGGGATCATCAAGAATGTATGTCAATGGCTCTTCGCGAACAGTATATCCGGCTGGAAATTCCTTTTCGCCTTGTTTTGAGCGTTTGAGATAGGCAATATAGTTATTGAGCTGTTTCCCGATGGACTCAGCGCGGAGAGTCAGCCGTTGAAAAACATCGTCTGGCAAATAGCCTAATTCTTTAGCCAAGGACAAATGACTTTGCACTTCGGTCAAAGAACCGCGCGCGATGTAACAAAAACGAACGTTATCAAGAAAATGGTAACGCCCATGACCCTCAGCAATATTTGCTGGGATACTGGATGCCGCGCGTTTCAGTTGATCAATGAGATTGTATTTTTCGCTGGCGGGCAAATGAGGAACAGCTTCTTTATAAATCGCTACTGCAAAATCCTTAGCCCTCATCCATACTTCCAATTTATCCAAATTCATTACCGTCATGCAAACCTCCATGATCCATTGCCCATGATCCATGATCCATTATCCATTATCCATGAACCAACTTTCTTTCCGCATTACCATGCCATTGCTTCAATAATTCGGGAGCGCGCGATTCAAACGAACCATCAGCAATGTAACTCCGAATGGATTCCATCAACCTTATCAACGCCCGCAGGTTGTGAATAGAGATAAGTGTTCCCGCTAACAACTCCTTTGCCACAATAAGATGACGGATGTATCCGCGTGTGAACGTTTGACAAGTGTAACAATCACAGGTTTCGTCAATTGGATGTTCATTGCGGGCGAAGGAAGCATTCATTAGGTTGAGTCGTCCTTCTTGCACAAACGCAGAATGATGACGCGCCAAACGAGTCGGCAAGACGCAATCGAAGATGTCAATGCCGCGCAAAACGCCGTTGATCAAATCTTCTGGCGTACCGACGCCCATCAGATAACGCGGCTTGTTTTCAGGCAAAAGCGGATACATCACATCGAGCATGGCGTGCATTTCGTCTTTGGTCTCGCCGACGGAGAGTCCGCCGATGGCAATGCCGGGGGTATCGAGAGAGGCAATAAATTTAGCGGACTCCGCTCGCAGGTCCGCTTGAACGCCGCCTTGAATGATGCCGAATAATGCTTGATCGTCGCGCGTCTTCGCTTTGAGACAACGTTCCGCCCAACGATGCGTCCGATCCATCGCAAGTTTTGTGTACTTATGATTATTCGGATCAGAACATTCATCGAATGCCATGATAATATCCGCGCCGAGATTCTCCTGAATGGCGATGGACTTTTCGGGCGTGAAGCGATGCATCGTCCCGTCAATGTGACTCTTGAAGGTCACGCCATCATCGTCAATTTTGCGCGTCTGCGCCAAAGAAAAAACTTGGAAGCCGCCCGAATCGGTCAGCAGGGGACGATGCCATCCCATGAAGTTGTGCAAGCCGCCCATGTCGCGGACAAGTTCATCGCCGGGACGCAGATAGAGATGGTAGGTGTTGCCCAGCACCAGCGTGGCGTTGATGTCTTTGAGGTGCTCGGGCGTGAGCGTCTTGACCGTGGCTTGCGTGCCGACCGGCGCAAAGACCGGCGTGAGCAGATCGCCGTGCGGCGTGGTGAAGATGCCCGTGCGAGCGCGATTGTTTTTAGCCGTGATTTGGAATTCAAACATCGGGCTGATTATACACGTCATCACTTTGTTGTATTCAAGATGAGTTATAATTTTACGAGAGCAAGGAGCAAAATATGTTAACCACTTTACAAGGAGTCTATCGCAAGGGAAAGATTGTTCTGAACAACAATCCTTCTGACATTCCTGATGAAACCCCCGTGATTGTTACCTTTCTTGGCGTCGAAGGAATTGACTTGCGCACACGCGGCATTAGCGAAGAGCAAGCAGGCGATTTACGCGCGCAACTCGCTGCCTTTACAGAAGAGTGGGATAGTCCTGAAATGAGTGTCTATGACAACTACAACACGCGGACTTAAACGCGGCGATGTGGTTTTGGTGCTATTCCCGCATTCAGATTTGAGAACCGCCAAACCCCGTCCCGCCTTGATCGTTCAAACGGACAACCTTGAAAGCGGCTTGCCGCAAATCGTCGTCGCGATGATTACAAGCCGCGTATTGATTAAATTGGATTCGCCTGCTGGAAAGACGTCGGGCTTGCTGACCGACTCAGTAGTGATGACTGATAATCTCGCCACCATTTCAGAGATTGCGATAGACCGCGTGATTGGAAAAATCCCAATGGAGGAAGTGGACACAGCGCTCAAGCACACCCTGGGATCGTAACAATATTGGGTGCGATTGTTCTTGGAAGTGATTTGAAATTCAAACATCGGGCTGATTATATGCGAGATTTGCAACTCAGTGATGTTGTATAATAGCTCTGGAGGCTGTGATGGTAGTCACTCGAATTACTTCCAAATACACGCTGAACATCCCTGACGAGTATCGCAAAGCATTGCCCGTTGGACAAAAAGTTGCGATAACGATTGACAAGCAGGGACGTTTAGTCATCACGCCTGTTGAAAAAGTACGCGCCGCGCTGATGGAAAGTTTTGGTATGTGGTCAGACCGGACTGATGTTCCAGCCAAGAGCGTCAAATATGTGCGCGAGATCAGAAAAGGTTATCGGGTTGAAAAATTGAGAAAGTCGAAATGAGACTGATCGACACTGACATTGCCATTGACCATTTTCATGATCATGAAGAGAAGCTGGAATACTTTACCCAACGCTCGTCGAAGGTGAAACATTGGCGATGTCAGTCATCAGCCTCACGGAAATTCTGGCGGGGATGCGTGTGGGCGAATGAGGACGCACCGAAAAGCTATTCAACCTATTTGTAATTCTGGATGTGGATGAGGAAATTGCGCGCAAAGCCGGGGAATATTTAAATACATATCGCGCCACAAAACATATCGAGCTCGCTGATGCGTTGATCGCCGCAACGGCTTTTGCGGCGGACGCTGAACTCATTACAAGAAATATCAAACATTATCCAATGAACAAAATCATAACAACTCCGCGCGGAATCATCATCCGTCAAGGCCAGGAAAGCGATGCGCAAGCGTATCGTGAACTACGTTTGGAAGCGCTGCACAATCACCCCGAAGCCTTCAGCGCGGATTTCGCCATATACGATAAGCAGCCCATGACTTACTGGACAGAGAGACTGCATTCGCTTGAGGATGAGCGTATGATTTATTTTGCTGACTGCAATGACAGCTTGGTTGGAACATGCGGAATTTATCGAGGCGATTCGCCAAAGACAAAACACAGTGGAACCATTGTGGGAGTCTACGTCAAATCAGAATGGCGCGGCTTGCGAATTGCCGATGAAATGATCGCGGCTTGCATCGTGTGGGCGCGACTGCATAAGATACGAATCGTCAAGCTGGGAGTCAATACTGCCAACACCTCCGCGATCCGATGTTATACCCGCTGTGGATTCACAACCTACGGCACAGAGCCACAGGCAATTTATGCGAATAGCAGGATGTACGATGAATTGCTAATGGCGCGAACTATCTGAAATGGTATTCGAACCGTGCTTACACCGGTAAAAACCAACCCAAGCCAAAACTGGAAAGATTCATGACGAGGCTCAACAGAATGGATTCTTTCCATCCAAGCTGAGTGCCAGGAAAGAATCGCAGGAATGCGCTTTCGATCAACCAGATAAAGAACTCGGAGATCAGCAGCGCGCTCAAATAGCGGGCGAAAAACAAGTTCAACACAACCCAAAGTATGGATTGTGTCAGGATATTGACAAGGATGCTTGCAAGCAGGATCCTTCCAACAGGCTTTCGCTTCCATAACGCGTAGGCAACGACGACCAATCCCTCCACGATGATGGTCGTTGGCAGGCTGCCGGTCACTGATTTTTGGATCTGCGCCTCGAAACCACGACCACGATAACAATAACGACGACCACAACCAGGCACAACAAGCAGGCACAAAGCAGAAGGACGACGTTGGCTGGAAGATAATTTGTTGGCAGGAGATTGCCCGGATTGAATTGGGACTCCACCAGCAGATCGTCCGGGCGGATCGTGACTTTATAGATCGAGTTGAATCCAGCTGTTTGGAAAATGTTGCTCTGCCGCGTCTTCCCGTCCGAGAACTGGATCTCCAGCCGGTGGTAGGGGCTGAAACCGTAAGCCAACGCGCTGCACGCGGCCGCATCACAACTGAAATGTTGGGGGCCGGCCGTAACCAGCGGCTTCGCATCCGAACAATCAGACTGTTCGCATTCGAACAGCGTGCCGGAAAGGATGCTCACCGGCTGGCCGGGAATTCCCTGCACGAAGGTAAAATCCATCGTCGGTTTGGGCCCTGTGTCCGCAGCGACCGAACGAAATGGCGTGAGCGCCAGCGCGAACCACAACAGGACAATGAGCTTTTTGTATTTTGTATCCATGTTGGCCTCCTTGCTGTTATGACACCAGAATCAGATCACGGACTGTCATAGTCGCAGTCCCAATAATCTATCCGGCGCATGTATAGGCAGACTACATGATCCTGATCCACTGCCCTGAATTCCAGCCAATAGACCTCGGACGCCATCGGACTCGCCGGATCGAACAAGCGATAGAAATAGGATTGCCCGGTGGAAGTAAGCGGAATCGCCGTCAGGTAATTGGGCATCAGGTCTGTGAGCTTCGAAGGAAACTTTCCTGCCGCCGCGTGGTACGCCTCGATGGCCTTGACGATCTGGTTTCCGCGTCCGATTCCATCCTTGATTTCCTGGCTGAGCGGCGATACCGGGTCGCCTGTGGATGTGGCGCCGGCAGTCGGCGCGGGTGTTCGCGAAGCAGTCAGCGTGGGCGAGGGAGTCAGTGTCAGTGTAGGAATCGGGGTGAGAGTTGGTGTCTGAGTTGGAATGGCCGCCGAGGCCGGAATCAGGGTCGGCGTGAGCGTTTCAGTCGGTGTAAAAGTAATCGTGGCGGTCGAAACGATTGTGGATGTCGGCGTCGAAGTCGAAGCGGGAAGCGGCGTTTCAAGTCCGCTCCCATTGCTCACTCCAAAATAAACGACTACGCCGCTCGCCGCAAGCAAAATCAGCACCAGTAAAAGGTCAATGCCTCTTTTTGTAAAGTTCATTTTCAAACCTCAATATCAGGAAGTTTAGGGGAATTGCAGCTACAAGCCAAAGCTGACCTGCCGCGGGTCAACCAGCAGCATGGACACACGAATGGCTGGCATTTGCGGCACGAGCAAATTATTGATCTCCGCATCGTAGACCGAGAGCCAGTTCATGTGTGACACTTCGATGCTGGTAGCGAAGTCTGTGTGCGTGGAAACACGGAGCTTGCCCTTCAACAAGAACGCGCCCAGGAACATGTTGACCTCCATCATCGCGCGGTTGGCTTCATCGGGGTCGTAATCCAGCGGCTCGGAGTTGGGCGGCGCAAGATGGAACGCGATGATCCGCTCGGTCGGAAAGAAATATTCATTGTAGGCCAGCGATTTGGGCGAAGCGCCATCCAAAAACAGCACCTGCGTTTTCAGCAAATGGATGTAGTTGGGTACGCCTTGCGTTCGCAGCCAGATGTTGACGCGCAGGTTATTCTTTGTCACCAGATCGCCATGAATCAACTTGGCGCGTGAATAGACCATCACGGCGGTCGCTTTTTCGTCTGGAGCAAGCGTATACATGGCACTCTCTCCGTCCATTATTATACAACGTTGCTCGAGTCGGGAATGCGTGTGTCCCTGCGCTGAAATTAAAGTATACTCAACCCACCATTCATACTATGACACTCTCGAAACGCTGGCCCATCTCGCAATCCATTACGCCGCAGGCGGATGAAAATCTCTCGAAGTTTCCTCCCATCCTCCGGCAACTGCTTTTCAATCGCGGTTACGCCACCGACGCGGAAGCTCGCGCCTTTCTCAGGGCCGAACCAAATTTCAACACCGACCCGTTTCAATTAACAGGAATGAGCGCGGCGGTGGACCGGATTCGTTATGCGCTGGATCATCACGAACCGATCGCGATCTACGGCGATTATGATGTGGATGGCGTCACCGCCACCGCTTTGCTCCTTCAAACGTTCAGGATGCTGGATGCCGATGTTCGCGGCTATATTCCAAACCGCTTCGACGAAGGCTACGGGCTCAACAACGACGCGCTGGATCATCTGAAAGCGGACGGCGTCAAACTGGCCATCAGCGTGGATTGCGGAATCCGCTCTCCGGATGAAGCGCTTCACGCGCGGGACATTGGGCTGGATCTTGTTATCAGCGACCACCACCACCCCGCTGACGGCGACCTGCCGCCCGCCTTTGCCGTGATCAATCCAAAGCAGCGCGGCGATATTTACCCGGATAAAAATTTAGCGGGCGTTGGCATTGCATACAAAATTGCAGAAGCGCTTTTCATGGACCGCGGTCCGTTGACCGAAGACCGTCCACCGTCCATGGTCCACGCCCTTGCACTTGCCGATTTATTGGATCTCGTCGCCCTCGGCACGGTTGCCGACCTCGCTCCGCTGGTCGGAGAAAATCGCGTCCTTGTGCGCCGCGGACTCAAACAAATCCGCGAGACAAAACGCCAGGGGCTTTTTTCGTTAGCCAATGTCGCGGACATGGCGATCGGCAAAACGACTGCCGGGCAAATCGGATTTGTGCTTGGACCGCGGCTCAACGCGGCGGGGCGGCTCGAATCGGCGCTGGCATCCCTGGAATTATTGACCGCAACGGATTTCATGCGCGCCGGCCAGCTCGCGCAGCAACTCGATGTGCAGAACCGCCAGCGCCAGGCTTTGACGCGCGTCACGCAGGAGAAAGCCGAATCGCTGGCCCTCGCCGACGGGGGCAATCCATTCTTGTTGTTCGCCGTGGACGAAGGATTCAATTCGGGCGTGGTTGGGCTGGCGGCATCGCGCCTGATGGAAACATATTATCGCCCTTCAGTGGTCGCGGCGAAAGGCCCGGAGGAAACGCGCGGCTCGTGCCGATCCATCCCCGAATTTCACATCACCGACGCGCTCGATCAATGCGCCGACTTGCTCGTCCGGCATGGCGGGCACGCGGCTGCGGCGGGATTCACCGTCCGCAACGACAAGCTGCCGGAACTGGTCGCCCGCTTGAAGTCCATTGCCGAGGCGCAATTGAGCGGCAGGGATTTGCGCCCAACCCTCGCGGCAGATATGGAAGTCCTGCTTCCGCAGTTGAACCTTGAATTATTGAAACACCTCGCGTATTTCGAACCCACCGGTTATGGAAATCCGGATGCGGTCTTTGTCTCGCGCGGCGTCAAAGTGAAGTCATCGCGCACCGTTGGCGCAGACGGCAAACATCTCAAACTCGCGCTCGACGATGATCACGGCACAATGCTGGATGCAATTGGTTTCAGGATGGGACACTTGCAGGCAAACCTGCCGCCGCGCGTGGATGTAATTTATTCGTTCGAGTCGAACGAATACAACGGGCGGACAACGCTGCAATTGAATCTCAAGGATGTAAAACCCGCCAACGCGAACGATTAACGATTGCCAGGAATCAACCCTTTTGATAAGGACGGTTGACATCCGCGAGCTTCTGCAATAACTCGTCTTTCAAAGACCTGAGAATGGCGGGATTGGCGCCATAAAGATTCTTTAGCTCTTCCGGATCTTCGACAAGGTTATACAATTCGAAGCCCGTATATTCCCGGTATTGATAATCAACCAGCCTAAATCCATCCCTGGAAATCGAGGCGGTAAACCGGGTCAATGGACCGAACGAGGAATCCTCCTTCGCATCGATCACGAAAACGCTCCGATCCGGATTTTCAGCGCCTCCCAGCCTCGGAAGAAGATTCCCCTCCACCCAGCCTGGCGGCGCTATGTTCGCAAGGCGGGCTATGGTCGGGAGAATGTCCACATTGCTTGTGGAAGCAAACACATCCTGTCTCGCCTTTTGTCCCGGCTGGGAAACCAGCAGCGGGATATGAATCAGCGGGTCATATATCAAAGGCGTGAAATGCCCCAGCTCGCCCCGCTCGAATATTTCGCCGTGGTCAGCGGTAATAAAAATATAACTATTATCCCGCAGGCCCGAGGTCTTCAGGAAATCAAACAGCTTTCCGGCTGCCTGATCCCAACTCGCAAGATATTGATCATAAAGCCTCCGGCGTTTTGCCAGCCCGCCGGGATCCACGGACTTATAAGATAATGGATGAACCGGTTTTATCACCGGATGGAAATCATCATCGAAGGCTTTTATATATTCCGATGTGGGACAATAAGGTTCGTGAGGAGGCAAAAAATGCAGATACGCAAAGGTGGGTTCCCTAATCTCACCCAACGTCTTGATGACACCATCCACAATGCCTTCGAGCGTATATACGCCATTGGTGTCCGAATCAGGCAGCCCACCCGGATATTCCTTTGCGTATTTGCCGTTCAAGCGCAGCTTCTGATATGACAGCCAATAATTGGTAAAGGGGGCCACGAAAAGAGAGCCTGTGGTTCCCTTGCCTCCGAGATTGAAGATGTTGTCTTCCAGGCCGGCGTACGAAATCAGCGTATCGTTTTCGAATATTGGCAGATTGTAGATGAATTCATTCTCCAGGCCGAAACTTCCGGTTGGGAGGTGCTCTTTTATATATCTCTCGGCCTGCCCCATGATCACGTCTGCGTATGTATTTTGGGTGTATCCAATCGTGGAAAGTGCGCCCTGAACGGCTGTGAAAACCTCGTGGTTTATGTGCGGCTTGATGATGCCTCCGCCCAATTGAAGCGCCCGATGCGACCATGGATACAAACCGGTCAACAAAGAAGCTGTCCCCGGAACGGTGAACGTGCCGGCTGAGTAGTGACTATGATAAACGATCGCGTCCTCGGCGAACTTTGCGAGGTTTGGCATGGTTTGCCGGGGATATCCGAAGAGCTGCACATCATGCGCGGACCACGCATCGAAGACGAGCACAATGACATTGGGCGCCTGCCCGGCATTGACATTTCCCAGGATCCTCCCCAGCGGCTGCAGCATCGAGACCACAGGAACAAGGGATATAAGTTTGAGGAGGTCCCTTCTGGTGAAATTAGCCTGCGAGTCAGATTGCGTCATTGGAGAACGTTCCTAACCAGCACAATGACCATGCCGAGCAAACCAAGCGGAACATAAATGTAAGCAAATATTACAAATTGTTCCACGACCTTCAGGAATATTTTCTGTAATGCCGTGACCTTATGAAAAAGCCAGATCAGAACAACGCAAGCGATCAGTACGAGCAAGGCTCCCACTGCGACCCACCGAAGGGGCGGGATACCGGTCCGCATCGAATCTTGAAGACGTACTGACGCAACGCCGCCAACTAAAATCACCAGAGGACCGCTGTATGTGAAACAATCCCTGAACCATTTACCAGGAAGCACAATGCCAATCGCCACCAAAGCCAAAAGCACGAGAATGCTCTCGAAGAGCGTGAACGCCATGACGTAAGAAAAAACCGAGATGATTTGAAACGTATTGAAATAATATAAAGAGGAGGGGAGGTTGAACAAGAAAGAGTAGATGGACCATCCAGCCGCTATAAAAAGGACAAAGCTGTAGACGGTCAAAATCTGTTTTGAAGAGGGCACGCGGCTTTTGAACCCCTCCAACACCGCCAAAATCAATTTCGTGACCGACATTATTTATCTGCGCTCCTCAAGTCAATCGTATTGTTGACTGGTTCGACTGACAGGAGGAGGATTATATCAAGGAACAAATCGTTGCCGGCATGATTCCCTAAAAACGACCGACGCCGCAGCCGCGTGCCGCGCCAGGCTCGATCAACCACAACAAGCGCCTGCGAGACCGCGTCTCCTGAGACGCCCAAATGGAAATACCGCTTGAACAAATCATAGTTTGGAGCGGCCCCCTTGAGCAGGAGGCTGTTTTTGCCTCACCAAGGCATTTGGATACGACCCGATTCCTCTCGTTTTTTCTACTCAGTTCATGAATAAAGTAACTTGTCCATCAACTTGTTTGCTGTGATTTTGCCAACAAGTTGAAGCATAGCGCAATAAAGGTTAGTGGCTCTCCCGCTTTTAACGGGAAAGCCAAATCCTCAGCCACGAATTTCGCGAATTCGCACGAATTTTTTGGAGACATTCGCGACCATTCGTGGAATTCGTGGCAAAGAGCTGTTAAGTTTATTGCTCGTCCCGCTGGAAACGGTAGAGCCAGGTTAGTTCAAGATAAGAGCATCAAACTGCGCATTGCACTTTGTCGCCAAATAAGGTATATTACAGCAAGACCTTACAAAATTGCAAAGTGTGTAAACCCGACTATCTTGACCCAAATTTTAGACTTTGCACCGGGTGGGTTTGAAGCCTTACCCTGAGTTTCATGGATTGGCGTTTCTGTTTCCTGGCTAAAAAGCATAGAGGAGAGACAAATGGAAATTCGTTTGTATTTTCAAATGTTGAGGCGCGGCTGGTGGATTATCGTTTTGGCCGCTTTGCTTGCATTGGCTGCCTCATTGGTTTTCTCGTTATTAGCGACTCCCCAATATCGGGCTACTGCAAGTTTTATTCTTATCCCCAGTAGTACTTCTCTCAACACGGGTCCGGATGTGGTACGCAGCTACGATACCATCGGCAGCGTTTCGGTTATTTCCACTTATGCCCAGATCATGAATAGCGGCAGAATCTATGCCGACACTCTGTCCATGCTCAAACTTCAGCCTCAGGACGTGAAGGGTTACACCTATCAAGCGGCGGTGCTTCCCAATACGACCATTTTGGAGTTGAGCGTTACAGGTCCCGACCCAAACGTTGTAGCGACGCTGGCCAACGCGATTGGCGAACAGACCATCGGCTATTCTGATCTTATCAATCAGGTATTTGTAATTACCTTTTTGGACAAGGCAGTGCCGCCTACGCTTCCCATCAGCCCGCAGCCATTGCTCAACGCTGGTGTGGCGCTGGTCTTTGGATTGATCGCAGGCGCGGCGCTGGCCGTTTTACGGGAGCAGCTTCGGATCCCGTTGGAAGCGTTTCGGCAGAGGCATCGCTTGGATCCGGTCACGGGTGTATACAGCAATCGTTATTTTCCCCGCGTAGTGGATGAGACTTTGGCGGGGAATCCAAATGATGTATTCACGATTGGGTTTGTGGAGCTGACGGGACTTCGCGATGCGATCGAATCGCTGCCGGCAGCGAGCTTGCAATGGATCTTGAGAAAAGTAACAGATTTGCTGCGTAAGGAGTTGCGCGGCAACGACGTGATTGGACGGCGGAATGAGTTGAGTTTTGAATTAATGCTGCCTAATACTTCCGCTTCAGCGGCAAATCGAATTTTTGAGCGCATTCATCAGGCGCTTTCGGCACCGCTTGAATTGGGCGCTTTGGGGATAACGGTCAGTCTCGACTCGCGCATCGGCGGTGCGGAGTACAGCAACAATATTTCTGTTTCGGAGTTGTTTGCAAAGGCCGAGAACGCCTTGTCGAGCGCCAGAAGGGACAACGCGAATCCAATATATGTTTGGGAAATGAAAAGTCCATTTTGGCCGCAGCCGGAATCGAACATCCGGTAATTATGTTTTGAGTCTGTGCCTGTCAATGGTCGTTGGGAGTTGCTGGCCATCAGGACGTTTTCATCGTCGTTGGCAGAAAATTGCCTTTGCCGAAAACCAATTCTTGATTTCGCTTGTTTTTTGCGCGGATTGGGTTGTTATCAAGACGGCAGCAACAAATTCCCCGGGCTGGTTTTGGTGAGCGTTTTATGCATATTGATTACACCCTTCTAGTTCTTCTTAGCGTCCCGGCTCTCATCACGTACATCCTGCTGACTCTCAGGCCCGGCCTGGGGCTCGTGATCTTGAGCTTTGCCGTTTATACCAACTTGTCGGACATCCTTATTTCGAAGTTTGGCCTGCCATCTCTCGCGCAGCCCCTGGTCAGTCTGCTGGTCCTGGTGATCATAACCAGGTGGATGGTATTTCAAGATCAGTTTCAAGGGTGGATTGCCCCAGCCTTGTTAATGGGGGCTTACACGCTGCTTGGTTCGCTTTCCCTGTTCTACGCATCAAGTGTAAGCCAGACCAGCGCGTCCCTGCTTTCCTACTTAAAAGATGTGATTATTGGCCTGGTCGTTATCTTTTTGATCCAAAATCCAAAATCCCTGCGATGGGCGGCATGGTCGCTGTTGGCTGCGGGGATAGTGATGGGGACAATATCGGTCTTCCAAGTTTTCACTGGCACATTTAGCAGACTGTATGCCGGGTTTGGACAAGTCGCCAGCCTTTCTGCCGGCGACTACCGCGTTGCAGGGGTTTTGAATGACCCCAATTTTTATGGGCAAATCATGGTGGTCCTTGTGCCGTTGGCCTTTGAAAGACTCCTGGATGAAAAGCGATTTTTCTTGAAAATCCTGGCGGGTTGGGCATTATTTGTTTGCACAGTTACCATTCTCTACACCTATTCGCGCGGCGATTTCCTTGCGCTTGGAGTGGTTGCTGCGATCGCGATCATTCAGCAACCGCGGCGGCCATTGATCCCGGCTTTCCTCCTTTTGGCCTTCGGACTTCTTGTTTATCAATTCCTTCCGGATCAATATACCCAGCGCATCAGATCATTGCTTCAGGTGATACCGGGTGCCAGCAGCTCTGTCACGTTGGATACCTCGATTCAGGCTCGCACTACAACGGACATCGTGGGCTGGACGATGTTTACACAGAATCCGATTTTTGGCGTGGGCGTTGGCAACTTTAATACTCGTTACCTGGAGTATGCCCGCCAGTTGGGGCTGGGTCAAAATGTCGAGACTCAATCTGCGCATAACCTGTTTCTTCAGGTTGCTGCAGAGAGAGGCATATTAGGCTTTCTTTCGTTCGCAGCGATTATCTATTTTACTTTCAGAGCACTGGCACGCGCCAAGAGTCTCTTTGCGCGACAGGGTATGAGCGGGTTTGCAAACCTGTCTGCGGCGATGAGCGTTGGTTTGATTGGTTATCTGGTCGCGGCCATCTTTCTCCACGATTCCTATATTCGATATCTATGGCTCCTCGTTGGGATCGCCTGGGGAGGGCTTCAGGCTGCGAAAGAAAGCGCCAATGCCGTTGAACCTGTCGATGGTGCCGAACCCGCCAGTGTCATTGGCGCTGGGATGGATGCATATTCCTTGGATTCGCATGTATAAGTCATGGAAGATTTGAAGCTGCACTCCACCTTTGGTCGAACGACTGTCCACGGCACAGTGAGGAGGGACTTTATCGAAGGCGCCGTATTGGCAGCCGCCTCGATGGCAATGGGCATTGAAGCCGTGTTTGTGGCCCGCGCAGTGCGACCCGCGGCGGTGCAGGAGGCATGATGCGGGTTGCCCATCTGATCGATTCGTTGCATTGGGGCGGCGCCGAGAAATGGATCGCCTCTTTTACGGAGGTCGCCGGACTTCGCGGACTCGATGTGACGGTGATCAGCCTGCAGGCTTTTATTGCGAGCAGCCCGTATCGGACTCAACTGGAAGCGTTCGGGGCGAAAGTCGAGGCTTTATCTATTACGCGACTTTACAATCCTGCGGCAATGCCAGCGCTGACCCGGGTCTTCCGTTCTGGCGGCTTCGATGTGATTCAAACACATCTGTCGCACGCCAACGTTCTGGGGACGCTGGCGGGGAGATTGGTTGGTGTTCCAGTCGTGGCAACCTTGCACAGCACTCATTTGGATACGCGAGGGCATTATCGGATGAGATCCGCAATTGAGCAAGTTGCGCTTCGTTATGGCGCGCATCAGATTATCGCGGTCGGCAATGGGGTGGCCGAGGCGCATCGCGCGCGGCTGGGATCCAAAGAAATAAATATTGTGCCGAACGCTGTCAAACCCGGATCTGCACTTTCGGATTCCGAACGCAGGAGTCTGCGCGCTGAGTTGGCGGGGACCCCGAATCGAACGATCCTTATTGCTGTGGGCCGGATGGTTTTGCTAAAAGGATATGCCGAACTGCTGGCAGCGTTTGCTCAAGCGCGAAGGGACCACCCGGAGGTTTTTCTGCTCATCGTTGGGGATGGAAGTTTGCGGGGCGATTTGGAAGCGCAAGCGTCAGCGTTAGGCATAACCAACGATATGCGATTCCTTGGATTACGCACGGATGTGCCGCGGCTGTTGGCCGCGTCGGATATCTTTGTCAATAACTCTTACTGGGAAGGGCTGTCCATGTCCATGCTGGAGGCAATGGCCGCCGGGCTGCCCATTATCGCCACGAATGTGGGCGAGGCGCCGTTTTTACTCGCGGATGGAAGAGGCTTCCTGATACCGCCGCGCAACGTGAACGCGCTGACCACCGAGCTGCGCAATGCGCTTAACGAATCTTCGATTCGCAAGGAGGCCGGTAACACCGCCCGCGCTTTTGCCGAATCGCACTATGCACTTGAGCCTTGGTTCGATAAAGTGTTGGATGTGTATTCAAAAGCTCAACCCGCGCAGTCAGGATTGAAAAGGATGGGCATCGCATGAAGGGCGTCATGATGCTTATCAATTTGTTCCCTCCGTTTGGCGGAGGCACAGAGCGTCAAGCCGAACGCCTGGCTGCTTATTTAACTCAGCGGAACGTTTATGCCGGGTTCATCACGCGGAAATTGGATGACAGCAATTCCGTCGAGGTGAAGCACGGTTTTGAAATCTTTCGCATCCCGAAATTGGGTCCAGGAAAAGTCAAATCGCTTTCGTTTATTGCAGGCGCATTTTTCACGATGATTCGACGTTCGAAATCTTTTGACATCCTTCATGCGCACCTCGCTTTCGCTCCGGCTGTGGCCGCCTGCATTGCGGGAAAAATGCTTGGCAAGAAAGTGATCGTTAAGTTTGGGAACAGTGGTGAGTTCGGCGATCTCCATGAATTGCGCCGGACATGGCGCGGGCGTCTCGCCCTGGCAATCATCCGCAGGTGGGCCGATGCCTGTATTGCTCTTACGGGTGAAATTGAGACAGAAATGCTGGAGGCAGGTTTCCCACCGGCTCGAATCGTTCGCATGATAAACGGCGTGAACACTGTGGTGTTTTATCCGTCTGCCGATAAACAAACTGCCAAAGCCGTTCTTCATCAAATCGGAATGACGTTGTTGTTGTTTACGGGCCGGTTGACCGCGCAGAAGGCGCTGCCAGATCTTTTCCTGGCTCTAAAGCAAGTGACCGGGAAGTTCGTAAATGTGCATTTGTTTTTGGTTGGAGAAGGCGAGGAGCAGCAATCGCTCGCGGCGCTGGCGGCGGATTTGGGAATCGCTTCGCATGTGACTTTTGCCGGGCGCCGCGATTCGGTCAAAATGTATTTGGACGCTGCTGACATTTTTGTCCTGCCGTCCCTGGGCGAAGGAATCTCCAATAGTTTGTTGGAGGCGATGTCTTCGGGCCTTGCTTGTATCGCGACGAATGTCGGCGGTTCGGTTGAGGCGCTTGCAGACGGCGCCGGAATATTGATTTCTCCGAATAATGTCGAACAGCTTGCTGATGCAATTCTGCGTTTGATCGCTGATCCGAAGGAAATGGAATGTCTTGGGAAACAGGCGCGTCAGCGCGTCGTTGAGCGCTATGATCTTGACGCGGTAGGGAAGCGATATTTCGATTTATATTGCACGCTCGCGGACGGTGCCGCATGAGCCAGCCGATCCACGTCCTTCAAATGGTTGACAGCCTGCATGTTGGCGGCGCAGAGGGATTGGTGTTTGCGTTGACGCGCGGGCTTGTATCCGACGGTTTCCGCGTCAGCGTTTGTTATTGCGAACCAGGCCCAATAGCCGATGATTTGACGAAGATGGGTGTACATGTAACACGCGTCCCCTGGCATTCGCGATTCGATCCAATGCTGTCTTTGCGGATGGCCGATGTGATTCGTAAAGACCCGCCGCAGATCGTTCATACTCATTTATTTAAGAGCGATTTTCACGGCAGATTTGCCGCGCGGCTGAGCGGCGTGCCTGTGGTTTTATCCACGTTGCACAGTTGCAATGACTGGGCCAGGAATCCATTCTTTGGTTTTACTTATGGGATGACGACGCGGTTTGCAGATCGAATCATTGCCGTGGCGGAGGAAGTTCGTGATTATGCCATCAGTCATTTTCATCTTGCATCGTCCAGGATATTAACCATCACGAATGGCGTTGATATTCATCGCTTTGAAAACAAAAAAGAGGCGGCTCTGAATCTGCGCGCAGAATTGGGCATTGCTCCAGATGCGCCGCTTGTCGGAATTGTGGCCCGCCTCGATCCGCCGAAGGATCACGAGACATTCCTGCGCGCGGCCGCGCTCGTCAAAAAGACTGCGCCGGATGTCCGGTTCGCAATTGTCGGCGACGGCCCGTTACGCGAATCGCTGGTGAAATTAACTGCTGATCTGGGCTTGGATCGGGAAGTTGTTTTCTGTGGCAGGCGGAATGACATACCGACTGTCATGAATGCTTTGGACATTTTGGTTTTGTCCTCGGTCTATGAAGGGCTGCCAATGGCGCTCCTCGAAGGCATGGCCGCTTCACGTCCGGTTGTTTCTACCGCCGTGGGCGGGATAAAGGGTCTGGTGGTGGATGGTCAAACCGGTCTGCTCGTCCCGCCATCTGATCCGAAAGCAATCGCCGATGCTTGTCTTCGTCTTGTCTCCGATTCCGATCTTCGCCGCTGTTTAGGTCAAGCGGGATATGAGCGGGTGAAGGAAAAATATAGCCTGGATGAAATGTATTCGAAAACCGTCGAGCTTTACTCTTCGCTTTTATCACGGCATGGAGTTGTTCAACATGGGTAAGCAGCGCCTTCATGTTTTTCAGGTTGCCAAGTCTTCCGGCGGTGTTGGGGTATATGTGCGTCGTTTGGTGGAGGCGTTGGATCAGGAAAAGTTTCGTGTTACGGTGGCGTGCCTGGCAGAAGGTGCCGATCAGATGGCAGCCGAGTTATCGCGGTTGGATGGCGTGCGGACGATCAGTATCCCCATGAAAGATTACATCGAGCCATTTTCTGATTTGCAAGTATGCATGAAGCTTTCGGAGATCATCCGGAAAAATGATTTCGATTTGATTCATGCGCATACTTCAAAGCCCGGCTTTTTCGCTCGCTTGGCTGCGATTGGCACTGGAATACCGGTCATCTATCAACCAGCGAATTTTGCATTTCACGAAGGCGCGTCGCGGCAAGAGGTGTTGTTATATTCGACAATCGAACGGATCGCGGCCCATCTCACCGAAAAGATTATAGCAGTATGCGATGGAGAGCGCGATTTGGCTCATCGTTTTTCTGTTGGGGCTGATGAACAATTTGTGACAATCCATACAGGGGTTGATCTGCAGCCGTTCAACAATTCTGTTGATAGGGCGGCTGTTCGCGCCAGTTTAGGCATCCCGGCTGAAGCGTTGCTGATCGGTACCGTTGCGCGGCTGGTCGAGCAGAAAGCCCCTCAGGATTTCATTCGAGCTGCGGAACTGGTCCATGCCCATTTTCCGGAAATCCATTTTTTGTGGATTGGCGATGGCGTACTTGAATCGCAATCTCGCGCGTTGGTTGCATCCCTCGGTTTGAATGATGTATTCCATTTTGGAGGATATCGTGAGGATGCTCCCGCGATCTTGAAATCATTGGATTGCTTTGTGTTGTCGTCCCGCTGGGAGGGTTTTCCGCTAGTGGTATTGGAGGCGATGGCGGCTGGCCTGCCTGTGGTTGCAACTCGTGTTATAGGCTCATCCGAGGCGATCTGTGATGGGGAAACTGGATTGCTGGTACCAGTTGGAGATGCAAAGGCGCTTGCTGATGCCATTGAGCAAATAGTCAGCAATCCTGTGCTGGCTCATACATTTGGGCGATCAGCCCGGCTCAGGGCTGAGAATATATTTCCTTACTCGAAAATGGTTGCCCGGATCGAACATCTCTACGAAGAGGTTTGTGGTCAAAGCGTCGGAGGTTCCTAGTCCCTATGTACAGCGAACAACCTGCTCCGATCATTTGCTTGGAGTTCGATGTCAGTTTCTTGCAGCAGCCGAAATTGGCACATCTTGGCGTATGACATCCATCTTTTATTCAGTTTTTCAAGGAGGTTCACATGAATAGGCGTTTGCCGCGAATCTTGTTGTTGGTTTTGCTATGCTTGGTTTTAATAACAGGTTGGGTTACGACTGCCGTGGCCCAGGCCCCGATTCCAACTAATACGCCAACAGCTGTACCGACATTGATCGGATTGAGTTCGGGGGATCAAATTCCGTTCTCTCAGCTCCTGAGTTCTGATCTCATATTGAACGGACCTTTCGACTCGAATATTGTACAGTTTGCCGTGCCTGCGGTCTGGCGGCTAAATCAAGCTCCTCAGCTTGAACTCGATATGGCGATTTCGTTCAACGCACCGGTTGCCACGCCCACTAGCCAGGCATCTATCGGTGTCGTGGGAACCCTCACGGTACAAATGAATAATGTGCTGATTGCCGTAATTCCCCTCGATAGGGCCGGTGAAACTACCCAGCGTTTGTTGATCCCCCTAACGGCCATGCAATCTACCCGGACCGATGGATTGATGGAATTAAGGTTCTCCCTGGATAGCACTCTGGCGTGTGATTATAACGAGAATCTGGTGGTTCGAATTCATACTAGTTCTGTGATTACTTTGCCGCATGTGTCTCAGACCCCAGACACGGATTTGACGCAGTTTCCTACGCCCATATTCCAGCAGGGTTTGACGTTTTCCAATTCGGCTCTGATCGTAATTCCAGACCATCCTTCAGCTAATGAATTGCAAAGTGCTTTGACGCTGGCGGCTGGCATTTCAAAGTTGACGGCTGGAGGGTTATCCTTGGATCTTGTAACGATTGGCCAATTAACTCCGCAACAGGCGATCAATAACCATCTTATCTTGGTTGGGAAAGCATCTTCGCTTTCGCCGATGCTGGCGCAATTGCAATTGCCTATGCCGGTCATCAATGGAAACCTTAGAAATACCGGAGGAGGTGTTGATGACGGTATTGTTCAGATGGTGGCCTCACCATGGAGTCCGGACAGGGTTGTACTTCTTGTGACGGGAAATACGGATGCTGGCACGTTAAAAGCTGCCCAGGCCACAAGCACGGGTGTATTCCGCCCCAACGTGTTTCCGAATCTTGCGATTGTTCAACAGGTTCAAGCAGCCCCCCAGACAGTCTCAGTGCCGGTTGATCAGACCATTCAAGAGCTTGGCTATGGAACCATCACGCTGAACAGTTTGGGTGTCAACTCCGTGAATTTTAGTTTTAATGTTCCCGCTGGGCAGACATTAGAGAAAGGTGCCTACTTTGACTTATTGTATGGGCACTCTGCCCTGCTAAATTACTCCCGGTCGGGTATTGTGGCTCTTGTTAACGGCGAACCGATTGGAAGTGTGGTCCTGAGCGATATAACTGCAAGTACAGCTGTGAATGATGCTAAATTTTTGATCCCGCCCGCGGTGGTCCATGCCGGAAAGAATAACATCGAGATCAGGGCAGATTTAATACCCGTGGATAAATGCAGCTCGCCGAATCTTGGCGGCACATATATGAATATTTGGGCAGGAAGCAATCTACATTTGCCTCTGCTGCCAACGCCCATAAATACTTCTTCAAACTTTGACCTGGCAAACTATCCGGCGCCTCTTGATTATGATCCAACCCTTGGAAATACGGCATTTGTGCTCCCAAAGGATGACTTGCAGTCCTGGCGGAGCGCTTTGGCGATCTCTTCGTATCTTGGACTGGCTTCGCAGGGGCCGGTTACAACCTTGGGCGCTTTCTATGCTGACAGTCTGCCGGCGGCGGAACGGCCAAAGTATAACTTGCTCATCATAGGCCGCCCGAGCATGTTGCCAATTATAAGCGAGTTGAATAATGCGTTGCCGGCGCCATTTGCGAACAATTCTGATGTCGCTCGTGAGCCGGATATGCAAGTGACGTATAGTATTGCACCCAATACGAATCTTGGATATGTGGAATTGTTGTCCTCTCCGTGGGGTAACAATAAGGTAATCATCGCTGCGTTGGGTAATACCCAGCAGGGAGTGGCCTGGGCGGCATCTCATTTGATAGCTCCCCTGAGTTACACACTAAAGGGCAATTTTGCGGTCATCAATGGCACAAGGGTGATAACAACGGATACGCGTGTTGCATCTATTGCCCCGCTTGCATCCACTGCGGTTCCAGGCAGCGCTCCGGCAGTGCAGGCGGTCGCACCGGCTGTGAACCTTGGCGCGCCTGTGATGGGATATCGGCCGGGATGGCTGCTGCCTGCTCTAATCGTTACAGTCGTGTTGATCCTGGTCACCGTACTTGTTGCAGTTTACATTAACTGGCTGCATAACCATCCTGGCAAAGTCACGAATCCGTTGGACAATTTGCTGAATCACAATAAGAAGGAGTGAGAGGCAGGAAATCACGACTGGATGTTAAATCGTGCGGCCATGTCATAACAGGTTGGGTATTACAAAGCCTGTTATGACGGCCCTTATGACTTCGTTTCTCTGACATTGTCATTTCGTTGACGAAAGAGGTTGCTGTGGCCGTTAGTTTGGGTGTTATCAAAGTGCTGTATTTGAATCGGGAGAAAGTACACCCTTCCCGCCGTTCGGAGCGCAAGGTCAGATTCTTCAATTCACGTGTCAGAAGCAGCTTGCTGCTTGTGTTGGCAGATGCTATCAGTTTTGCGGCAGCCGCTTTTCTGTCCATCTTGGTGCGCGTGCCGTTCAACGATGGCTGGCGGTTCGATCTCTATCCGCAGATCATTCCCGTGACGCTGGTGTCCATGGTTTTATATGGCGTGGTTGGGCTTTACCCGGCTCTGGGATTAAGTGCTGTTGCGGAGTTGAGAAAACTTGTGACCAGCACAAGTGTTGTGGTGTTGGCGTTTGCCGCGCTAAGTTTTTGGGTGCGGAATGCCGAAGCCTACTCCCGGCTCACGCTTGGCCTGACGTGGATATTCAGTCTTTTGCTTTTGCCGTTGGGGAGAGAATTGATGCGGACGATTGGCACGCAACTGAACATCTGGGGTGAGTCGGTGGCGATTATTGGCTATGGAAAACAAAGCGAGTGGGCATTGGAATTCTTCCTCCGCAACCGGTTGCTGGGTCTGATTCCGAGCGTCATTGTGGACTTCACGGGGAAAGCTGCAATGGAATTTAACAGAATCCCCATCCTGGAATCACAGGATGTAATGGTGGAAAAGGACCTTGCCCAATTGACCGGCGTGGAAACAGCCATGATTATTGTGTCCGATGCACCGGCAGATTTTGTAAATTATTTGGCCGATAATAAGCAGGGAGGTTTTAAGCGCCTCGTTTTGATTCCAAACCTGGAACAGATTAGCAGTTATGGCGTAAACGCATTCGACTTCGGTGGAGTCTTGGGACTGGAAGTGCGTCATAATTTGTTGGATGTTGGCCAGCAGACGCTAAAGCGCGCGATGGATATCGTCCTCGTTCTTTTCGGCGGACTTGTGATTTCGCCGTTTTTGATTTTGCTTTGGCTCCTGCTGAAAACCGATACGGCTGCGGGCGCCTTCTTCGGTCACACCCGGATTGGCAGGGGAGGCCGGGAGTTTTTGGCCTGGAAGTTTCGGACAATGATTCCTAATGCTGATGTGAAGCTCCACGAGCTTTTGGGGCGGAATCCCGAAGCGCAGGCGGAATGGGAAGCCACTCATAAGTTGAAGAATGACCCGCGCATCACATGGCTGGGAAAAATTTTGAGACGCTACAGCATTGATGAACTGCCGCAGTTATGGAATGTTCTGAAAGGCGAAATGAGTCTCGTAGGTCCGCGCCCAATTGTGGCTGCCGAGGTGTGTCATTACGGCAATCACTTTGACCCGTACACGTGGGTGAGACCGGGAATTACCGGGCTTTGGCAAATTTCTGGCCGCAACGATACGACGTATGAAGAGCGCGTCAGCCTTGATGAATATTATGTCCGCAACTGGTCAATATGGCTTGACATCTATATTTTGGCCCGTACGTTTGCGATTGTTTTACAGCGTAAGGGCGCATACTGAACTGAGTTTAAAATCTTGGAACGATGAAAGGACCCAATGAATAATGTGCGGGCAGATTTGCCACGCATAATGGTCGCATTGTGCGGCGATGTAACGCGTGACCCGGAGAGCATCATAAAGTATGGCGTCTTTCTCGAGTCACTTGGGTGCAGGTTTTCGATCCCTGCAATCTATGACGCTAAATTATACGGCTTGCAGCTCTTGATAAGCGCCATCCCCGTTTGGCATCCTGACCTGAATACATGGAGGGCGCGTACTCACAAGAGCGTGGACGGCTTTGTTCGCCGCTCGCGGGGCGCTTCTCGTCGAATCCGCGGTTTGCGAGGCCAGGTTGATTTGGTTTTGCAGCTGGGAGTGCTTTTCGATGCCGGCTGGGATGATTCTCCGGTGCCCAGCGTGATCTATACGGACTATACTGCATCCATGTCTGCCAATCACCCGGAAGCCGGACGTTCTCCCTTTCATGGAATGGCTCTTGAGCATTGGCTTGAACTGGAACGGAAAGCCATGCAACGCGCAAGACAGGTCTGCGTCCGTTCTCGTGCGGTGAAGCAATCTCTCATCGAAGATTATTCGTTGCCCCCGGATCATATTACCATCATAGGTGGCGGACTTAATTTAAGCCAATTACCTGGCCTGCCGCCGCACCCAGCGGATAGACCACCCACGGCATTGTTTATTGGACTTGATTTCTATCGCAAGGGCGGAGATTTGGTTCTGAAGGCTTTTGCGTTGGCTCGAGAATCTGTCCCTAACGCACAACTGTTGTTTGTCTCGGCAGGTTCCATACCGTCGGGGCTGCCGCTTGCTGGGGTGAAGATATTCCCTCCCATTTGGGATCGCGAGCAGTTCCTTTCCCTGTATCCTCAAGCCGACCTTTTGGTATTACCGTCACGCCTGGAAACATGGGGCGATGTGCTTCTTGAAGCGATGGCATACGGCCTGCCATGTATTGGAGTCGCGGGACAGCCAATGGAAGAGATAATCCGGCATGAGCAAACCGGCCTGCTCGTGCCGCCGGAGCGAGTTGACGCATTGGCAGAGAGCCTCACTTACCTTTTTACACAACCTCAGCTCCGGGAGCGGATGGGAAACGCGGGTCGTGACCTCGTTGCACGCGATTTCACTTGGGAACGTGTTGCGGATCGTATTACTCCCATATTGGAATCCGCTTCCTGCTTAAAAAAGAGCGACGAAGTTCTTTCCAAAAGGCTTGCCCGGACTGGGGAAGATTAGCAAAGAGAGCGACTTTCAATTCAAAGCCTTTGGCGGTCACAGCGTGAATGGACTTCGGTAATAAGCGCTCGACCAAGCTGCCAGTGGTTTCAACGATCTTTCGTACAGTTGTATCGGATATACTCATGGATTTTTCTACCCTTTCATCTCAAGGCGGCAACTTGAGTTAATTATGCACCGACTTCGAAATGTACTTCTCCATGCAATAATTGTAGGGTTGATCCCTCTGCTGATCTCTTGTGGCCGGAAAACTCCACCGCTGGCCCAATCAGGCTCTACAATATTTCCCACCGTCAATCCATTCGATAATGCACCGTCTGGCAGTTGGATACGTTCCAATCCCGGCGGGGGCGGAGCATTCACTTCGATAGGGGCCGGTCCAACCGGGATCATTTTGGCCGGTAGCGATTTGAGCGGCGCTTACATCTCGCGTGATCGTGGGGCCACTTGGAATCCAATCGGCTTCACACAAGGCCTGACAAACGGCGACGTGTCCAGCGTCGGGTTTGATCCGCAGGATGCGTCCATTTTATATTTTGGCACAGAGCGGGGAATCTTTCGCAGTTCGGATGGCGGCGGGACAGTCCAGCCTGTGTTGGGCGACGGTTATGTTCTCGACATAAAATTTTCTCCGTCCAATCCGAATATTGGTTATGCCGCCTGGCACCCGGCAATGGATTCGCTCGGCGGACAGATCTATAAAACCATAGATCGCGGCCTGACGTGGCGGCAGGCCAGTTCCAATTTACCGGGCGATTTACGCATCGTAAAAATACTTGTTAATCCAAACGACGAAAATACTTTGTATTTGCTTTCGGGCGGTTCTCGTTTTGCATGTGGCGAGAATGGACTCTTTCGAAGTGACGACGGCGGAGTAACGTGGCTTAAACTCAGCAGCGGACTGCCTGATGTACAGGATGTTGCTTTGGACAAACTTGATCCGGGCAGCCTTTATCTCACGACCTTCGATTATGTTCCAAATTCAAGCAACAAGAATTGCCAGAAGGTGAGCCCATACGGAGGCGAAATTTATAAAAGCGAAGACAACGGCAATCACTGGACGATGCTGGCATATCGCACCGGCACGATTTGGCCGGACGCAAAAAATGAAAATACGATACGGCTGATCAATTCGGAATTGGTGGAATCGAATCCGCGCGCCGGAACGTGGGAATCAACAGATGGCGGGCATAATTGGCAATTGGTTGGCAATATCCGTACCTGGGACAAAGGTTGGTCTAATCTTGATTGGACTTTTTCGGAAGGCTTCGATGGCGCGGCGCATACATTTGGCGAAGATTTGTCTGATCCGAATGCCTTATTCTGGGCCACAAATCAGTTTATTTATGTAACTCGTGACCATGGACGGCATTTTCAAAATTTATATACCAGACAAACCGGGCCGCGCAGTTGGGAATCAACGGGCGCGGACAATATAGTGATGTTTGATATTTCGATCAGCCCGGCCAACCCGAAAGACATTTATCTCGGCTTCTATGATATTGGTTGCTGGCATAGCCCCAACGGGGGGATAAACTGGATGAACTGCAATGATCCATCCAGCACGACGAAATTCGTCAACGGAAGGTTCGATGGCTGGCAGGGTTACGGTGGAAACACAACGACGATTTTGGCTGACCCGTCGCGCGTCGGCGTTGTTTGGTCGGCGCAGACCAGCGACCTTTCGTATCCGTTCACTTTGTTGCGCAGCAAGGATGGCGGCGCGTCGTGGCAAAAGTCGAACAGCGGCTTGCCCAATGCTTCACTTTCCGGTCTTTCCATTGATGCGAACAGTCCGAAGAACAATCGCATTTTGTTTGTCGCAGCGGACAAAAATATCTATCGCAGTACGGATGATGGCTGGCATTGGGGTTTGGTTTTGAAGTGCGGCGGATGCTGGTACACGGCAGTGGATCGCTTCGATGGCAGTCTCGTTTATGCCGGCGGTGATGCGGGTCTGTTTGTTTCTGAACACGGCGGCGCGTCCGGCTCGTGGACGCGAATCAACAATCCGGATTTTATGGGAAGCGGTGACAATCCATGGGATGGCGGCTCCTGGTCGGGAATTTCCCGCATCGTTCCGGACCCGGTTACGGCTGGCCGCGTCTATGTGACTTTTCTCGGCCCCGGCGGCGGACTCTATCGCAGCGATGACCTCGGCCAAACCTGGACTAAATTGCTCACGGATGATTTCATGCGCGGCGTTGCGATAAATCCGGTAAACCCCGAAATCGTTTATGCAACATCATCCAGTAGTTCGTGCTGCGGCGGTGATCCTGCAAATTCACACGGTGTATTGCGGAGTGCTGATGGAGGTCAAACCTGGACTCAGGTCAACGAAGGTATGGCCTGGCCGTTTGCAAATCCAATTGCAATTGACCCTGATAATCCCAATATCGTATGGGTGGGTTCGCCGGGAATAGGTTTTGCGAGAAGGTACGTTGGTAATTCCACCCAATAGTACAGAAACAGCAGGGAGCATGTGGTATGCTGTGTTTTCTCTATTTATGGGATTGATTTTTTGTGACCGTGCGATTGTTCTTGCTTGAGCGTTTTCAACCAAACCTTTCAAAAAGAAAAATTTATGAAAGAGAATTCTTCAAATAAAAACTCCGAAATTACAAAAAACGCATTATTTGGCATTGGATGGACGTATCTTTCGTTCGTATTAGGTAAGTTATTAAGCTTTGTTAGCACTCTGATTCTGGCGAGGATTTTGGTTCCACAACAGTTTGGATTGGTGGCGTATTGTACTCTCGCAGTTCAGTACTTGGACATTATCAATCAATCTGGGATGGATGATGCCCTGATCGCGCGTAAAGATATGATTGAGCAGGCTGCAAATTCTGCTTTTGTGTCCAACATGATTATGGGTGTTGTTTCTTTTGGCATTGCCTGGATGACCGCGCCTGAAATTGCGCTTTTTTTTAAGGTTGATGAGATAACGCCGCTGTTTCGTCTTCTGGCCCTGGTACTTCCTGTAAATGCAATCGGCCTCGTTCCATATACCATGCTTTCACGTGATCTGCGTTTTCAGGTGAAGTTAATCCCTGATATTTTTCAGGGCGTTTCGAAAGGGCTCACATCCATCATTTTAGCAGCGGCTGGGTTTGGGCCTTGGAGTCTGATCTGGGGACAGATTGCCGGGGCAGGTATTTCTGTTGTCCTTTCATGGTCATTGGCAAACTGGCGCCCTTCCTGGAAATTTAATTGGAGGGCGACCCGCGATGTTCTGGTCTACGGCGGACACATTACAGTGGGGGATTTTCTTGGAAATCTTCGCGCGAATGTAGACTACATTATTGTGGGTCGGATTTTGGGCGCTGCCACTCTGGGCATATATACGCTTTCATACCGAATTCCGGAACTCGTAATAAATAGCGTAAATTCGGTCGTGGGAACAGTGGCATTTCCCTTGATTTCGCGGATCAGTTCCGATAAGGAAAATCTACGTTCCACATATTTTGGCTATATTCGTTATATTGCTCTGTTTACCTTCCCAATAGGTTTCGGCTTGGCGCTCGTCTCTCCTTTATTTGTGGAGACTTTCTTGTCAGAAAACTGGCTGCCGGTCATTGTTCCCATGGAACTGATCTCCATTGCCCTTGCTGTTTCTTCGGTGGGTTATGTCCCGGGCGTACTCTACAAGGCTATTGGTCATCCCGAAATCCTGAATTGGCTGTCACTGATTCAAATTCCCACCATTACAGCCATAATATGGTTTGCAACGCGTTGGGGGATAAACGGCGTCGCAGCAGGGCAAATTTTGTTCGGCTGCTTTTCTTTCGTGCTGGATGGTTACGTGGTCAGTCGAATCATAGAATTTAAGATGAAAGAGATGTGGCAGGCTTTGGTTCCAGCGATTACTTGCACAATGGGGATGATTGTAGTAGTGAGCGCCGCAAAGTTGATTTTGCCGTCCTCGAGAATAGTTCAACTGGTTTCCGTTATTTTGCTTGGCGCATCAACTTTTATAATTTTGCTTTATTTTGTTGACCGCCAGCTTGTAAGTCAAGTATTTGGCACAATAAAGAAAATGAGAGTGCGCCAGTGAGCGACAACTTTCCCCGTATCAGCACCATCATAACTGCTTATAATAGTGAAGCTTTTTTAAACGACGCAATAAAAAGCGTCATGCGCCAGACTTTCCAACCCGGTGAAATTATATTGATTGATGATGGCTCAACCGATGGCACGGGAAGTATGGCCCATTCCTACATTGATGCCGGCTTAAAATATATTCGACAGGACAATTTAGGTGAAGGAGCCGCCCGCAATCGAGGCATTTGCGAAGCAGCTGGTGATTGGATCGCTTTCCTTGACGCAGATGATCTGTGGGTGGAGGACAAACTTCGACTCCAGGTAGAATTTGTGCAATCTCACCCTGAAGTGGGTCTGGTAAGCGGAAATAAATTATGGTGGGATATGGAAAAAGACAGTTACCTGCTTGTAAGGTACGGACAGATTCCAGCCAGGAATCTGTACAAAGAACTTATTGTCAGGAATGTAGTCGGCGATCCTTCAATAACACTTATCAGGCGGAATTTGTTTGACAAGGCTGGCCTCTTTCGGACCGACCTGCGTATCGGAGTGGACTGGGAGATGTGGCTGCGTATTGCGCGACACACTTCTATTGGTTTTATTGATGCGCCGCTCATCATCTATCGCTGGCATCAGGGTAATGTGTCTCATCGCTATACCGCTCAACGAATTAGAACGGAGGAAGTTATTTCATATCAAGCCATCAACGCGTATAAACACCCGCTGGTGCGGGCGGAATTATATTTGCGTGTTAAAAGCAGATCTCAGGTCGAGTTAACCCTTGACGTCATGGCAAAAAGCAAGTCGAAAACAGAACGGCTAAAGCATGCTTTGCGCGCCTTCCTCCTTTTCCCCTTTGAAGATACTGGCGAAAAAGCGCGCTTGCTCTTGCGCTCGTTGTTGGGCGATCAGATATACCTTGCCCTCAAGTCTAAATTTCAGTCTGTAGGAAATAGCATAGATAATCAATCGGGTTAGGGCTAAGCTCCATCCCTTGCTCGATCTCGACGCCGGACTTTATCGCGGCGAAGACCGCAGCTGCAAAGTTAAAGGGCTGGATCAAGGTTCTAAAATGATTTAAGATTTAATATGTGGCGCGGCTGCAAACCCCGCTGTTCCCGGAATGGTTCATGCAATATCAGCCGGCAATTCCTGCGGCGGCGGTCCTGCAAATTGAATTCCACTCTAAATGTCCTGCTGACCATATATGTCAAATTAAGCTTTGTTAAACAGGGAGCACGCAAAGTATGATACTGTTGGCGAATTCATTTTTCGCCTGTAAATGTGCGGCTGGAAACAGTTATACAAGCGCAATTTCTCGATTTCGCCAACAGTATCAAAGTATGTAAGCGCGGAGTGCGAAATCTCCAGATTTCGTCCCCAAACTAACAACCTTTTCGTGCACCCGTTAAACAGGTTTGGTTGACAAACTTTCCAAAATATATTTGTGGATTTTTTCGCCCACCGCCTGCCTCGTATATCGTTCCTCGACCATCTTGATGCTCCTCTTGCCGAAAAGCTGGCAGAGCGATTCGTCCGCGAGCAGTTTTATGATCCCATCTGCAATGCAGCGAATATCTCCCGGTTCAACAAGAAAACCGTTCCAGTCGTTCTGGATGAAATCCGGGATCGCGCCGAGGTTTGTTGCAACGATCGGCAGACCGGCCTGCATCGCCTCCAGATAAACGATCCCGAACGGATCTTTTCGCGTTGGCATGCAAAAGACGGCGGCTGACTTGTAATACTGAATAAGCTCCGGCGGGGCGATTTTGCCGATGATGCGGCAATTCTTCAGTTGAATATTTGGGTTGGCGCCGACAATGGTCAGCGTGGCGTCTGGGAACTTCTCCAGGACCAGCTTGAACGCTTGGACGAGATCGGCCCCTCCTTTTCGCTCCCAATCCATGCCGACGAACAAAATATTCTGGCTGGCATAAGATTTTTCCTCGGCAATGAAACCCTCGATCTGAACATTGCTGGCCGCGTAAACGCAGGCGACCTTTTCTGGAGGCTGCTGATATTGCTCGATGATGGATTGGCGAATGTTCGTGCTGCGGACGAAATTCATTGTGGCGTTTCGATAAATTTGCCGCTCCAGATCTGTCCATTTTCTGTACAAACTCTTTGGATTGAGTCCCGGATAACCCAGATTTGCCAGATGTGTGTGGTCGGTATAAACAAAGTGCGGCGTGCCCGGCAGGCTGCAATCGAACAGCGATTGCATTTGGATGGTGAACCAATAATTCTTCTTTGCAAGTTTTTTTGCAAGCAGGCGTTTGACCGCTTTGAACATAAAAGGGGTCCTCCAGAATGCCTCCCTGAATATTTTTTTTCCTGCTAGAAGCTCTGGCGCATACAGCCATCCCGTGACAAGTGCATTGACTCCCAGTATCCACAAATTATGCGTTATCAACGGTTTGATATCTATCACGTCAACATCGCAATCGGCAAATTCTTTTTTTATGATCTCGCTCAACTTTGTATTTGCCAATGGCCACGGCTTTGGACGAATGAAAGCAATTTTCTTCCGCATCTATGAAACTCTCAAAAGTTTGAATGATTATTCTGTGATTTGGATGATCTGCTTGTTGGGCAGCAGTGACTCGACAGACGATCTCCGCCGCCGGCGGAAGATGGCATCAATGACGACCAAATTGCCCGCTTGATTCCAGGTATGCGCGCCGATGAAAGGGCCGTTCCGCGGCGGCTTATAAATCCGCTCGGTGCGTTCCTCGTATTCCGTCTCGGTCATCTTCACAATACGATTGAAATTGGTGGCATATCCATACCGGACGGAACAATCCTGCGACGGGCGGAGCAAATACCCGCCCGCGTTTTGAATATGTCCTGCCGGGCGCGCAGTATGGATGTTTTTTACGACCGGATTTTGGGGGTGCGGTGTCCATTTATCAGAGAGCGGACTATCGGAATAATATAAATTCAGCGTATCCCAGCTTGTGCCGCCAGGTTCGATGACGTTTGCAAACAGCCACCACTTTTCGTTGTCGTTTACAAGTGTGGCGTCCACCGCCCTGATATTTTCGATGAGCGGCTTTTCAAATTCCCATAGATCCGGAAAGTGGACACAACGATACAGTTCGATTTGGCGGCTTCGTTCCGACTCGGGGATCATGAATAATTGGCCTTCATGCTCGAGAAGGAATGGATAAGAAAGGTGATAAGGCCGTTCCAGTACAACGTGAGTGGATTGGACTTCCAGCTTTTGGTTGATCTCCAGGCAAATGATGCGGCCGCGGCCGGTCGAATAGAGTTTTTCCTCGATGAAGATGAAATAATTTCCATCGCGCACGCTGATGAACGGATCGGCCCAATCGCGATCGGGCGGTGGGAGGATGGCTTTGAAGTCCGGCCACGAGGGCAATTTGTTCTGCGGATTGGATGCGATCAGTACGATCCACTGTTCGGGAAAATAATAGAACGTGGAAAGGAACCATTTCAAGGCGCGCTGCGGAAGGCGCGGAGCAGTAAGTTTTTCTACAAACTTCTTGGGCATTGGTGGCCTCTGTGATTGCTGCTGTTTTTGCCAATAATCATTTGATTGCCTGCCTTGAATTCTAACAGCCCCAGATGAACCTGGAATTACAGACATGGTTTTGTCATGAAGGGGGATGGACGCCTTTTCAAAACGCATTTCGTTGTAAAATTGTCCAATGCCCGAAAATCTGAATGTTCTCTTTTTGGCCGCGGAAGCGGAACCCTTTGTCAAGGTGGGAGGGTTGGGGGATGTGGCCGGGTCGCTGCCGCGCTCTTTGCGCGGACTCCCGCCCGAAGTCACGAATGGAAGCCTCGTTGACATCCGCCTCGTTCTGCCCATGCACTCAGTCGTCAAAGCGGATACGCGCGGGCTGCGTCCTTTGCTGATCTTTCCGCTCGCCCGCAAAACAGGCGAAGTCCAGGTTCAGGTCTTTGAAACGAATCATAATGGCTTGCCGGTTTATTTTTTGGATGGTGAGCCGATCTCTGCCAGCGGTTCGGTCTATTCGCTGGACGCTGCGCTGGACGGCGAGAAGTATACATTTTTTTCGCTGGCTGCGCTCGAGCTGACAAAGCAATTGGATTGGAAGCCGGACATCGTCCATGCCAATGACTGGCATACTGCGCTGGCTTGTTACGCGCTTTTGTTGAAACGCTGGGAGGGCGAATTCCCCGGCGTGAGTTCTGCGTTGACATTACACAACCTGCCGTTCATGGGGCCGGACATTTCGGCCAATCTCGACGCGTATGGTTTGCCGCTGGCACAAACCGGTTTGCCCGAATGGGCGCGCGCCCTGCCTCTGCCGCTTGGGCTTTGGGCGGCGGATTCGATCGTGGGCGTATCGCCAACCTACGCGCGCGAAATTTTGACTCCTGAATTCGGCTGCGGCCTCGAGGATTATCTTCACGCCCGCAAGGAATCGCTCAACGGAATCTTGAATGGCCTGGATGTTGATTCGTTCAATCCCGCGGCTGACCCGGCCATTGGTTCGAACTTTGGAGTTCCCACGCTTGAGAAACGTCCTTTGAATAAACCTGCTCTACAGGTTCGACTCGGTTTGCCGATCAATCCTGATGTTCCGCTGCTGGGCGTCGTCTCTCGCATGGATCCGCAAAAAGGCATTGACCTGATTCCCGACGCGTTGAGAAAGATAAAGAACCTGGATTGGCAGGCGGTTATCCTCGGCACGGGCATTCCGAAAGTGGAAGAATCGATTCGCGCGCTGCAATCCGAATTTCCCGACCGCGTCCGCGCCGAATTCAAATACGACAGCGGCCTCGCCCGCCAGATTTATGCGGGCGCAGACATTTTTCTGATGCCGTCGCGTTATGAACCTTGCGGGCTTTCGCAAATGATCGCCATGCGTTACGGCTGTGTGCCGATTGTCAGCGCAGTGGGCGGGTTGAAGGATACGATTTTCCAGGACGAGACCGGTTTTATTTTTGGCAAACCCACCGTCGGTAGATTTGCCCCTGCGATCAAAAAGGCTTTTGCTGTTCTTCGCGATCATGAACGTTGGGAGACGATGCAAAAGGCCGGCATGTCTCAGGACTTTTCATGGGCCGCATCGGCGAAACAATATTTCCAGCTTTATCAACGCGTGACCGCGCAGTTGGCCGCTCGGTAAAAAATCTATCCACAGATTTTGCAGATTGCACAGATTTGTGAATAAAATCGGCGAAATACTCTTCGAGTACGATGTCTGCGTCATCTGCAGATAAATCAAAATCCAACATTGGGAAGACAAAATGAATTTTCCTCGTTCAGGCGGCGTCCTTCTTCATCCATCCAGCCTGCCCGGGCCGTACGGCATTGGCGATCTCGGCGCGCAGGCGTATCGTTTTATTGACTGGCTTGCCGGTTCCGGCTGCAAACTTTGGCAGATCCTTCCGCTTGGCCCAACCGGATATGGCGATTCGCCGTATCAATGCTTCTCCGCGTTTGCGGGAAATCCGTATCTCATCAGCCCGGATTTTCTTTTGCGTGATGGATTGCTGACCGAATCTGATTTGGCGGATAAGCCGGACTTTTCCGCATCCCGCGTGGATTATGGTTTGCTCATCCCATGGAAGCTTTCTCTGCTCGAAAAAGCGTTTCGCCGTTTTCAAGAGAACGCGTCGAAGGATTTGCAAAACGAATTTGATGCCTTTCACGCTGAAAACAAATCCTGGCTCGACGACTTCACGCTTTTCATGGCGTTGAAAGAATCAAACGGCGGCGGCTCATGGGCGCAGTGGCCGGCCCCGATCCGGAAAAGAGACGAGGCGGCGTTATCGCAGGCGCGTCAAACGCTGGCCCAAGCCATTGCGCGTTACGCCTTCTATCAATTCATCTTTTTCAAGCAATGGTCGGCTTTGCGTGATTACGCCCACGGAAAAGGAATCAGGATCATCGGCGACATTCCAATTTTTGTCGCCGATGATAGCTCGGACGTTTGGGCGCACTCTGAATTGTTTTATCTCGATGAGGAGCGGCGTCCGACCGTTGTGGCTGGAGTCCCGCCGGATTATTTTTCGCCGACCGGACAGTTGTGGGGCAATCCGCTTTATCGCTGGGAGAATCATAAGGCGACCGGTTATTTGTGGTGGCTGGAACGCTTCCGCGCGATTCTGAAAATGGTGGATATCGTCCGGCTCGATCACTTCCGCGGGTTTGCCGCGTATTGGGAAATCCCCGCGGGCAATCCGACGGCGGAGATTGGCCGCTGGGTTCCCGGTCCCGGCGCGGACTTGTTGGATACGATTGCAAATGGTTTGAAAGATATTTCAGATGATGGTAAGCTTCCGATCATCGCAGAAGATTTGGGACTCATCACAAAGGATGTGATCGAATTGCGTGAACGATACCATTTGCCCGGCATGAAAATTTTGCAGTTTGGTTTCTCCGGCCCGGACAATCCATTCTTGCCGCATCTTTATGTGCAGAATTGCGTGGCGTATACCGGCACGCATGATAACGACACGGCGCGCGGCTGGCTGAATACCGCGCCCGACAAAGAGCGTGAGTTTGCGCTGCGTTATTTGAACATTGAACCTTGCGAAGGTTCTGAACCTTCGCAAGGTTTTGTGTGGGATTTGATTCGAACCATCTGGTCTTCGGTGGCAATGTTCGCCATCGCGCCGATGCAGGATGTGCTGGATTTGGGCGGTGACGCGCGCATGAATTTCCCCAGCAAATTGGGCGGCAACTGGGAATGGCGAATGAAGGAAGAAGATATGAATGAATCTCTTGCAACCAGGTTGCGCGAGTTGAATTACGTTTATATGCGATAGATTGATAAAAACAGCAAAAGCTTTTGTTTTAGGCATAACGCTGTGTTGGGCGGCCTGCTGAGTAAGGCGTGTTTCACTTGGTCCTTCACTTTACCATCGCCTCATTATAGTATTTGACCGCAGCTTCAATATCATCTCGCCCGACATCAGGCCAATAGGTCTGGGTGACATACACACACGCATAGGCACTTTGCCATAACAAAAAATTACTTAAACGATGCTCGCCACTGGTACGAATAATCAAGTCAACATCGGGCAATCCAGTTGTCCATAGATAATGATTGATCGTAGACTCGGAAATAGTTTCCAACTTGACGTGTTCTGCCAATAATTTGCGAGTCACATTTACTAGCTCAGCGCGTCCCCCATAATTGAAAACAAAATTAAAAATTTCAGGCCCATTGTGTTCGGTCAGAGTCACTGCCTCATCAAGGACTCGCAATGCCTTGGATGAAAGCCTATCACGCCGGCCACTATGGATAAAGCGAACGCCTCTTTTATGCAATTCTTTTACAAACTCGGATAAATATTTTTCCAGAGAGTGCATGATATAGCCCACTTCTGCTTTGGGTCGATTCCAATTTTCTGTGGACCAGGCATACGCCGAGACGATTTGAATACCAAGATCATGACAGATTTCTAATACAGGAGGAATGTGTTCAAATCCAGCTTTATGCCCTGCGCTTCTGGACAGCCCTCGTTGTTGCGCCCAACGCCCGTTGCCGTCCATAATCAGCCCAATATGTTTCGGTACAATCATAAGCCTCCAATTTTCAGAGCAAATGGATTGGTCATCTAGCCGCCCAACGATGTTTTATCCTGCCGTCGGCTGTGTAGCTCCTTATCTGCAGATTATACGCTCACAGTTCATGGTCGCGACACGGAGCTTTCGCGATCCGTCAAATTGACGGCAATTGCCTTGCTGGCTTTGATCAAATTCTCCGGCGTGATCATGATTTCGTTTCCCCATTGCCCCGCGCCGACACCGAGAATCAGTTCATTCAACAATGATGCTTCGAGAAAAGATCGAAATCCTTCCGGCTGCCAGCAAAAGGGCGGAATGGAGCCAATCACATATCCAGTCGTTTCTTTGACCATGTCCGGCGCGGCCATTTGAATGTTGCGCGAGCCAATGGCTTTTTTGAGATTCCCTGAAATTGCATTCTGATCGCCGCCGAGCATGACAAGCACGCGTTCGCCTGAGTCCACTTGAAAGATCAGCGTCTTGACGGCTTGCCGTTCCACAAAACCCAGCACTCGGGCGACATTGGCCGCGCCTTTTTCGGTCCCGGTTGGGAATGTTCGCGCTTCGTAGGGGATGTTGAGATTGTCGAGAAAAATGTGTGATGGAAGTTTCATTTTTTATCCACAGATTCCGCAGAAGAAAAGCGGATGGAGTTTGTTTGCTTAAGTGACTCCTGATAATTCAAGCTCGTTTATATTTTGCCTTGAAACAATGTAAATCCCGGCCAGGATCAGAACGCCGCCCAAAATTGTAAGCCATGTTGGAACTTCCTGTAAGATGAAATATGCAAGAATGGATGATCCAATTGGTTCGCCGAGTGTCATGACTGCGACGAACGCGGCAGGCAAATAACGCAATGCCCAATTGTAAGTTGAATGCCCGATCAATTGAGGGATGAATGCGAGGAGCAATAACCATACATACGTAATTGGCGGATAGCCAAATGGCGTTTCATGTGCGAAGAACATCGCGATAATCAGCCCAATTGCGGCCATGCTATAGACGAGAAAAATGTACGGGACAAGAGACATATTTCCACGCAATCGGCGTCCGAGGATGAGATAGCCGGTCACGGCCCAGGCGCCAACCAGCGCGAGAAAATTTCCCCACGTGGCGCGCGTGTGCAACGCGTCTGACAATGAGCACGACAGACCATTATTCCAAACGCACGCGCCGGATAACGCAATGACTGTTCCGCCGAGGAGGGCGAGTACCAATCCAAACACGGCGTAACGCGAAAGTTTTTCTTTCAGGAGGAACGGTGATAGCAACGCGACCCAGAGCGGCCCGGTGCTGACGAAAACCACCGAACTTGCGACGGTCGTATATTCGAGCGAAGTGATCCACGTGCCGAAGTGAACCGCGAGGAACAAGCCTGAGAGAAGCCCAAACCAAAGGTCGCGGCGATTCAACTTTTGTAATTCAGCACGATGGCGCGTCAATGCGAATGGCGTCAACGCGAGGCTTGCAAAGGCGAGGCGCAGCGCGGCAATGGTCAGCGAGGGAGCATCCTTCTGCGCGAAACGGATGAAGATCGAAGCTGTCGAAACGGCAAGGATCGCGATGAAGAGCGCAAACGGGAGAATGACACGGGGTTGATTTTTGTCCATAGCGGGGGCCGCCAGGGGTCCGGGAAGATGCGAGCAAGTATACCGTCGAAATATCAATGAAAGAATCCAGGCTCGTGCATCAATTCACTTTCCAGTCTAAATGATTTATTAACGTTTCTTCCGATTTCTTGACATGCGCCTTTTGAAGGGCTACAATTTTGATGATAATTCTCATAAAAATCTGCCGAGAGGCGGACCAACTCAAAGGAGAGGAAAATGGCTTTTGAACTTCCAAAACTTCCATACGCGGTTGACGCATTGGAACCCTATATTGACGCCCAGACGATGACGATCCATCACGATAAGCATCACGCGGCATACGTTACCAATTTGAATGGCGCGGTCGAGAAGCATCCTGAACTGGGAAAGAAGTCGGTTGAGGCGCTCTTGAAGGACTTGAACGCCGTCCCGGAAGACGTGCGTACGGTTGTCCGCAATCATGGCGGCGGCACGTGGAACCACAGCATGTTCTGGGAGATCATGGCGGCCAAAGCTGGCGGCGTGCCGAAAGGTGAGCTTGCCAAAGCGATTGATAAAGCGTTCAATTCTTTCGATAATTTCAAGGCCGAATTCGAAAAGGCAGCCAATGGCCGCTTCGGTTCCGGATGGGCGTGGCTCGTCAAAAAAGGCAGCGGACTCGCGGTTGTCTCGACGCCCAATCAGGATAACCCGCTTTCCGACGGCTTGACACCGGTCATGGGCATTGATGTTTGGGAGCATGCGTATTATCTCAAGTATCAGAATCGCCGCGCGGAATATGTGACCAACTGGTGGAATGTCGTCAACTGGGACGCGGTCGCGGCGCGATTTGCCGCCAAATGATTTTTAAGTTTCATCAATCGAATCGCCAACGAGGAAACGCGTTATGTTTCCTTGTTCTTTTTTAAACGCAAATTCCGGCTTGCACAAGTGCGGAAGCACGATATAATAGCGGCTGGATTTGTTCATCCCATATAAGGAGATTCGATATGACTCATATCATTACCAGCTTGTGCGTCCGCGATCGAGGTTGCATCGAGGTTTGCCCGGTTGAGTGTATGATCCCCGGTTTCCCTCTCGACGAATGGCCGTGGATCTATATTGATCCAGATACGTGCATTGACTGCGGCGCATGTGTTCCTGAATGCCCGTATGCGGCAATCTTCCCGGAGGATGAAGTTCCCTCGGCATACACGGCCAAAGGCGGCGAGTACCTCAGCAAGGTGGGCTTAACCGGCCACTTTGAAGGTGTCAACCATCACGGGAATAAGATTTCCCTCGACACGGCCAAGCAGCTTGCTGCTGGTGAAGTTGTAGACCTTACTCCGGATATCAAACCGAACTATGATTTCTTCAAGAGCGGGCCGGGTTATAGCTCCAAGGACAACGACAACGGCGCGTAATTTCTTATCGTAAAAGACAGGATCCGCGCATAACGCGGATCCTGTCTTTTAAAGCAGCAGGCTTTACGGCTTTGTTGCGGCTTGGATCAACTCCTGGCCGGCATATTGCGCAATAGATGGATAGTTGCCTTCGATCAGCACCACGACTGCCAGCGGCGTGCCCTGCCAGTTTGGCAAGGTCCCGGCCAGATACCAGGTCACGGGCATCTTCGGCGAATTCGCTGACCCGGTCCACTCCCAATAGATTTTATTTTGAAGAGTATTTTGAAGCGCGGCCTTTGCGGCGGCATCTGCGGGGAAAATTTGAACGGGCGGCGTTTGCGCCGGCAGAATGACCCAACCTTGCTGGGGTGTATCCACGGCAAGCGCAATGCGCGGAGCGGGGCGCACTCCCGAATTGCTCAGGGAAGCCGCGGCCAATGCCATTTGCAGGGGACTCACTTGAAGATTGGCGGTCTCGTTTTTGGGCGCGGCACCCGCGACCGGCAGGCTTAGTTGCGGCGTAGTATAGAATCCAAGCTTCTCGAATAAAGTCTGCAATTGCTGCGCGGGCGGCGCGTTGACTTCTCCCAGCGTGCTGTAAAAGGGAACTGCCGCTGTCCCAACGGGGTACGTGCCTTGCGCGGCGCGATTGACCAACGGCGCCGTCGAATCTTTTGCAAGCGACGCGCCGATCTTATCCAGTTTATTGGGATCGTAATTTGGATGAGAGGCCATCACAAGGATTTCGCCGGTGTGCGCGTTGAGCAAAACGATGGCGCCCGTGGAATCTCCAAGCAGTTGATCGGCGCGTCGCTGAAGCTCGAGGTCGAGACTCAGCCTCACATCCAGACCGGGAGGCGGCGTGCCGTAAAGTAAGTGATCCCACCAGATGAGGCTGCTTGGATTCCCTTGCAGGCCGCGCAGATAATCATCCAGCGAAGCTTCGAGTCCTGCCTGACCAAAGATGGGGTGCGTGTATCCAATAACGGACGCGAGTTCAGGATAAAAATAAACCCGTTTATAAGAACCACTCGAGCCTTCGGTTGCATCAATGGGCTGGTTATTTCGATCCAGCAGGCTTCCGCGTTTCACATAGCGATCCGCGATGGAGCGGCGCGCGTTATCGGTACGCGCAAGAAGATCGGAGGAGCGTATTACCGACCACCACGTATTGGTCAGCGACGCGGCCACCAAACCGAGCCCGAGCGCGGCGGCAAGAAAAAAATAAGGTCGGGGCGATGGCAATGGAACCGGCTCGACGTCGGTTTGATTGCTGATGATAAGCAGCAGTGTCAGCGCGACAAAGGCCGTCAGCAGTGATGAGCCGCCGTAAGCAACGAATGGCAATGTCTCGCCCGTTAGGGGAAACAATCGCAGATTGCCGCCAATGATAAGAAGGGCCTGGAGACCGAGATAGGCAGTCAGTCCCGCGGCAAGCAGGCGGCGGAATCTATCTTTTGCGCGCAGGGATGCGATCAAGCCGCGGGCGAAGATCAAGCCAAAGATGGCGAACAGGCCGAACGTCCCAGCCAGGCCCGTTTCTTCCGCCATTGCGGAAAAGATAAAATCGGAATGGGCCACCGGTACCAGGCTCGGACTTCCCAATCCCGGACCGCGCCCGATCGTCCCGCCGTTGGCAACCGCCAATAACGATTGGACGATTTGATACGCGCGCCCGGCCGGATCGCTCCATGGATTGATCCAAACATCCAGCCGCGTGCGGACAACGTCAATGAAGAAATAGCCGGTCAATCCCGCGACGATCAAGCCGATTGTGGCCGCCAGCAATACGCGCCCTCTGCCGGTCGCAAGATAAAGGATGGCCGTGTAAAGCATGATGAAGATGCTGGCTGTGCCGAGATCGCGTTGAACCAGCAATAATGAAATGCCGATGCCGGTGGCAAAGATGGTCGGCCACAAAAGCGGGAAAAAGTTCGGGCTGGCCGGCAGACGGTCTGCAAGATAGGCCGTGAGATAAACGACCAATAATAATTTCAGCGGCTCGGACGGCTGAAGATAGACGCCGCAACATCCCAGCCAAAGGCGCGGACCGGCGCCCGCTGGATTGATTCCAAGAAACAACGTCAGTGTGGTGAGCGCGAGACCGGCGCTTAGAAGGATGTATTTATAGCGGCGCAGGAAATTCAGGTCATTCAGAAAAAACGCAATAAAGGCAAACGCCATAACGCTGACCCCGAGCCACAATGCCTGGCGCAGGCCAAAGCCGGAGTCGAGCCGCCAGACGGTGAGCATTCCCCATCCGCTGAGGAACAGCGCCGACGGGAGGAGGTAAGGATCGCGGTCGGGCAAAAGGCGCGATGTGACGCGGTACGCAAGAAACGCCAGCAGCAGCCATGCCGCAAAACCAAGCCAATGCGATAAGCGGAACGCGACGTTCAGGCTTTGCTCGCGGACGGCGGGCGCCAAGGTCAGGATGGCCGAATATAAAAAAAGGAAAACAGCCGCCAGGGCAATCAGGCGGCTTTCACGCTGGTCGTTCATGATGAATGGACGCTGTCAACGGGATTCGATTCAGAAAGTGTTTTGAAATTCATGAATAGACGTAGGCATGTCATTCTGAGCGACCGGAGGGAGCGAAGAATCTCGCTTTTCAAGCCAGTTTTCCATCAAAATTTGAGATTCTTCGTGGCGCCCCGCGTGTGCGGGATCTTCGACTTGGCGCCACTCAGAATGACAAGTTGAAACAATGATTTTGATTTTTAACTCGGGGCTAAACGTATTTCTTGATGAGCAGCTCGAGCTTTTTCTTTGTTGTCTTTGGGATGGCGCTGCGCTGCGTGATGAGCGCGTTGGCAAGGGCGTTTTCGCAATCACAGTTTCGGGTTGGATTCAATCCACGCACGAGGTGCCGGATGGCCTGCTGTGCGGTCTGCGTGTTTTTGTTCAGAACCTGGACCACCATTTCAACGGTGACTGGCGCTTCGCTCACGTGCCATACATCATAATCTGTCACGTGTGCCATCACGGCGTAGCACATTTCAGCTTCGCGGGCGAGAAAGACTTCAGGAGCAGTTGTCATTCCGATCAGCGACATGCCCCATGACCGGTAAATGTGCGATTCGGCCTTCGTCGAGAAACGCGGGCCTTCGACTGTAATATATGTCCCGCCGCTATGGACAACCGCACCGGTCGCTTTGACCGCGTCTTCAAGCTGTTTCGACAGGTCTTTGCAGAATGGGTCGGCTGTGCCGACGTGCGCCACCAGCCCTTCGCCGAAGAACGTGCGTTCGCGGCTTTTTGTGTTGTCGTAGACCTGGTCAGGAATGACGATGTCGCCGGGCGCGTAATCTTCGCGCAGGGAGCCGCAGGCGCTGATGCTGATGATCCGCTCCGCGCCGAGGGATTTGAGTGCGTAGATGTTCGCCCGATAGGGAACCTCGGTTGGAAGAATGTGATGGCCGATCCCATGACGGGCCAGGAACGCCACGCGTTTGCCCTCGAGGCTGCCAACGGTTATCGGCGAACTGGGTTTGCCGAATGGCGTTTCAAGATAGTATTCTCTTACACTTTCCAGCCCGTTCATATCGTACAAACCGGAGCCGCCGACCACAGCAAGTTCGATGGTTTCAGTCATGATGCTTCCTCATAATTTGCGCGTGATTGGAACAATGATGTCACTTCCAAGACTCACAATCAGATGAGTGTTGCCGCACCGGATTTCGTCGCCGCTTGTCAGTACCGTTGCGGTGTTGAGTCTGGCGTCGTTCAAATTCGTGCCGTTGGTCGAGCTCAAATCTTCGAGCCACCATTGATTGTGGTGATAAGAAAGTTTGGCATGACGCGCAGAGACGGTTTCTTCATCGAGCAGGATATCGCAGACTGGATCGCGTCCCAACGTGACTTCGGGCTGGGTAAAGGCCCGGGAAACCGCCTGCCCGCTCCGGGTCCGGACCTCGAGGCGGATCACCGGAATATCGCGCGGTTTCGCCTGCAAGCCCGCTCTCTTCAAATCCCGCGCAATCGTCCAAATTGCCCAACCAAGAAATGCGTACAAGGCCAGCACCAGCAGGATGCGCAGGGCCAGCACGAGGGCGCCGATCATTTCTTCTTTTTCTTTGTGGGCGGCATGGTTTGAATGATTGCCGTGGGCCGGTTTGCGCCTGCCTCGTTCAGCGGCGCGGTGCTTGCCAGATCGGGCCGCGGCGGTGGATTATCCTGCCCAAAGATCAACGACACTCCGGCCAGCGAGATGACGTCGCCGGGATAAAGCACGCTTTGACTCGTGCGTTGTCCATTGACGAATGTGCCGCCCGTTGAATTCAAATCGAAGATCACATAGCGGCCCTTAATGGCGCGCAGCTGCGCGTGGTTGCGCGAAACGCGCGGGTCGTCAATGACGAGCGTGTTGTCCAGGCGGCGGCCAATATTCACCACTGTCTGCTTGAGCGGAAACACCTTTACGCCTTCGATGATCAAAAAGGCGCTTTCGGGAGGCGACTCGCCCTCATCACTGTTTTCGTTGTCAAGCTTCATGTCTTTGGTTTCTTCCATGCTTTCTACTCGTTGTGAGGCAATCCATTTGATTTCGCCTGCATTCAGATTTGGATCTCCTGTTATGGCAATGGTGGGCGGAGAGCTGAATTTCAGTTTCGCCTCTTCGGCCGCGGTGTTCAGGATATCCAGCAGCGTTTCGAGAAGCTGGGACCTTTTCCATTCCTCGAGCGACTCGCTGTTTACTTGAAGCGTGTACACGTTTGGCGCAACCCGCATTTCCTGATCGCCAGCAGTTGTGTTCGATTTCATTGCCTCGACCAGTTCCTGGACGATCAGATTTTCAGCTTTTTGTCCCGGCAGCGCGCCAACCAGCTTGACTTCGATTAAAGACTGGAGCCGGGCCTCCAATTCCTGTAGATTCATTTTATGTTTTACCTGCGTGATTATTATAGAAGCGAGCGATTATTTTCGCAAGCCTGATTTGCGACAAGATCATGACTTTTTCAGGGGAGGGATTTTAAACACCCAACGTGCAATTCCTGTTTTCACTCCCGGCGGACGCGGATGGGCGCGGCTTTGCGCGGAAAAAGCATTTGAAAATCCGCGCTTTCCGCATTTTTCCGCGTCCAAATTGGTATTACAGCGCAAAGTTAGAGTTTTGAGGGTTCTGCTCATGGCTTTTCTACCGTTTTCGCCCTCATCCCCAACCCTTCCCCCGAATGGGGAAGGGAGTCTCCTCTCCCTTTGGGAGAGGGAAAGGGTGAGGGAGAATTGGCAGGGAGCGATTGCTCGACTTTGCGCTGTAATGGTAGAAAGAGTTGCACATTGGATTTTTAAACACAATCGCCCGAATTGGCGAATGACGCGCATAATCTTTTGGGCAGACCAATAAAAAAAGCCTGACGTTTCTGTCAGACTTTTGGTGTTTATAGCAATCGTCCGCAATTGGGACATTTCGTTTCGCCCGGATTGATGACGAAACCGCAGTTGGGGCAGGTGGTGGGCTGGGATCGTCCAAGAGGCGCGCCGCATGCGATGCAGGATGCCTCGCCGACCGGATTGGCCGTGCCGCAGTATTCGCAGACCGTTCGACTCAATCTTTCCGAAAGCTGGTGTGTGGCGTCCGCCGCGCGGGTGACCTCGTCAATGGTTTGCCAGACCTTTTCCGATAATTGCAAATTCTCGACATCCTGGGCAATATCGTCGAGCCGCCCAAGCAGGCTCCACGGATTCATCAACGCGGCGATGGTTGTTTGTCCAAGCGAGGCGGCTGTGCCAAACCAATCCTGCTGGCCGATCTGGACGAGGATGCCATCCGCCGCTTTTTGGATGGTCACTGCCAGCGCAGTCTGGCCTCCGGAGGCCGCGCCCGGCCGCGTCCCGATTTGAACCGCAATATTGTCGCTTTGTCCGAGGAGTTGTGCCCGCAAATTTCCATGATCGAATTCGGCTACGAGCGCCTGAGCCAGATCATTCGGGGTGATCTCGCCGTGGAAGATTCGTTGGTCCATGTTTTCGATTATAATCGCAACGCGATTTTCCTTTCAGAGTATTTTACGGTATGAAGCGATTCTGGTTTCAACTCTCCTTTTGGGTTTGTGTTGTCGCGTCCCTTGCCGGACTTTTGCTGGCTGCCCCCACCCGAGTCCCTGTTTACGCCCAGGCAGCTGCCACGAACACACTCGGCGGCCCTTCGCCTTATATTACGGTGACATATATCGAGCCAATCAATGTGCGGAGCGGTCCCAGCACCGTTTTTTATCCGGTCATTGGCCAGCTTCCCGTTGGGGCCACTGCGCCGGCCATTGGCACGGATCCGAGTCACACGTGGATCGAGATTTCCTATCCGTCCGCACCGGAAAGTGTCGGGTGGATTTACGCAACCAATGTGACTTTGACTGGGACGGTTCAAATTGTCGAGCCGCCTCCTACTGCAACTCCATTGGCAACTGCCACGATTGACCCCACGCTCGCCGCAGCCTTCGACATCCAACCCTCCCCGACCCGCTTGCCCACCTTTACGCCTCCCGCTTCGACTTTGGCGATACCCACTTTTTCGAATACCGCTGCTGGTGCTGGCGGCTTCCCAATGGGTATGTTGATTATTGTGATTGCGATCAGCGGAGCGTTGGTGCTTGTCGTTTCACTTTTTGTTCGCAGATAAATGAATTTCCGCAAATCGGTTTTCTTCACAATATTGGCACTGGGAGTGCTTGCATTAGCTTTGGCCATCCCATCCAGGGCAATTGTAGTTGCTCAACAACCGACCGGCTCCATTCCAACAGTGACCGGCACGCCGAGCGGACCGATGGTTTCGGTTGATCCCAGCCTTGAACAAATTGATGTGTATGCCGGGCCGAGCAGTCACAACTATCCGGCAATTGGCGTGCTTTTTACGGGGATAAAAGTGCCGGCTCTTGGCCGCGCGCGTGAGGATAATGACTGGATTATGATTCGTTATGAAGGCGTTCCCGGTTCTGTCGGCTGGGTATATGCTTTGTACGTTTCTCTTACCGGCGTGGTCGGGAATCTCACTTTGCCTTTGGTTGATTCACCGCCAACACCAACGCCAGCGACCACCCCTCAAATCAATCCGACGCTGGCGGCGCGCTATGTTCCCACTTCGGCTGCGACCAGGCTGGCTACTTTTACGGCGCCTGCGCCGCTGGCAATTCCCACATTTGCAGATCAGACACAGCGGTCAAATCGCATTCCCATCGGTTTGTTGATATTTATCTTCGCCGCGGTGGGTGTGTTGGGAACCATTATCTCGTTTATGCGCGGCAGATAAAAAAAAGGGCAGGTTCCATAAATGGACCTGCCCTTTTGCGCTTCAGGCAAATCAGTTATTGCACGAACACGAACCGCCGCATGAACAGCCTTCTTCGCCGCCTTCGTGTTGAGCCGCGGAAGGGCTGTCCACAACAAATCCTGCGCCGCGCTCCGGATCGTGGACAAAGTCAATCTTCGCGCCGCGCAGGTAATCTATGGAGGCTTCGTCTACCACAACTTGCACGCCCTCGGATTCATATTTAAAGTCAGTATCGCGGATGTGGTTGTCCAGCGCCATTCCAAAGTTGACGCCGCAGCATCCGCCGCCCGCTACGTAGACGCGCAGGGCGTATCCTTCCAGTTTGCGCTCAGATAGAATATCGCTAACCGCTTTGGACGCGGTTGGGGTTAGTGTAATCGTTTGCACATCTAATTCTTGAAGCATTTTCTCTCCTTGCTGGAAGCTAAGTTGACCCATCTTATCAAAATTATAGATGGCTGTCAATCGTTTCGATTCCTCGGGCCTGGTTTTCTCAGGGTCGGGAATTCCCCAGCGCGAATTATGCCAATGAGCGAATGACGCGGATAAACCTCTTGAAATTCGCGGAATTCGCCTATTCGTGATGGCGCCACGTTCCAAATCGGCACATCCATCGAGCTGCTCCGAGAAAGCCATATTTCCTGGGAGCGCTCAAAGTTTGATACTGTTGGCGAAATCGGGAATTGCGCCTGCTTACCCGTTTAGCAGGCACACATTTACGGATGGAAAATGAATTCGCCAACAGTATCAAAGTTTGTTAGCCTGCAACTATTCCGGCGGATTGAAATCCTGCCTCAGCCCATGGAAGTCGGCTAAAAGCCGACTCAGGAGGCTAATCCGAAGGATTTCCACGTAGTGAGCAGGCGGCTTTAGCCCCGCGCATCAAAATACGCTTACAACCTTTTAGTGCACCCTATTTCCTCGATTTTCTTGACACAAATACTTTGCGCCTGTAAAATCTGCGTGCTTTCCTTTTAGGCGCGAGCCTAATATTTTTATTCCTCAGGAGGAGACCCCCGTATGTTTGCAATGGGATTGACGCCATTGGAGACAGCTGCAATCTGGGCCGTATTTGGCATTGCCATTGTCGGCCTGTTGTATGCAGTCTTTCTCCGTTCGCAGATCTTGCGCGAAGACAAAGGCACCGAAAAGATGCAGGAAGTCTGGAACGCAATCAAAGACGGCGCGGATGCTTATTTGCGAAAGCAATTAGCCAGCATTGCGCCGTTAATTGTTGTCCTGGCGTTCGCGCTCTTTTTCTCGGTCTATATCGTTCCGCCATCTGCAGAAGCGTTGCAGCGCTTTAGCGGTAATACGCCTGATCAGGTGCGTTTGATCATCGGCCTGGCGCGCGCGATTGCCTTTATCATGGGCGCAGGCTTTTCGTTGACAGTTGGCCAGATCGGAATGCGCATGGCCGTTCAGGGCAATGTCCGCGTGGCTGCGGCTTCCAAGAAATCATTCGGCGACGCGCTTCGCATCGCGTATCGGGCCGGAACCATCACGGGGATGTTGACCGATGGTCTCGGGTTGTTGGGTGGAACGATCATCTTCATCATTCTGGGTATTGCCGCGCCGGACGCACTGCTGGGCTTTGGTTTCGGCGGTACGCTTCTCGCGTTGTTCATGCGCGTGGGCGGCGGCATCTTCACGAAGGCGGCGGATGTCGGCGCGGATTTGGTCGGTAAAGTGGAGGCCGGCATCCCGGAGGATGATCCAAGAAATCCGGCGGTCGTGGCCGATCTCGTTGGGGACAATGTCGGCGATTGCGCGGGTATGGCCGCGGACATTTTTGAATCCTACGAAGTCACGATCGTTTCGGGACTTATTCTGGCCCTGGCGCTCTGGCATTTGACTGGCCGCCTTGAGTGGATCATCTTCCCGCTGATCGTGCGCGGCATCGGCGTCCTTTCGTCAATCATCGGGACGTATGTGGTTCGCGGCGGTCCCGGCAAAAGCGGCAACGCGATGTCGGCGATCTTCCGCGGCTTCCTTTCCTCCGCCGCAATCTCTGCAGCTTTGTTCTTTGTCGCGGGCTACTTCTATTTGCAGAGCCCGGCTCTCGGCGGGTGGTGGCGGACACCTATGGCGGTAGCGGTTGGCGTTTTGCTGGCTATTGGGATTGACCGCCTCACTGAATACTTTACGGGCACTGACCAGTCTCCGGTCAAGGAGATCAAGAAGGCGGCCGACACTGGCCCCGCTACATTGATTTTGCAGGGCGTGGCGGCTGGCTTCGAGTCGTCGGTTTGGTCCATTATCGTGATCGCTCTCACCATCGTTGCCTCGATCTTCATCTTTGGCACCATCCCGGGCGCAGATGCGGCAAGCAGGGTTACGTACATTTTGTATGGTGTTGCCATGACCGGCATCGGCATGTTGACTCTCACCGGAAATAATGTGGCGATGGACTCTTTCGGCCCCATCTCGGACAACGCGAATGGCATCGGTGAAATGTCCTGGTCTGGCAGGACGGATAAAGCCACCAAAGATGCCCAGCAGATCATGGCCGACCTCGATGCGGTTGGCAACACAACAAAGGCGATTACCAAAGGCGTTGCGATCGGTTCGGCAGTGATCGCCGCGGTTTCGCTGTTTGGTTCATTCCTGGTTGATGTCTCCCGCGCGCAGACCAGCCTTGGTGTTCCCGCTGCCGAGCAGATCCAGGCTACGGGCATCCGCATTGACATCCCGCAGGTCTTCGTCGGGATGTTGATTGGCGGTGCGTTGCCGTGGCTGTTCTCGTCGTTTGCAATTCAAGCTGTGTCACGCGCGGCTTCGTTGATCGTGATGGAAGTCCGTCGCCAATTCAAGCTTGGCGTGCTCGACGGCAAGGTCAAGCCTGATTATCGGCAAGCTGTTGGAATTTCCACAGCCGCCGCGCAAAAAGAACTTGTGTCGCTGGCGCTGCTTGGAATTCTCACGCCAATCGTGGTTGGGCTGTTGCTGCAAGTGCAGGCGCTTGGCGGCTTCCTCGCGGGGATCATCCTTTCTGGACAGTTGCTCGCGGTGTTCCTGAACAACTCCGGCGGTGCATGGGATAATGCCAAGAAACTGATCGAAGATGAGCCAAAAGATCCGAAGAAGAATCTTGGCAAGGGCTCCGAGCGCCATAAAGCCGGCGTGGTCGGCGATACCGTTGGTGATCCGTTCAAGGATACGGCGGGCCCTGCGTTGAACCCGATGATCAAAGTTGTGAATCTGGTTTCCGTGATCATCGCTCCGATTGTGGTTCAGTATGCGGGCGTGACCGGCGTCGCGTTGTGGGCTGTCTGGATTGTTGCTCTTATCCTGGTTGGTGTGTTGGCTTGGGCGATCATGAGATCGAAAGCACCGGCACCTAGCCTTAAAGGATAAATCTCAAGCGGATACAAAAGGCTTCCGGTTTTCGCTGGAAGCCTTTTTGCTAACAATAAGAAAATGATTAGTATAACCACGGTAAAGAGAATTGCTTATGCATATTTGCTAGTTCCTTTTATTCTGTTTGTTTTTGGTTGGCTTAATGTAACTGCTGCGATAATTGTTTTTTCAATAACCAGCGCAGGGACAGTTTTTGTGTGGCGGTCTCTATCCGCGGAGGGGAGTATAGAGTTTAAAAAAAATGATTTCATCTCGTCGACTATTATTTTGGGAATATGGCTATTTTTCTCTGGCATTGGCGGGTACACTTTTCAGAATTGGGATCATCACAGTCGCAATGCGGTTTTTCGGGATCTTATCAATTTTCCGTGGCCCGTTGTGTATCACCTTGATCCGGCTGTGGCTAGCCAGTTCAACATTCGCCCTGCGATAATCTTGTCATACTACTTTGGATTTTGGCTGCCATCGGCTTTGATCGGGAAATTGTTCGGCTGGACTATTGCCAATTTTTTCCTTTTCCTCTGGACTTATGTCGGTATTGTGTTATCGGTTATCTTGATCGCGTTCAAATTGAAGACTTCTTTTTTGAAAGCGGCATTGCTGTTGATATTTTTTAGCGGTATGGATTTTGTGGGTGTTCTCTTGTTGCAAAATGTACCAGGATATACGTATCCACATTTATGGCCGCCGATCCAGCATTTGGAATGGTGGGCGGGCTCAATGCAATATTCATCCTTCACTACCGAGCTCTACTGGACGTACAACCAATTTATTCCAACCCTGTTGATTATGTCGTTGTTGACTACCGGCTTTAATACCAGGATTGTATTGTTATTAGAGGGCCTCTGTCTTTTCTTTGCTCCGCTGCCCGCCTTGGGGTTGTTGCCTTTTGTGGCGGGAGGAGCAATAAATGAGATTTTTGTTTCGTCGCGCGGTAAATCGTTTCAACAGCTAACGAGACCTGTTTTACGTAATATGTTTACGCTCGAAAATTTCGCCGGCTTGATTATTGGTTGCATCTCCGTGCTTTTCTTTTCAACGAATCTGTCGGCACAATCGCGGAGCTTTGGATTGCCTGCTCCACCCCTGCTTTACTTCCTGTTCCTCTTGATCGAAGGTCTCTTGATTTGGCTGTTATTGTTGCCTGCCAACCGGAAAGATTGGATGTGGTATGTTGCTGGCCTTATTTTGATTCTTGCTCCATTTATTAATCTCGGTGGCAGTTGGGATTTCATGATGCGAAGTACCATACCAGCGCTTTATATCCTCATGCTTGGTTGCGGACAGTTCATCAAAACAAATAAAGGCGTTATAACGCGTGCGGTCGTGTTGGGTTTTCTTCTGCTTGGCGCTTTTACTCCTCTTTACGAAATGAATCGGTCGATTGTGCGAACTGCCCGCTATGATTTTCCAAGTCTTTCCACGTTTATGTTTGAAGAATATTTTCAGCATCCTCCTGTTACGAATGAAACCTTTGTTCCCGAATTGGATCATCCCAATACACTCGTCGCTGATGAATGGGTGAGTGTATCAATTCCGGGTCCGGAAGGCTGGAATACCAAGATCGGGGGGTTGTTTAGCGCGGCATTCCAATTTCTATGGAAGCACGAACTAATTTCGCGCGATTAATGGACTTCTAAGCAGTCCACGAACAAATTTGTTTTGGATTGAAGTGTCAGGGCTTAACCAGGTTTCCACATGGAAAGATAGCGTAATATTGATTCTGATAAAGGGGCTTGCGTTGTTGTACCAGGATGGCGAGATTCTTCCACAGTGGATCGAGATCATTTGCAACGAGAAAATTGATAGTATTTTCTTTGCAGGATTGGTCAATGGTTTCCCAACTCGTCTCACTGAATATTTTGGTAACCATCGAGGCACGAGTCTCCAGTTCATGCAATGAAACGCCAAAAGCTGTCTGTCCTGATATCGCAATTTGACGATCTGCGTAAAGCCCAACGGGTATATCGAGAAGATTGGCAGGATTGATTTCTATAATTGCATTTTCGGGGGTGTTCTCATTCACGTATTCATAAGCTTGACGAGCAGCCAAAGTTCTCTTTCCGAGTTGTGTGTCAGGGCTGAGACTATTTGGGAAAATTGCTGCTCCGCTGTCAACCATCATTGGCCAGATGCGCAACAGCATAACATCCACGATCGTGGTTAGTATTCCGATCGCAATGAAGATTTCTAATTGTCGAACCATCTTTTGCGTTCGGATTGGTTTTGATTGCAGGCTGTCCCAACTGTCTGGAACGAGCCTATTGATAACATCTACACCCCAGACAAGTAGGATGAATTGGCCTGGCAGCCAGGCACGCCACCCAAAGTCATTGCTGCCGATCACAGTCGAGCGGACAAAGGATCCGATGAACAAAGTCGCGAGAAGCAGAAGAACTTCTGAGAGATGGTAGGGATTCTGCTTGAGTCCTTCCAAATCATGTTCTTGAATCCAGAATAAACCTGCAATAAAGAAAAAACCCAATTCCACGAGATAATTGATTGGGAGTAAAAGGAGGAAAACCAAGTCTTGCAAAAACGGAGGGTAATTGAAAATGAGCGGGACAACAGGCCTAAAAACGCGAACCGCCAACGCAATTGGCAATTCGCTGCCGGAGGAAGAATTGCCATTGCCAATCAATCCCATTAGAAATGGGCTAGCCGCGAGCAATGCAATAACCCCTGCAAGCATCATGATTAGGCTTTGGCTGAATTCTCTTCGCAGAAAAGAAACAATGAGCCACAATGCCCAAAAAACTGCAAATACCAGTGTAACAAAAGTGGAAAGACCCACAGCAGACGCAAATGCAAGCCCGATGATAATCGCAACCTTTATTTGTTGGGATGCGGTCTTTCCGCGTATTGAATGAAGAAGTGTAACGCCTGCAATACAAGCGACTAGTGCCGCGACGTGATGCGGAACCCACAATAAGGCGCCAAGCCAGGCTGTAATCTGCTCGTTCCATTGTTCAAGATCGCCCTCTAAATAAGCAAAATTGACCGCCGTTTTCGGATTCACCAGCCAGAATAAAATTGGAATAATGTCCAGGCCGCTGACGAGGAGCAGGCCGCTTCCCAACAGACCTGATTTCCAGGCCTTCTTGCCGCCTTCGGGATTTCTAATCCTGAGATACAAAGCAACCGCCCCCATTAATGCGAGTCCGCACCAGGCAACACTGGCGAACATGGCAACTCGGGCATTTACCCAGGTGCCACCGATCTGCTCAACCAAGTTGCATAAGATATACCAGAAGTAATATAAATATGTTAAGCGTACTGGGCGATCCGGAAAATAGCTTGGATTCACAGGCGGCACGCCTGTACGCGTTATGGCATTGATAATTGCTACGCGTGTCGTGAAGTCATGCGAAACAATATTGAAATAAAGCCTGTCTCCTAGTTGAATGTCAACGAGAGATGCAATGGCAAATAATGTCCAACCTGCGGCCGCGAGCATTGCTAAGAATTGCAAATGCCGTATCTCTCGAGAAACAGGAAGGTTTTTGTTCTTGGCCAGAATAATAATGAAGCTAATAGCAAACCCAGCCAACACTGCAAGCGTGAGTTTGACGGATGCCAGATCGTATGTCAAAAACAGGATGATGGGGGAAACTGCTACAGAAATAACAATGGCGATCACGAAGCGGGTCGCAGTCTGCCGCTTTCGAAAATCGAACAAGTCGGCGGCCCAACTGACTACATAGCCTGGAGCAACAAAGATAACTGGAAAAATGACGAATGCAATAACGGAGCCGAAAATGTCCTGGATTGTATAGTTGGTCATGAGGGATTCGATGCTGATAGTATGAAGAGACGCTCAATCAAAGAAGAAGATTTGTCATTTCAAATATTTCTTTTGCCATTCGAATAGTTTGTTCAGGGCTTCGATGGGAGAGAGCGAGTTGACATCAACCGCTTCCAATTCATCGAGCAATGGGCTTGTCTCCGGGAACAATGCGGCCTGCTGCGCGGCCTGCGGATTGATCCGAATCGCCTGGCCCGATGATCGCTCGAGCTCCGACATGATTTCATTCGCGCGTTGGATGACCGGCCCGGGCAAACCCGCGAGTTGCGCGACGTGAATGCCGTACGATTTGTCTGCGCCGCCCGCGACGATCTTATGCAGAAAAACAACTTTGCCATCCGCCTCCGTCACGGCCACGTTGTAATTGCGAACGCCCGGCAGCAAATCGGCAAGCTGGGTCAATTCGTGGTAATGCGTCGCGAACAATGTCTTTGCGCGCAGATGCGGGTGATTGTGAATGTGTTCGACGACTGCCCATGCAATCGAAACGCCGTCGTACGTGGACGTGCCGCGCCCGATCTCATCGAGGATCAAAAGCGAACGCGGCGTGGCGTGATGCAAAATGTTCGCGGCTTCGATCATCTCCACCATGAACGTGGATTGCCCCGCATGGATTTCATCCTGCGCGCCGATGCGCGTGAAGATGCGGTCCACGAGTCCGATCTTTGCGGATTCGGCAGGCACGAACGAACCCATCTGTGCCATCAGAACGATCAGCGCCGTCTGCCGCAAATACGTTGATTTGCCGGACATGTTCGGCCCGGTGATGACGCGCACGATCTCGCCTTTTTCGAAGATGACATCGTTGGGAACGTATCGTTCGCCGTGCAGACTCTGTTCGACGACCGGATGCCGCCCCTCGTGGATTTCCAATTCGCTTCCTTCGTGGACTTCGGGCCGGATGTAGCCTCCCAAAGCTGCGACTTCGCCCAAAGCGGATAACACATCCAGTTCCGCCAAAGCTCTTGCCGTTTCGAGAAGCTGTCGCGCGGATTTCGCCAGTGTCGCGCAGACTTCGCGGAACAGGCGTATTTCGATTTCGCGGATTCGTTCTTCCGCATTCAACACGAGAGTTTCGTACTCTTTCATCTCTGGCGTGATGAAACGTTCGCCATTGACCAGCGTTTGCTTGCGGATGTAATTGTCGGGCGCTTTATCCGCCGCGCCGCGCGAGATTTCGATGTAATATCCGAAGACTTTGTTGTACCCAACCTTGAGGGTTTTGATGCCGGTCCGTTCGCGCTCGACGGATTCCAAATTGGCGATCCAATCGCGCGCATGTTGAGATGCCTCGATAACGGAATCTAGCTCTTGCGAATAACCGGATCGAATAATGCCAGTGTTTTGCAGGGTGGCTGGGGGTTCATCCGCTATAGCAGATTGAAGCAGCGATAATTCGTTATTTGATAACTGAATTTTAGGTAGAGAAACTTCTTTCTTCTTACTTCTTTCTTCCTCAAGTACTTTCAAAATACCGGGAATTCTTTGCAAGCTATCCCGAAGCGCAACCAGATCACGCGGTTGGGCATGACCGGCGGTGATGCGATTGGTCAAACGTTCAAGATCGGACAGCGGTTTGAGCGCGGCACGCAGTTCGGCACGTTCCATGCCGCGTTCGAAGAAGAAGCCCACGCCAGTTTGCCGCGCTTTGATTTTATCTGTGCTGAGCAGCGGCTGGCTGACCCATTGATGGATCAAACGTTTGCCCATGGGCGTGACGGTTTGATCGAGCACACCAAGCAATGAGCCTTTGCGCTCGCCGCGCAGAGCCTGCCCTGAGCCTTGCCGAAGGGTTTCCGTCAATTCGAGATTGCGCCGCGTGGATGCGTCGAGCGTCATGAACTCGTTCAAGCTGTAGGAACGCAAACTCGTCAAAAGGTCGAGCGAGTCGGGCTGAGTCTCTTTGAGATATTGCACAATCGCGCCCGCCGCGCGGACAACAAGGCTTTGTCCTTTGATGCCGAAGCCTTCGAGTGTGGATGCTTTGAAATGTGTCAATAATGTTTCTTCGCACTTTCCCGGCTCGAAGCGCCAGGCTGTCCACGGCGTGAGATGATTTCCCTCCCCAGGCGGGAGAGGGACAGGGGTGAGAGCCTGATTATCTGGATGGATGATTTCGGCAGGATGCAGGCGGACGATTTCCGCGCGCAGCGACTCGATGGGAAGCTCGGCCGCGGCAAATTCTCCAGTGGTGATGTCGGCATAGGCCACGGCGGCCCGGCCGGAGCCTGCGCTGATCTCCGTCGAATTATCCAGGACGACCGAGACGAGATAGTTGTTCGAGTCGCCGGGCAGGAGTCCCGGTTCGATGATGGTCCCCGGGGTCACGACGCGCACTACCTTGCGGGGAAAAATTCCCTTGACTGGCTGGTCGCCGACCTGTTCGCAGATTGCGACGTGATAACCTTTTTCGATCAGCCGCGCAAGATAATTTTCGATCGCGTGATATGGAATCCCGGCCAGCGGCGCGCGCAAGCCTTTGCCAACGGGACGGGAGGTCAGGACGATGTCGAGTTCGCGGGCGGTGGTCTCCGCGTCTTCGTCGAAGGTTTCGTAAAAATCCCCAAGCCGGAAGAAAAGGATGGTATTTGGGTAGTCCCGCTTGATTTCCAGGTATTGCTGGCGAATGGGCGTAACATCGTCTGGCATGATTCGATATTCTAAGTGGAACGGAATAATTGGGCAAGGGAAGGTTTACCGTCCCCGCGCGGGTGTTTTCTGTATAATTTTCATACAAACACTTTACCCGATTTTCATCTTTGGTTTATATTGACCTTCTAAAATCTCCTTCTTTGTGGCCCTTCAACATGCTGACCCGAATTCTTTCCAGACGCCTTCCAGGATTTCACGATATTTTGCCGGTCTACGCTGTCGTCGTATTCATGGTGTATGGCTGGACGCTTTTCACTTATTTTCGTTATCTGCATTACTGGATTGATTTTCTGAATGTGAGCGAGATCTTTGCCATATTCTGCTATTCAATGCTTGCGGATCTGGCGGAAAGCTTGTTCATCCTATTCGTCCTTTTGGGAATATGTGCGATCCTGCCTCCCCAATTTTTGAAGGACAGGTTCGTTGTTCGAGGGACACTGGCCGTGATCTGCGTGCTCGGGTCGATATTGGTTTTCTTGAACGATTTCCCCGACCTGAACGATTACTTGTTGACTCTATTGCCCTGGACCGCGGCAACGATCTTTGTTGCCGCGCTGGCTGCCTTTGTTTCAGCCCGCTCCGGTTTTGTTGCGAGGGCAGTGATGTGGCTTTCTGACAGCATGATCATTTTCCTGTATATATTCATGCCCGTTACCGCTTTGTCTTTCGTGGTTGTGCTTTTTCGGAATCTCGCCTAGGACGATTGGATGACAGGGATTAGCCGTAGGGATTTCCTCAAACTGACGGCGGCGGCTGCCGCCAGCCTCGGTCTGGCCCGCAGCGGGCCGGCCTATAAGTTCCTTTCCAGCGCGGATGGGGCGCGGCCGGGGTTCATCATTCTGTTGTTCGATGCAATGTCGGCAAGGCACATGTCGTTGTATGGATATTCCAGGGAGACGACTCCCAACTTGGAACGTTTTGCCCGGCGGGCCACGGTCTATCATTCCCATTACGCGGGTGGAAGTTTTACAACGCCGGGCACTTCCTCCATTTTGATGGGGATGTATCCGTGGACGCATCGCGCCATCAATAACGGCGGCTTGATCAAACGCTCGCTTGCAGAGCAGAATATTTTTTCGTTGATGGGAAAAGAATATTACCGGGCGGCCTTCGCTGAAAACCTGTGGGCGGATTTGTTCCTGCGTCAATTCCGGTCGGCGCTCGAGGATCATATTTCCCCGACCACGTTCAAGTATTTGAATAAAACCATCAACCCGTTCCTGGGGCTGGCCGATTTGCCGGACTCGGATATGATCTATTATTCCTTTAACCAATTCCTGCTCACCGGTGATGGTTCGGACCCCGAACGATGGCCGGGACTGCCCTTGTTTGGCTATCTCGATTATTTCCGCGTCTTCGGCGAGCAAAATTTGGATGCGCCTTCACAGGAATATCCGTTTGGTGTTCCGTATAATAATTTTTACTATTTCAAGATTCCCCAAACCCTTCCAGATGTTGCGGCCCGAATACAACAATTGGCCGGGCGGTTCTCACCGATATTTGGCTATTTCCATTTGTGGTCGCCGCATGAGCCTTTTCGCCCGCGCGCGGAATTTGTGGATAGTCTTCCCGATATTCCAATTCTTGACAAGCCCCATCATCCTTTGGCCAGCAACCAGCTGTCGCCTGCCGAATATGCCCCGATGGTCAAATTGTATGATGAATATATTGCCGATGTGGACGATGGATTTGGAAAACTGCTGGATCAACTCACCGCTGCGGGTGTGCTCGACAATAATTATCTCGTTGTAACGTCGGATCACGGGCAATTGTTTGAGCGCGGGGATATTTTTCACAGCACGCCGCTGCTTTTCGATTCGGTCATTCATGTGCCATTATTGATTTCTGCGCCTGGCTCCAAAACCCATCGGGACATATACGCCCCGACCAGCGCCATTGACATCCTGCCGACTTTTCTAAGCCTTGCGAACAAAGAAATTCCTGCGCGCGGGGAGGGCAGGCTGCTGCCGGGGTTTGGCGGACAGGAAGATTTGACTCGAAGCGTATTCAGCATGGACGCCAAATACGATTCTGCTTTTGCGCCATTCCAGCAGGCGACCCTCTCCATGGTCAAGGGCGGCATGAAGCTGATCTATTATCTTGGCTATGCAGCATATCCTGATCAAGTTGAGTTATACAATTTGCGGGAGGATATTGAAGAACTCGAAAATTTACGGGATCAACTCCCTGGCCTGGCCGCCGCAATGAAAGAAGAATTGCTGACGAACCTGACCGCGGCCAATAATCTTTTGTAGCGTACCCCTTTCCGAATCTGTATTGAAATTTATCTGGACTTTCCATGATAAGCCGCAAAACCGGTTATGATTAACGCCGGCTTTGTCGGCCTGTATGAGCGTCGGAATAATCGAACCTGCGATAAAGATTTGGGCTTTCCAGAAATTCGACCAATTGAAGACTTTCCTTTTTCAGAGTGTTGCCCGCAAGATTGCGGCCCCCCAGGACCGGCACGCGGAATCCCCGCTTCGTCCGTGGATTGTGAGTTTGCTGTTCACAATCGCGTTCTTTGTTTTATATCTGTTTGTGTTCCACCCCGGCTACCAGGTGGATGACGACATCACGATGATCTCGTTGGCCTCTGGCTATCTCGGAGGCAAATCGGTTCCATTTCTCATTTTCAGCAATGTCATTCTCGGCTTCCTGCTGGATCTTCTTTACCGGCTGCCAACCCAATTGAATTGGGAGATTCTGCTTTTCATTGCGCTCGATTTTTTCTCGGTCTGGTGTCTGGTCCATCTCGTTTTGTCTTTTCCACTAAAAGCAGCCGGGAAGGTCGCCGGAATGCTGGTTGTTTTTCTGGCCGATGGCATTTTCCTGCTTAGCATCACCTTCACGATGATCGCAGTGTTCGCGGCCATTGCCGGATTTTGTTCGATGCTTGCAGCCGCCCATTTGGATTTTCACATCGAGAGGCGGTTTTATTTCTTTGGCGGAATCCTGATCTTTGCCGGCAGCCTGATCCGCATCGAGTCCGTCCTCCTTGTTTTGCTTTCCACGGGTCTGTCCATCGTTTTGATGCGCCGCCTGTTCGATCTCAAACGCCTGATAATTGCATTTGCCGCTGTGGGATTGCTGGCATCGGGCAGTTATTTGTTCGATAAACTGTACGTTCGATCCCATCCGGAATGGCAGAGTTTTTACACTTATAACGATACAAGGTCCTTCATTCAAGATACTCCACGGCTGCACCAGGAGAAGTTCAACGGGATCATACAACAGATCGGCTGGCACCCAATCGACCGCCGGATGTTTGAAAGCTGGTTCATTTCTGATGAGCAAACATATTCCCTGGACAAGCTGCAATATATCGTGGATCATGTTCCTGGCGTACAGGGCGATTTGTTTGGCGCAGTCTTATCCTACTTCCTGCGTACTTTTCCAATGAGTTTGGCACCAGTATCCTATCCCTATCTCCTGATGCTGGTTGCAGCCTTTTTGTCTTTGCTCATCTATCCATCGCTGCGCCCGGCGCTTGTTCCGCTCGCGTCCTCCATGGTTAGCGTTGCCATTCTTTTTATTTACCTGCTGTGGACGCAAAAGGTTCCGCCGCGCGTCTGGTATTCCTTTCTCGCCGTGTTGACTGTGTTTGCATTTTTTATCATCGCTTGTTCGAAAACGGGTTTGATCGCACCGGAATCTCGAAACCCAAGGCGGGATATTTCCGCATGGCTTGGGTCACTGGCTGTTTCCGGCTTGATGCTTGCAGCGTTGTTTTTTACGATTTCGCAGGCTGTCCTTGTTTCTGCGGCAAACATTAAGAAACAGAACGACTATCAGGAAATCCTGTCGAATTTGGATTCATTGCAGGCACAGGGTAAAATACAGCCGGATGCTTTGATCGTTATCCCCGCGATGGGCATTCCGCTGGAATGGGCAAACCCAATGGTCTTGGATTTTCCAAAAATCCAGGTGCTCGAATTAGGCTGGCTGGCTTTCTCGCCGCCATACCGGGATGTGCTGCGGCAGCACGACTCGTACCCATTGCTGACGAGCTTGTACGAGAAAGATAATGTCTATTTGATGACGCGCGTAAGCCTGATCGCAGGCACCCTGCAATTCTTCAAGGTCCACACTGGCGCCAATTTGCAGGCCGACCCGGTATTTCTTGTCAATTATCCCGGCCTCGACAATGGCGCTTATGCCAATACGGTATTGTATAAATTGAAACAAGTCAAATAACAACCGGAAGGATCCAATTCTCCGGCTGCGAAATTCAATCCTGATTTACGGAGAAGGATATGTACAAATTCGTTTTGCTTCGTCACGGACAGAGCGCGTGGAATCTGGAGAATCGCTTTACAGGCTGGACCGATGTCGGGCTTACCGATCAGGGCCGCGCGGAGGCGCTGTCGGCTGGACAATTACTGAAAGACGGCGGTTATGTTTTCGATCTGGCTTTCACGTCTGTTTTGCGCCGCGCCATCCAAACGTTGTGGATCGTCCTTCAGGAAATGAATCTCGAATGGATTCCTGTGACGAATGCCTGGCAATTGAACGAGCGTCACTATGGCGCGCTGCAGGGACTCAATAAAGCCGAGATGGCGGAGAAATTTGGCGAGGCGCAGGTAAAGATTTGGCGGCGCAGTTATGATGTCCCGCCGCCCGCGCTGGAATGGAACGATGAACGCCATCCGCGTTTTGATCCGCGCTACGCGGGTCTCGAGCCGGATGAATTGCCTGCCACCGAATCGCTCAAGATCACGCTCGAGCGCGTGCTGCCGTATTGGCACGGTACGCTTGCGCCAGCCATCAAATCCGGCAGGCGAACTTTGATCGCAGCACACGGCAACAGCATCCGCGCGCTCGTTAAATATCTTGATGATATTTCGGATGCGGAAATCCCTGAGCTGAATATTCCAACCGGCATCCCGCTGGTTTACGAACTCGATGGCAATTTGAAACCGATCCAACATTATTATCTCGGTGATGAAGAAGCAGTGGCGAAGGCGGCTGCGGCAGTCGCGAATCAGGGAAAAGCAAAGTAAGGATTTAACACAAAGGACACGGCGGGCACAAGGGTTTTCCTTCGAGTACTTCGTGCCCGTTGTGTTTAACAAAGTAGAATCCTGGCATGCCCTTGAATCCTGACTTCATCGCCGAACTTCGCAAACGTTTTACCGGCGACATCCGCCTCGACCTCGGTGCGCGCGTTCTTTACAGTACCGACGCATCCATTTATCGAATCGAGCCGCTTGGCGCCGCGCTTCCGCGCACGCAGGATGATTTGCATTACGCGATTGAATTGGCTGCGAAATATAAGGTGCCGATCCTTCCGCGCGGATCGGGATCATCGCTGGCGGGGCAGGCGATTGGCGAAGCGTTGATATTGGATTGCTCGCGCTGGCTCGATCAAATTGTCGAAATCAATGCGGATGCGAAAACCGCGACGGTCGAACCCGGCGTCGTTCTTTCGACCCTCAACCGGGCCGCCGCCAAATTTGGCCTTCAATTCGGCCCGGACCCTGCCTCCGCGGAACGCGCCACGATGGGCGGAGTCATTGCCAACAACGCAACCGGCGCTCATTCGATTTTATACGGCATGACCGCCGATCATTTGTTGTCTGCCGATGTGATTCTTTCGGACGGAAGCTTGGCGGCATTCGACGATTCGTTGTTCGATACTCGATACTCGAATTCCGAATCCCGATTATCGAATATCGTTTTTGAAGCGCGTGAAATCAGGGAGAAGTACGCCAAAGCCATCAAAGGACATTATCCAAAATCGTGGCGCAACTCGGCTGGATACAGATTGAATTATCTGCTGCCGTGGTCACCCTCCAGGCCGCCGCAATGGATTGGCGATTCCTATCCTGCCAGCTTTAAACCTTCCACATTGAACCTTGCTCCTCTCCTGGCTGGCAGCGAAGGAACACTGGCAGTCATCCGACGCGCAACGGTCAATCTTGTTTCAAAACCGGAATACACAATACTGGGAATCCTTGCCTATCACAGCAATGCTGAAGCTTGCGACGCTGTGCCGAGTTTGCTGGAACATCATCCGTCCGCGATCGAATTGATTCCGCAAATGATTCTGCGGTTGGCGCGCGGCATCCCGGCGTATGCGCGTCAAATGGATTGGGTTGACGGCGACCCGGCTGCGGTGCTGGTCGTTGAATTTAGCGGGGACCGGCCTGAAGTCCTGAAAGACGCGGTTCGACATCTGCGTGAAGATGTCGTGATCGCCGAGTCGAATGAAGAGCAGGGGCGCGTGTGGGGCATCCGCAAAGTCGGTTTGGGCATTTTGGATTCGCGGCAGCAGCCCGCGCGTTCGACAACATTCATCGAAGATTGCGCCATTCCGGTCGAGCGGCTGGGTGACTTCGTACGCGAAATCGAAAAAATTTTGAGCGGCCATCGAACGGAAGGCGGGATGTACGCGCACGCCTCGGCGGGATGTCTGCATATCCGCCCAATCCTGAATTTGAAGACAGGCAGCGGCGTTCATGATTTGCGGGAGATCGCGGAGCAGGCGCTGGCGCTGACTTTGCGTTTGGGCGGTTCGATGGCCTCGGAACATGGCGACGGAATCGCGCGCGGCGAATGGCTGAAGCAAACCTACGGCGAAGAATTGATCGCCGCGATGCGCGCGTTGAAACATGCCGCCGACCCAGACGGATTATTGAATCCGGGCAAGCTGTTCGATGCGCCGCCGATGGATTCGCATTTGCGTTATGGGACGAATTATCAAGCTCGCGTTTGGAAGACGCCTTTGCATTTTTCTCACGCAGATGGGCTCGCTGGCGCAATCGAGCAATGTAATGGGCAGGGCGTTTGCCGCAAAGACACCGGCGCGATGTGCCCGTCATTTCAAGCGACGCGCGAGGAACAGAATTCGACGCGCGGGCGTGCGAATTTATTGCGGGCCATGGTTGCCAGCCCGAATATCGAATATCGAATATCGGACTCCGATATTCGATATTCGAAGCTCGAGGCGCCGGTCTATTCGGCCCTCGATCTCTGCCTCGCCTGCAAAGGCTGCAAAGCCGAATGTCCGAGCGGCGTGGACATGGCGAAGCTCAAATTTGCGTTCCTCGATGAATATTACAAATCACATCGGCGTCCGCTGCGCGATGATGTGTTTGGCTATTTTCACGTGACGGCAAAATTGCTTTCAGCAATTGCGCCGGTTGTGAATTTTGTGAGTGGGATTCCTTTTGCGCGGCGGATTCTCTCAGGGATGATTGGAATTACTCCCGAACGGCCGTTCCCAAGGTTTTCAGCCCGGCGAGCGAAAATAAAAACAACCCGGATTTCCGGTTCACCTGTTTTGTTTTTGTCCGATCCGTATTCGCATTACGTCGAGCCGCAGGTGGAACAGGCTGCGTTCGATCTTTTGTCCGAACTCGGATTCGACGTGAAGGTTTTGCCTGTGACGGGCGCAGGCGCGGCGCTGTTTTCAAAAGGTTTTTTGAAAGCGGCGCGCCAACATGCGATCAAGGTGCTGGGCACAATCAATCATTTTGACCCGGATGGCGTTTTGCCTGTGGTGGGAATCGAGCCGCCGGAAATTTATATGCTCAAGAATGATTATGCGGACCTGCTGCCGGAACGCGCCGAAGAATTATCTCGACGCAAAAACAGGATTTGGCTGCTGGATGAGTTTTTGATTCGTTCCGATAAATTCCCGGATTTGAAAAAGTCTGTGCCCGCAAAGAAAATTAAATTTCATCCGCACTGCCATCAAAGCGCGGAAGGCCCGTCTGATGACGGACTGCCAAATGGGGCGAAGGCAACGGTCGAGCTTTTGCGCGCCTGTGGATTCGAAGTCGAACTGACGGATGCTGGCTGCTGCGGCATGGCCGGGACGTTTGGCTACGAAGCCGAACACTACGACCTGTCACAAAAGATCGGCGCGCTGAAGTTGTTTCCACAGGTCAACCAGCGCGGGGACGCGATGATTGCCGCGACGGGAACTGCGTGCCGGATGCAAATCGTTCAGGGAACGGGCGCGGTGGTCGAGCATCCGATTGTGATTGTCGAACGCGTTTTACGCGCGCATTTAAAAAATCACCCCGAAGGGCACAAGGGAACATGAAGTAATCTCAAGAATATTTTCGATTGGCGTTCACCCCCGTTCATCTCCGGCCAAATATTGCGAGCGCAGAATCTGCGCGGCGACGGCGAATGCAATCGCGACGTTGAAGGATCGTTTCTGTCCGCGCATGGGGAGATGCGCAATACGATCCGCGATTTCTAAAATGCCCGGATCAACGCCGGTGACTTCATTGCCGACAACCAGCACAATGTTCTTCGGCGCATTCGATGGCTGTATGGCAGAATGAATCGGCGCGGAGCTTGCGGTTTTCTCGAGCGCCCAGATTTCAAAACCGTCTGTTTTCAATTGCTTTATCAATTCGACGGCATTTTTGTGCGCTGACCATGCAACAGAATCCTGCGCGCCGAGCGCCGTCTTGCGGACTTCCGGGTTTTCGGGAGTCGGCGTGATGCCGCACAAGTAAGCGTGCCGAAATTCAAAGCCATCTGCCGAACGGAGGATCGAGCCGGCGTTCCATGCCGAACGGACATTGTCCAAAAGGACGCGCAGGTTGATTCTTGAATCGAGTGCCTGGTCATCAGTTTGCGGCTCGCGGTCGAGAGTCTGTTCAAGCGTCGCGACGGTTTGTCCGAGGCAGGCGGGACAACGTTCGCCGAATTTTTGATCTTTGACAAGCGGATAGCGCAGCCCGCAGTTTTGGCAGACGCGGATTTCGTAGGATGTTTTGTTCACGTTTCACATTATAGCCGCGCTCATCCAGGGATTCGCATCTCAAAGATTGGGCTCATTAGGAGTTGCCGTGATTCTGTACACGGACCCTGAAAGGGCGCAGGGCGTTGCCGCGGATTGCACGGATTCACACGGAAAAAGCTTTTTAAAAATCCGCGTTCGTCCGTGTTTATCTGTGTACTCCGTGTACGAAAGTTCTTAATCACGGCGATTCCCAGAGAGCCAAAGATGGGAGTGCACAAAGTTTGATACTGTTGGCGAATTCATTTTCCATCCGTAAATGTGTGCCTGCTAAACGGGTAAGCAGGCGCAATTCCCGATTTCGCCAACAGTATCAAAGTTTGTTAGTCTGCAACCATTCCGGCGGATTGAAATCCTGCCTCAGCCCATGGAAGTCGGCTAAAAGCCGACTCAGGGAGCTAATCCGAAGGCGTCGCCGTGGCGACAATTTCCATGTACTGAGCAGGCGGCTTTAGCCCTGCGCATCAAAATACGCTTACAACCTTTGAGCACACCCGCGAAAGATTGGTTGCCGGGCAACTTAAGTGTAAAATCAGTCAACCGGGTTCGTCTGATGCGCCGATTAGTCCCTGACTTTATTCTTGAGCAATACCGCGCCGGCAATGACCGCGGCTCTTTTCAGGCCGCGGCGATGTTTGCTGATCTCTCCGGGTTTTCCAAAATGACCGACGCGCTTGCGGCTCACGGCCAGGCCGGCGCCGAGACGCTGGCAGAAGTGATGCGCGTTTTCTTTGGGCCGCTTGTCGAGGCCGTCTATGCCCATGGCGGGTATGTGGTGGGATATACCGGGGATGCGATCACCGCGATATTTCCGGACGATCCATCCCAAAGTCCCGCGCTGATGCGCTGCCTCGCCGCGGCGTGGGAGATTCAGGAACACACCAAAACACATCCAGAGACGGCGACCCGCTTCGGAAAATTTCCGATCTTTCTTAAAGTCGGGCTGGGATTTGGCCGGACGGATTGGCAGGTATTCAAATCGGCAGATGGCAAACGCGCGACCTATTGCTTTCGCGGGGCAAGCGTCGGAAGTTCGGTGACTGCCGAAGAATGTGCCGAGCCTGGGACAATCATGTTGGACGCAGCCGGCCACGCGAGACTGCAAGGCGCTGTGGATGCAAAGCCGTGGGGAGATTGTTTTCACGTTTTTGGTATCCATGCAGACCTGCCAGCGCGGCGCTTCATCCCGGACCCGGAACCGGATTCCGAGCTTATCAGCATTTTCTGCTCCGATGCCGTTCTAAATTTACCGGTCGTCGGCGAATTCCGCCAGGTCGTTAATTTGTTCATTGATATCCCCGCCGGGATTACAGACGAGGCGCTGGTCGCGCCTTTCATCGAAACGGTTTTTGAATTGCAGTCGCGCTATGGCGGGTATTTTTTGCGCCCCGATCTGGGCGACAAAGGTTTCAACCTGTTGATGTTTTGGGGCGCACCCTCCGCGCACGAGACAGATGTGGAGCGCGCTGTCAATTTCATTCTTGATCTTGCCAAGCGCACGCGGCTTCCGCTCCGGGCCGGGATCTCCTACCGGATTGCTTACGCGGGTTTCATGGGCGCGAGCTTGCGCGAGGACTACACCGCATACGGGTGGGGGGTCAATCTGGCCGCCCGGCTGATGAACTCTGCCGGCAGCGATGAGATCCGGCTCGATGAGGAAATCGCGCGGCGCGTAGAAAAGCATTTTGAAGTCCGCTATTTGGATGAATACGAATTCAAGGGATTTGGAGAAAGACAAAAGGCCTTTGCCCTGCTGGGTCGAAAATCTTTGGCGGAAAAGGTGTATCACGGCGATTTCGTCGGTCGAAGCGCGGAATTGGACCAATTGTCGAAATTTATTGAGCCATTATCCGGGGGAAAATTTGCGGGCGTGTCTGTGGTGCAGGGCGAGGCGGGCATCGGCAAGAGCCGGCTGGTTCATGGATTTCAAGCCTCGTGTTCATTGAGAGACGCGCCCGCGCGCTGGATCGTTTGTCAATCCGATGAAATCCTGCGCCAACCCTTGAACCCATTCAAAAATTGGCTGGAGAATCGTTTTCGTTATTCTGATTCCCAGTCAGCCGAGGCGAATCTCGAAAATTTCACGCAATGCCTGGGCAGCCTGATCGAAGAGGTGCCGGATGGCGAACTTTCGGCAGAGCTGGCTCGCATCCGTTCAGTTCTGTCTGCTCTTTTGGGGCTGGCACAGCCGGGTTCATTGTACGAGCAGTTGGATGCGAAAGGACGGCACGAGAATACTTTCCTGGCGCTGGGCGCTTTGCTGCGCGCCGAGAGCTTGATAAAACCCATCATTCTTTTCATCGAAGACATTCAATGGCTGGATGAGGAAACTCTCGCGTTTTTGTCTTACTTCACGCGCTCGATCACCGCAGACGAAAAGAAAAATTATCCAATTGCGATCCTTGCAACTCAACGTTCCGGCATCGCAATCGCCGGGTTGACCCGGGTCGCCAATATTCAGTTCCTGAATTTGGCGGGTCTCTCCGCAGGCGAACTCAGCCGAATTGCCGAGAACACCCTGGGCAGTCCCATTTCCGCTGCGCTGCAGGAATGGGTGGAAGAACGCGCGGAAGGCAATCCATTCTTCGCGGAACAGCTTCTGCGTTATCTCTTCGAAAACAAAATGCTGCGAAAGCATGAAGATGGGCATTATCATGCGGGACCGGAGGCCGCGACTTTGCTCCCAACCGACGTGCGCGCGGTGCTGGTTGCGCGCCTTGACGGGTTGAGCCGCGGAGTCCGTGAGATGGTGCAGATGGCGGCCGTTCTTGGCCGGGAGTTCGACATCCGACTGCTGGCGGGAATGTTGGATAGAACGGACCGGCTGATGGAGATGGTCGAGCGGGCCGAACAGGCGGATATCTGGTTCCGCCTGGACGGGGAAAGGTATATGTTCCGCCATACGCTATCGCGGGATACGGCCTATTCGATGCAATTGGCGACGCGGCAAAGAGAATTGCACGGGCTGGCAGTTTCCTCCATGGAGCAGCTTTACGCAGATGATTTGGAATTGCATTACGGTGAGCTGGCTTATCATGCTGAACACGCAAACCTTGTCCAGAAGGCGGGATCGTATCTTGCAAAAGCGGCAAGAGCTGCGGCGGATGTTTATCAGAATGTTCAGGCCGTGGATTATTACAGCCGCGCGTTGGCTCTGACATCGCTGGATGATCTTCGAATGCAATTTGATTTATTGCTGGAACAGACTGGGGTTTTCAGCCGCATGGGGGATCGCGCCGCACAAGCGCACAATTTGAATTTGCTCGACGAACTATCGCACCGACTGCATGACGATCATTGCGCGGCGCAGGTTTTGGCAATGCGCATGGATTACGCGTTCACGGTGGGCAGGTATCCTGAAACCATTTCCCATGCTGAGCGCGTTGTGCGATTGGCGCAATTGACGGACGATGCCGCGATCGCGCTGGATGCTTATCGCGTCTGGCCTCTGGCTTTGATGCATCAGGGGAAATTGGATGAGGCAAACCGCCGGGCGCAGGCGGGATTGAATCTCGCTCGCGGCGCCGGGAAGCGTTTGGAGGAGGGAAACATCCTCAATTCCATGGGACTGATCGCCCTCGAACAAAAGAATCCGGCTGCCGCGCACAACTATTTCGAACAATCCCTGATGATTGCTCGCGAGACTCATAATCACAGCGCGGAATTGAAGTCATTGAACAACCTCGGAAACTCGGCAGGATTTGTTCAGGGAAATTACTCCGCTGCGCGCAGCTATTACGATCAGGTGCATACGCTTGCGCGCAAGCGGGGAGACCGGTATACCGAAAGCATCGCTTTGGGAAATCTCGGCTGGGCTGCAGGCATGCAGGGCGATCTGTCTTCCGCGCGCGATTATCTCGAACAGGCGCTTGTGATTGCGCGCCAGGTTGGAAACCAGTATCAGGAAACGTACGTGCTGATCAATTTGAGCAATGTCGCATGTATTCAGGGTGAAGCTTCGGCTGCGATTCAATATGCCAGCCAGGCAATTGAACTGGCGCGTAAGACGGGCGAACGCTCGGGCGAAGCGTGGGGGCTGCTGTATCTTGGTCACGCCTTCTTGTTGGACGCGAAATTCGAGCAGACACGCCGGGCCTTCGAAGCATCGTTGAACCTCCGCAGGGAGCTGGATCAGCCCAGCCTCGGCATGGAGCCAATGGCCGGCCTCATCCAATGGGCGCTGGAGACAAACGATGCAGACTCCGCGGGCGAATGGGCGAATGAAGTTTTGGCTCATCTTGCAGGTGGCGGAACATTCGAAGGCACCGAGGAGCCCCTGCGGATTTATTTGGCCTGCTACCGGGCTTTGGAAAAACAAAAAGACCCGCGTTCCCACGCGGTGTTGAGCGATGCCGCCGCACTGCTGAACGCGCAGGCGTCTAAATTCGGTGATGAAGTATCGCGTCGGAATTATATCGAGAACGTTCCATGGCGGCGCGCCATCCGGGACGCGTGGAAAGCCGCGAACGATTAGCCGATTCCGACCGGCGGATCGCCCACGTTCAAACTGAATCTGATCCTGCTGCCTGCGGTCTGGAAGGATAAGGGCTGTACCTGTCCGTTGTAAAAAGCAAACAATCGTTTGCCGGCGGGTATCGGATCCAGCGTAACGTTATACGTAATGGCTGCGAAATTTCCGTGGGAACCATCCGCGTTTCTTACCCGCACGCCGAAAGAGACAAACCAGTCAATCGTAACGCCATTCCATTGGGCCGGGACAGTGGGATCCATGTCCTTCTGGACGACGACAAATTTCGATACATCGTTGTTTCCCAGGTCAATGTCAATATTTCTTCGACCCGTGATCGTGAACTTTCCATTTGCCGGATTGATTGGTCTCTCTGGCATCTTATCCTCCGTTTGGTTGGAATGTGTTCTCAATGGATTTTATCGGGGTTATTTTTTGTCCATGAAGTTCTTCCGCTTTTTTTGTGAAAATTTGTGTCCTTCGCGGATGCTCTTCCTGTTTCCGATAATGCTTAATGATTATAGCCCAAGTTAGACCAAAATAAACACAACGACGCGGTTATAATCTCGGCTGTATGAACAAGCGTTTAATTTCGATTCTGACCGCGCTCTGGATTTTGCTGGGCGTCAGCCTGGCACCGGATCTAAACGGCTCGGCGCGCGGACCCGAGGCGGCCTCCGCGGTAAATGGCTATGACCTTGTGAGCGCGGTGAACTCGCTGCGCGCCGCAAATGGATTGCCGGCCTATAATGTCAATTCCATTTTGATGGCGATTGCCCAGAACCAGGCCGATTATCTTGCTTCGACCGGCGGCGTTTACGGACACATCGGCCCCGGCGGCACGCGTCCGATTGACCGCGCGATTGCTGCAGGTTATCCCGTCTCCGGCGGATATTTCTCGGAGAACTGGCTGGCGGGAAATTACAGTTCGGCATCGAGCGTTGTGTATTCATCCGGTTGGGCAGATGCCGCGCATCAGGGCACGATGCTTTCGCCCAACTTGGCTGATGTCGGCGCGGGTGTGGCCAGCGACGGGAAGACGAGCTATTTTGTCATTGACGCGGGGCTATCCACGAAATCCAAACCGCCCTCTGGCAGCGGCACTGCTGTGATCGTCACCGGCACAGCACCGTCCCAGGAACCGACGATTGCCATCGCGGTTGTGAATACGCCTGACCAGAATGGAAACATTTACTACACGGTGCTGCCGGGTCAATCACTTTCGCAAATTGCGGCGGCGTATAAGACCACCGTGAACCAGATCAAACTTTATAACAACCTGACGTCGGATACCATTTATAACGGGCAGAAATTATTTATTGCCAAAGCCGGGACGACGACGCCGACATCCGTGCCTGCCACCGCAACGCGCGACTTGTCCACGTTTACGCCGCTGCCGACTTTTGTGATTTCGACGGATACGCCCACAGCCACAGAGACGCCCGTTCCGGTCGCGCCCGTTTCGGCTCCCGCGGGAGCCGGGGGTGCCGTGGCCGCGATCGTGCTTGTTGCAATCGTCGCGGCCGGGTTGGTCGCGTGGGCCGGCCGCAGCCGCGCCGTGTAGATCCCAATCGAAAGGAGCAGACAAACATGAAAGCCTATGTCCTGATCAAAATCCGCGCCGGAGATGTGAAGGATGTGGTGCGAAGCCTTCGCAAAGTGGAAGGCGTATCGGAGGCGCACATGACGTTCGGTCCGTACGACGCAGTGGCCGAGGTCGAAACGGCGGATGTTGCCAGGCTGGGCGCGATCACTGCTTCGAAGATCCAGCCGATCCCGGGCGTCGAACAGACGCTGACTTGCCTGGCGGTGGATTTGTGATTTAATCGAATTTATGTTATTGGCGGAAGAAATGCAAGGCGAATCGTGATTGATAAAAAAATTCTCCTTGCGGCCGGCGCGGCACTGCTGATCCTTCTGCTGGCGCTGGTCATCGGAAGTTATTGCGGCGCACCGGCCATTGTGGACCAACGCGCGGGAAATCTTCGCATGGCTTGCCTCTTTCCGCGGCCGTGGTCGCTGGTCTTTGGGATCGGGATGCGGATCTATGATTTCAATATTTATGTATGCGCGATTGTCCCGGGACTCGTATTGCTCTTGTGGTTCCTAAGCGCGCTTCGAAAAGATGAATGATAACGCTGGGTGGACGGAATCGCCTGCAGAAACTCGCGGGCGGTTTTCGGGATAGTCTCCTCTGTCTTTGCGGTTAGTGATTCGCGTGCGATACGAGATGATGAAAATCATGATTGCGGCCCGTGGAATAATTTGGTGATTACCCACATCTTTACTTCCGGCTCCAGCCGCCGTCTCGAAGATCCCGCGCAGTGGGACCGGCGGTGTTTTGCAGGCAGATCTTGCGCCGTCCCCGGCGCAAGGAGCTATCTGGGGTCAAGTTCCGATACTTGTGGGTAATCACCGATGGAAGGGAGTGCTCAAAGTTTGATACTGTTGGCGAATTCATTTTTCGCCTGTAAATGTGCGGCTGGAAACAGTTATACAAGCGCAATTTCTCGATTTCGCCAACAGTATCAAAGTTTGTTAGCCTGCAACTATTCCGGCGGATTGAAATCCTGCCTCAGCCCATGGAAGTGGCGCCTTGGCGCCACTCAGGGAGCTAATCCGAAGGCGTCGCCGTGGCGCCGTGGCGACAATTTCCATGTACTGAGCAGGTGGCTTTAGCCCTGCGCATCAAAATACGCTTACAACCTTTGAGCGCACCCCGATGGAATAATCACTGGCAGCGGGCCGCCGAACATGGTATCCTAAACGTTCCGCCTATGAAACATTTATTTCGCCTTCGACATTTTATGCGCCCCTACATGCGGCAGATCAGCGCGGATTTGTTCCTGCTTCTGGCCGTCACAGGACTGGGGTTGATCGTTCCGTTGATCCTGCAAAACGTGATTGACGACGGACTCCTGCGCGGCGACATCGGATACATCGTCCGCGCTGCGCTGCTCCTGCTTGGACTCGGCCTGGTCACCGCGGTTCTCAATCTGGCGCAGCAGTATCTCTCCGCCTGGACGGCGGCGCGCATCGGCTACGATATTCGCAATTCCTTGTATAACCGGATTCAATATTTGCCGTTCACGTATCACGATCACGCGCAGAGCGGACAACTGATCTCGCGCTGCATCGAGGACGTGCGCTCGATCCAAAGCTTTACTGGCGACAGCGTCATTCAGCTTGTCCAGTTGTTGTTCATGGCCGTCGGCGTGATTGCCGTGCTGGTGTCGTTGAATCCCACGCTTGCGATTATTTCGCTCCTGCCGCTCGTCCCAATGGTCATGATGACGACCGACTTTGGCAATCGTATCACGAAACTTTTTTACAACGTGGATTTCACGCTTGGCACTTTGTCGTCGCGTTTACAGGAGAATGTGACGGGCATTCAGGTCGTGCGCGCCTTTGCGCGCGAACCTTATGAGATTGACCGCTTCGACGAGATCAACAGGCGATATTTCGACTCGCGCATCAAGGTGCTGAGTGAATGGTCGAAGGTCATGCCGACCACCACGTTGCTCATCACAATCGGCACGATTTTGATTCTGCTGTTCGGAGGCCAGATGGTCTTGCAGGGCAGGATGACCGTCGGCGAAGTTGTGGCGTTCAACGCCTACATGCTGATGCTGTCCGCGCCGGTCCAACAGATCGCCTGGCTGGTCAACGGGATGGGCGAGGCCGAAGCGGGCGCGCAGCGCGTGCTCGAGATTTTGGAACACGAGCCTGAGATTCAATCACCTGCGGATGCGGTCAATCTGCCGGTGCTGCGCGGACGCGTGGAGTTCGATCACGTCTCGCTTCGTTACGCGGACGAGAAGTCGGTCGCGTTAAAAGACATTGATCTCGTCGTCGAGCCGAATCAACTTGTCGCGCTGATCGGGCAGACCGGCTCCGGTAAAACGTCGCTCATCAATTTGATCCCGCGCTTCTACGATGTAACCGACGGCGCGGTGTGCGTGGACGGCGTGGACGTCCGTTCGGTGGACCTCGTTTCGCTGCGCCGTCAAATCGGCATCGTTCTGCAAACGTCGCTGCTGTTTTCTGATTCGATCAAGGCCAACATCGCGTATGGACGGCCAGACGCCAGCGAGGAAGAAATCGTCGCTGCGGCAAAAGCCGCGCAGGCGCACGAATTCATCGAAGGTTTTACAGGCGGATACGAAACGATGGTCGGCGAGCGCGGCATCACGCTCAGCGGCGGACAGCGCCAGCGCGTGGCGATTGCGCGCGCGCTGCTGATGGACCCGCGCATCTTGATTTTGGACGACTCAACTTCATCGGTGGATACGCAGACTGAAAAATTGATCCAGGAGGCGCTGGATCGTTTGATGGAAGGACGCACAACGTTTGTCATCGCGCATCGTCTATCCACCGTCCGCCGCGCGGATTTGATCCTCGTCATGGAAAACGGACAAATCGTCCAGCGCGGCAAACACGATGAACTGCTGGCGCAAGGCGGATTGTATAAGGAAATCCACGATCTGCAATTGAGCCAGAACAAAGCTTTTGAAGACGTGATCGAGGAAGTTGAAGTCGAAGATATGAAAATCTCTTCGGATCATTCGTTGTCGTAAAAGGAGAAAGATGAAAGAATCTTGGCGAGCTTCGCGGTTGAAACTCCACTTGAAACTTTGAACTTGGCACTTTAGGCACTTCGTACTTAACCATGACCCAAACCATTACTCCTCCTACCTATGTGATCGAATCCGAAAGCCAGTACGACAAAGGCTATGATCCCAACGTCGCGCGGCGATTGTTTGCGTACGCAAAGCCATACGGCGGCAGACTTATCCTTGCCATAGTGTTTATGCTTGGCGCATCGGCCGCGGCGGTGGCGGGACCGTACTTCGTCAAAGTGGCGATTGACGGCGGACTCACCGCGGGCGATTACAACGTTCTGCGATATACCATCCTTGCGTATCTCGGAACCGCGGTCGCGCAATGGATTTTCACGTACTACCGCGTCAACATTATGTCGTGGGTGGGACAAGCGGTCATCTACGATTTACGAACCGACCTGTTCAATCACTTGCAGGAATTGTCGCTTGGATTTTATTCGCGCTATTCGGTCGGGCGCGTCATTACACGCGTGATCAACGATGTGGAAGTCCTGCGCGATTTTCTGACGTGGGCTGTGCTTGCCATCACGCGCGATATCTTCACGCTGATCCTGATCGTCATCGTCATGCTGAGCATGGACTTTCGCCTGGCGCTCATCACGTTCAGTGTGTTGCCGTTCATGGCGCTGGCGACGATCATCTTCCGGCGTTACTCGCGTCCCGCATATCGCCAGGTGCGATCCGCGATTTCATGGGTCAATTCCGTGCTGGCAGAAAACGTCAACGGCGTGCGCGTGGTGCAGGCCTTCTCGCGGCAAAAACACAATTACGAAAACTTTGCAAACTACGTCAATCGTTATCATCTCGAGCGTTCGATCTACGCCGCGCGGCTGGCTTCGTTCTTCAGTCCCGTCGTGGACGTGCTGGGCGCGATTGCCGCGATGCTGGTCATTTGGCTCGGCGGTTCGGCAGTGCTGGGCAATCAAATTACGGCGGGCGTGCTGGTCGCGTTCGTTCTGTACATCAATCGCTTCTTCGATCCGATCCGCGATTTGAGCCGCCGCTTCGATGCGCTGCAATCCACGATGGCGGGCGGCGAACGAATTCTCAGCCTGCTGGATACGGAGGTCGAAGTTCGGGACGCGAAAAACGCGCGGGATTTGCCGACCGTTTCCGGCGGAGTCCGATTCGAGTCGGTGTCGTTCCATTATGAAGATGACGCCGCTTTAGTCCTTGATCACATTGATCTCGATGTGAAAGCGGGCGAGACGGTCGCGCTGGTGGGTGAGACGGGCGCGGGCAAGACGACCATCGTCAAACTGCTGGGCCGCTTCCACGATCCGACTTCGGGCGGCGTGCGCGTGGACGGCTTCGATTTGCGGACGGTGACTCAGCGATCGCTGCGGCGGCAGATGGGCATGGTCCTGCAGGATCCGTTTTTGTTCAACGGGTCGGTGAAGGAAAATATTTTATTCGGACGATTGAAAGCCGGCGATGACGATGTGATCGCCGCGGCGAAGGCCGTGGGCGCGCATGACTTCATCATGGGTTTGAAGAATGGATACGATACGTCGGTGGAGGAAGGCGGCGTGCTGCTCAGCGTGGGACAGCGCCAGTTGATTTCGTTCGCACGCGCATTGCTGGCTGACCCGCGCATTTTGATCTTGGATGAAGCCACATCGTCGGTGGATACGCAGACCGAGGTAATCATCCAACGCGCGCTTGCTACGCTGTTGAAAGGCCGCACGTCGTTTGTGATCGCGCATCGTTTGTCAACGATCACGAATGCGGATCGAATCGTGGTTATAGATGGCGGGAAGATCATCGAACAGGGAACGCACGAGGAATTGTTGGCGAAGCAGGGAATGTATTACGAACTGTATAAGACGGGGTTTCAGGAATAACTTATCGCGCTGAGCGGAGGTCTGAGCGAAGCATAGCGGAGACGAAGACCGCAGTCGAAGCGTGGTCAGATTCAAACCTGCCCTTCGACAAGCTCAGGGTCGCTCAGTGTCCGCTCAGGGCGATGTTAAATTGTTGGCAAAGCAGGGAATGTATTACGAGCTGTATAAGACGGGATTCCAGGAATAACTTATCGCGCTGAGCGGAGGTCTGAGCGAAGCATAGCGGAGACGAAGACCGCAGTCGAAGCGTGGTCAGATTCAAACCTGCCCTTCGACTTCCGCTAGATCGCCCCTTCGACAAGCTCAGGGTCGCTCAGTGTCCGCTCAGGGCGATGTTAAATTGCTGGCGAAGCAGGGAATGTATTACGAGCTGTATAAGACGGGATTCCAGGAATAATTATTTAGCCCCACCCGTCCTGCGGACACCCTCCCCAAATCCGACGAAGATAACTCAACATGCGCATTCAAAATTTAGATCGTCGTATTTGGGGAGGGCAGGGAGGGGCTCTCCAACGCTTTCAAATCACTCCATATCAACGCCTAAATTGCGCAAATGCTCTCGACATATTTTCAAATATGGATGATCGGGCGGCAGGAACTTCAACAGAATTTCTGTTGCTCGCTTTTCATACTCAATCGCTTTTTCTTTTTCACCCATTTGATCAAACAGCATACTTAAGTTGTGAATATCTCTGGCGACGTCCGGATGATTGGGTCCGAAGCTGGCTTCGTCAATTTTCAAGGCGCGCTCGTAGTTGGCTTTTGCACCCTCGAGGTCGCCCAAGTCTTGCAGCACCAAGCCCAGGTTGTTGACGAGTGTCGCAACATTGGGATGATCCTTGCCAAGTTGCTTTTCGAAAATTTTCAAGGCGCGCTCGTAGTTGGCTTTTGCACCCTCGAGGTCGCCCAAGTCTTGCAGCACCGTACCCAGGTTGTTGACATCTCTGGCAACATTGGGATGATCGGGCCCGAAGCTGGCTTCATCAATTTTCAAAGCGCGCTCGAAGTTGGCTTTTGCGCCCTCGAGGTCGCCCAAGTCTTTCAGCACCGTACCCAGGTTGTTGACGCCTATGGCAACTTTGGGATGATCGGGGCCGAAGGCGGCTTCGTCAATTTTCAAGGCGCGCTCGTAGTTTTCTTTTGCGCCCTCGAGGTCGTCCAAGTCTTTCAGCACCATGCCCAGGTTGTTGACGCCTATGGCAACTTTGGGATGATCGGGGCCGAAGGCGGCTTCGTCAATTTTCAAGGCGCGCTCGTAGTTTTCTTTTGCGCCCTCGAGGTCGTCCAAGTCTTTCAGCACCATGC
>JAJYLQ010000006.1:0-12397 GCA_021787595.1 Chloroflexota bacterium | reverse complement strand
CCCAGGTTGTTGACGCCTATGGCAACTTTGGGATGATCGGGGCCGAAGGCGGCTTCGTCAATTTTCAAGGCGCGCTCGTAGTTTTCTTTTGCGCCCTCGAGGTCGTCCAAGTCTTTCAGCACCATGCCCAGGTTGTTGACGCCTATGGCAACTTTGGGATGATCGGGGCCGAAGCTGGCTTCGTCAATTTTCAAGGCGCGCTCGTAGTTTTCTTTTGCGCCCTCGAGGTCGCCCAAGTCTTTCAGCACCATGCCCAGGTTGTTGACGTCTATGGCAACGTCGGGATGATCGGGTCCGAAGGCGGCTTCGTCAATTTTCAAGGCGCGCTCGTCTGCCAACTTCGCACCAGCATAGTCGGCAATCTTTTCGAGAAAATATCCGAGATTTCCAAATAGATTTACTGCGTCTTGCAAACCTTCTTTTTCAGCATATTCGCCAACTGAAAATACGTGTAAACGAAACGGCGCAAACCATTGCAGGCTTCCTGTTTGGTCTACTTGGTTGTTGGCTTGTCTTGCCAGAACAGCCAATTTATCTGCCAATTTTTCCAATAATTCATTTCCTTCACTTGTGCTTCTCGCAAATGCTGCCAACAGAGGATGAATAGAGGGCAAGCTATCTGCCGTATTCAATAAGCCAAGCGAGTTCAAACGGTAAAGGGGTTTGTTGATTGCTTTTTCATCCAGTTCAAGTGTCTGTGCAAATATCTCAATGGGTATCGGCGCGTTGGGCGCGCAGTAACCGGCAATGCGAAAAACATTTTTCTCAATTTCGCCATTCACTTGTTCCCATGAAAGTTTGAAGGTGGCGAATAAACTCAACTCATGTTCGGTGGGAGTTTTGATATCGAGACTTTTGAACCATTCTGCGCCCATCGATTCATGCGAGAGAATTTCGTCCAGTTCTTTGACGTGAGCCGCGATGGAAATCTTATTGACGTTGATGTATTTCGCGGCCAGTTCGAGCGCCAGCGGTAAGCAACCCAATTTATCCCCCAGCGCTCTTTTGTCTTCTCTCTTCTCACTTTTCTCCAGCGCACTTTCGAGAAAATCAAGGCTTTCTTTTTCTGAAAACAAATTCAAGCCGTGTTGATTCAATCCCAATTCTTTTGGCCAATCACTTCGGCGCGAGGTAATTAGCAATCGCATGTTTGCACCTTGTAAGCGCGGCAAAATATTGTTTGCTTCGCTAACCGATTCAAAGTTATCCAAGATCAACAAACGCAATCCACCGCTTTGCCAGAGCTTCAGCGTGTTGGCTACTTGCTCGCGCTGGTCGTCATAGGTCAAGCCCACGGCGCGTCCGCAGGCGGCGATTTCTGAGTCAAGCGATTCGGGATTGGCTAAGTTGAGCCAATGCGCGCCGTCGAATTTGTAGCCGTACCGATAGGCGAATTCAACTGCGAGTTGAGTCTTGCCGATTCCTCCCATGCCAGTGATGGCTTGCGAAATCAAAGTTGTTGATGGTTTTTTGCCAAGCAAGGATTCGGCGATGAGTTCCAAGTCCGCTTCGCGGCCGGTGAATAAAACATTTTGTGGGAAAGGGATGTTCGAGCCAACGGGTAATGAACCGGGCGAAGTTTTGGTTTTTGCTTTGTTTACAATTGGCGCGGCTGCGCTCTGGCCGACAACATTGTCATCGCCGATGATGAAGGTCGCGCCTTCGACGTTTCCGGCGACTTCAATTTTCTTCGTTGGCTGGTCTTCGAGTTTCTTCTTCGCCATATTTATTTCCCTGCGCTGTTGTTTCGAATACTATAGCACAAAATACTCGATTGGAAAAAACGATTTTCTCCCTGAGCGGAGTGGCGCAAAGTGCGCCACTCCGCTCACATCGTCCCGACACTTGCACCTGACGCAAGTGCAGGTGTGTCCTTCGGGAGCGCGATGATTTGCTTCATGTGACGAAAAACCTTGATGAATTATGTAGAAAAGGTGAAGAAGTAATAAAACACTTCTAAGTCTTGCCGCAGGGGCAATAAAATGTTTGTATACTATTTTTATTCTGTCATTGCGAAGGCGCGTAGCGCCATGCTTGCACTGTGTTCTTTCAGTGTGGCAATCTCGGCTGACATGCAAATAGGGATTGTTGCGCTCGGTCCCGATATGTGCTTCGACATGCTCAGGGCTACTCGACCATCGCTCACGACGACATTATCAGGAAGGTTCAAGGAATGACCAATCAAACCGAGTCGAATCAAAAAAGTGGCGGCGGGAAAACGCTGTGGATCGTCATCGCAATTGTCGCAGTGCTGGCTTTGGCTGTGGCAGGTTATTTTATGTTCTTTCGATCTTCGCCCCGCTCACGCCGCTCGCAGCAATTCATCACGACATTATCTCCTCAAATCACCTACGCGGCTCCGCTGACATTTTCCGTGCCGATTTTGCCAAGCACTTCATCGCCCGCGACGGGAACGCCGTCAGTGGCGAACACGCCAACGCCGGAGACTTCGACTCCCGTTCCGGCAACTGTCTCAGCGACGGTCGCTGCAACCAACACCGCGACGGCGACCGCGTCAACGAGCAACAACGTTGTGCTGGGCGGAATCAAAACATGGAGTTCTCCATGTTACGCCGGGCCGGGCGATATGTATGAAGTCCAATACGAAGTCCTCGGCGGCGTGAATCTTTTGGTCCTCGGACGAAACGATAATTCGGAGGGGACGTGGCTTCAGGTCCGCGCGACGCGGCAGAAGGATTATTGCTGGGTGCCCGCGCAGTACGTTCTATTGAACGGCGGCGACATCAACTCGCTGGCGCAGACGTATCCCGATCAGGCGCAATTGCCCGGCAGCAATCTTTACCCGCCTCTCACGGGAGTGACAGCGACGCGCAGCGGCGATCGGGTTGCGATCTCATGGACGAACGTTTCGATTCCACTCGACTTTTTGTCCGCTCCAAATGCCACGATTTATCTCGCCGAACTTTGGACGTGCCAAAGCGGCCAGCTTGTGTTTACGCCGGTTGCCACTTCTGTCAACCGTGTCACCGTGACGGATCAGGCTGGCTGCTCCCAGCCTTCGCATGGACGCGTTTATTTGTCAGTGAAAGATGGCTATGTCGGTCCGACTGAAATCAACTGGCCGTCCAATGTACCGGCTTCGGTGACTCCCCCTGGGACACCCACGCCATAGTATACGCGGCAATTTTCTGTTGATATGAGAACGCCAGCACAAAAATGCGCTGGCGTTTTTGTTTTTCCGTTTTTACAATTCCTCGGATTATGCCGGGGAGTTATGTTTATAATCTCTCCCAATGACAATACCTTCGCCGTTTGTGGGACAATTTGCCAAGATGATACAATCGCCGCCATGCAAAAAAGATTTCTCTGTCTGCTGTTATTGCTTGCAGGTTGTCAGCCATCGAACAATAGAGATGTGCCGTCGCCAGCGATTCCTTCTGTTGCCTTTACTGCTTCGATCGCGCCAACATTGACTCCCTCTCCGACTCCAACTGTTGCGCAGTTGATCCATCCATACACGATAGATGGATTGCGTCATCACTTCTTTCAAAGCGGCAGCGTCCATATCCGCGCCTTGCTCGAACAAACGGACATTTACACGCGCTATCTGATTGATTATCCAAGCGACGGATTGACGATCACCGCGATCATGCAAGTTCCGAAAAATGGTCATGCGCCGTTTCCAGTCATTGTAATGAATCACGGATTTTTCCCGCGCGCCAGTTATGCGTCCGGCGATGGCACGTGGCGCGCCGCGGAATATCTCAACAAATACGGTTATCTCACGCTGGCGTCCGACTATCGCAGTTGGGGCAAATCAGATATTGGTCCGAGTTTCTTTTATTCGGGTTTGGCGATTGACGTCATCAATTTGATGAATGCAATCCCGTCCATTCCGCAGGCGGATCCGAGTCGCATCGGCATTTGGGGACACAGCATGGGCGGCGGCGTGACGCTCAAAGTCCTCGAAGTGGATTCGAGTCTCAAAGCTGCGGTTCTGTATTCGACAGTCAGCGGCGATGATGCGGATATTCTTGCGCGCTGGGGATTGGGCTGCATCGGCGACATTGCATCCGGCGAACTTCGCCTCGGCTGCAATTCATCGGATATCGTGCCATTGGACTTGCTGTCGAATTTGATCCAGGCGTATAAGGATTCTTCGACAGACTCGAATTTACTGCGCCAGATTTCACCGATCTATCATCTGGACCTCGTGGCGGCTCCCGTTGAAATTAACTACGGCACCAAAGACGGCCAGACTCTCAGCGGCACGCCGCCGGACTGGTCCAAGAAACTCTATCAGGCATTCAAGGATGCCGGAAAAGACGCAACGCTTTTTGCTTATGAGGGCGAATATCATTCCTTCAACGGCGACGCCTGGCTGGCCTTCATGGATCGTACCCGGCAATTCTTCGATCAATACGTGAAGAGCGCACCGTAATTCGTGTATGACAAATTTGCCGCGAAGTGCGCCAACGTTCTTTCTTCTTTCGTTTTTCCTTGCGAATTCTGCGGCTCAGAGATTTTCCACGCTCCTCGGCCTTGACCCGGTTAGCCGCGAATGATAAACTCAAACCAACCTATTCAGGAAAGGAGGCACGTGACAACGATGGAAGAAATCCTGGTTTCGATGAAACGTGTGTTCAGCGCGCCTCCTGTGTGGGTCGTGTAGCAGCGATTAAGTCGTTCTGCATGTATTGCATTCAGCCGCGGGCGCGTCAGCCTGCGGTTTTGATTTAACGCAGGGGATGTTGTTAATTTGGTTTTACTCCAATAAGGTTATCCGACAATGAGCAAAAATCAACTCTTTGAGTTCTTTGAAGATCTCGATGAGTCAAATTCGGACGAGGCGAATTCGCCGCAGAAACGTCTCTCTCGAAAGCGTGAGTCAAAACGGCACGAAGCAGATGCGCGGTTATTTGTCCGCGCCCAGGAAATCTCGCGTGAATTTCGCTTCACCTATAAGGCCGCCCGCTTCGAGGAAGCATGGCTGCTGGATTCTCTGGTCGAAATTGCAGAACATCAATGGATCACCGATGTGCTTCGCAAAGTGAAGGGCGGCAAGGAAGCCTCGGTCTATCAATGCCTCGGCGGAAAAGCGGCTAATGGCAGGCTTGTGGCTGCGAAAGTTTATCGGCCGCGTTCATTGAGAAATCTCAAGAACGACCAGCAATATCGCACAGGCCGCGTGGATCTGGACGAAGACGGCAATGCGCTGACGAAAAAAGCAGACATTGATGCCATCATCAAACGCACGGCTTACGGCGAGGAAGTTCGGCACAAGTCGTGGATCGCGTATGAGTACAAAACGCTGGAGATTCTGTTTGAAGCCGGCGCGGACGTGCCGCGTCCGTATGCGATGGAGAACAACGTCGTCCTGATGGATTTCGTCGGCGATCTTGGCGACGCCGCGCCAACGCTGAACTCCGTATCGCTCGGGCGCGGCGAAGCAAAATCGCTCTTCGAACGTGTTGTCCGTAACATTGACTTGATGCTGTCTCATGGCCGCATTCACGGCGACCTGTCTGCGTACAATATTCTGTATTGGAACGGCGAAATCACCCTGATAGATTTTCCACAGGTGGTTCTGCCGAATCAAAACCCCGCGGCGTGGACCATCTTTCTGCGTGATGTGACCCGCATCTGCCAATATTTCTCGTCGCAAGGCGTGGATGTTGACGCTCGCCAGCTCGCAGTTGAGTTATGGACGTCGCATGGGCTTAAGATCAGGAAGGAAGTCCACCCGCGCGATTTGGATGCAGATAAGGAGGGTGATCGAAAACTATGGGAGACACAGAAAGGTAACAAGTAGTGAAACAGGCGCTCGGGCACGGGCGCCTGTTGTTACACTTTGGGCGGGAGGAACCGTTTACACCTGCATCGTTGAACGCTGATGATTACCGTTCACCGGTTTTTCCCCACAAACCATAACCAGCATTCCTTCTTTCCTCACGCCGCCGCTGCTGTTCATGAATCTCTTCCACGTGAGCAACCTTTTCCTCGATCGCGGCCTCGAGCCACAGGCGGCCTTTTTCCGGTGTGCCGTGACTGCCTGCGCCGTAGGCGCCGGTCTTTGAATCGTCATCCCAGGGCGGATTGGCAACCAGCGCGCCGCCTTCGATCCAATCCATGTAATACGACGGCGTGGCAACAAAATCTGTCTCATCCACGACGCGTTCCATGTGACAAAGATCGGGGCGAAGATGCAGCATGAAGGAGGTCTCCAACTCACAAGCATGTCCCATCCCGCCGATTTTCGACGTGCGATATTTTTCGATGGCCGCCGCGCCGATGGTTCCCGATGTGTGCAGGAAAGCGGTCGCGCAAAATATACGGCGATGACGTTCCCCGGCGTATTTAACGATATTCACAAGGAACGACGTGTTCCCGCCGTGCCCGCTCATCAAATAAAGACGATCGAAGCCCCGCTCGACGAGAACGTCAATTGCAGCCAGCCAGAAATCCTCGAAGGCTCGTCCGCCGGCATTCAATGTCCCGGCAAAAGACGCGCGATGTGTGCTGACGCCGTACGGCATGACCGGCATGGCATAAGCTCGCGATGGAATCTTGTTTACTGTACCTTTTGAAATCGCGTCAATGATGATCGTATCCACCGCGAGCGGAAGATGATAACCGTGTTGTTCAGTGTGGCCGATCGGGATCAAAATTACTTTGCCGCGTTCGTTATCCGGCGGGAGCGGCAGGGCGGCTTGCTTTTGGCTTGAATTGAATTGTGTGATTTGAAATTCTGGATGCGGCAACCGAATTGTATCCTGCGGGGTCAAAATAAAGACCCGCGTGAAACCATCATCACGTAATGAATCCACGAGATTGTCGAGATAAGCACCCAGGACCTGATCTGGCAACGACAATCCGCTGCCGCGCCAACCAAACGGGAAAGCTGGCAAGAGTCCGATTCGGCGCGGATTGGATAATTGGGCAGAGAGCCATTCCAAGTTATAATCCGAACCGAGCGGGATGATGAGTGGTGTGTCACGCGGCAGAGCGGCTGCTTCAGGCCAGGTTAGTTCATCGTAATTGAAAATGCTGCTCATAAGTGCCTCCGATTTGTATTGCGCGTAGCCAGTATAACACAAACACAACCAGAGCCAAACAAGATAAAATCACAAAATGAACCTCACCAGCCTTCAAAACCCGCGCATCAAACAAATCGTCAAACTGCGCGACGATAAGAAACAGCGGCAGCAGGATGGCTTGATGCTGGTCGAAGGATGGGATGAAATCAATCTGGCACTGCACGCCGGATGCAAACCGCGCACGCTCCTCACCGCGCCTGAACTGGCAACACGTCAAATAAATTTTTCCGCGGCCGAAAACATCCACGTTACCCGGGCGGTATTCGAAAAGATTTCTTATCGAGAAAACCCTGATGGGTGGCTGGGCATTTTTCCGATCCCAAAGGTTTCGCTCGATACGCTCACGCTGAACGAAGCGCCATTGCTCATTATTGCCGAGTCCATCGAGAAGCCGGGAAACCTCGGCGCCATCCTGCGGACAGCCGACGCGGCAGGCGCAGATGCGTTGTTGGTATGTGACCCGCGCGTGGACATCTACAACCCAAACGTGGTGCGCGCTTCGCGGGGAACCCTGTTTGCCGTGCCAACCGTCGAAACGGGGAATGCGGAAGCGCTTGCCTTCCTGCGGAAACGGAATATCAAAATCCTGGCAGCCACGCCGCGGGCCGAGGCGGAGTATACGCGTCAGGATTTGCGCGGCCCGCTGGCCGTCGCGGTGGGGACCGAGGATGAAGGGCTGACCAATTTCTGGCTGGAACAGGCCGATCTGCAGGTCAAAATCCCGATGCTGGGAAAGGTCAATTCCTTGAACGTATCCATAGCAACGGCCCTGATCGTTTACGAAGCGGTACGGCAGCGCGGCGCCTGATAACGGCTATAATTGAACTGCATGTTACGAGCGGACGGTCATGGTCCATTAAACCGAACGGAACGGGTGTTCGCCCAGCTTGGACAACGCCTCAGTGCCACTTCGGATGCCGAAACAGCCGCCTCCATCATCATGGAGGCCGCGGATGAGTTATTGGGCTGGGATGCATGTTACGTTATTCTGTATGACCCGCAACAGGGAGGCAAGCCGCACCCGCTTTTGGCGAGCGACATTGTCGAGGGGGAGCGAATCACCCTGCTCAATGTGGCCCCTGAACAACCGTCCCCAAATATGCTGAGAGCCATCGCAGAAGATGGATTCATCAAACTTTCCAATGCGCCGGTCAACCTCGACCCGGCTTTTACATTTGGCGATGCAGGGCGCAGGGCCGATTCGGGAATGTTCGTGCCGGTCCGCAGCGGCGACCGCGTCATTGGCGTGCTGTCCATTCAACAGTACGTACCGGGAGCCTATTCCCAGGATTCGCTCCTGACTTTAAAAGCGCTGGCCAATCACTGCGGAGGGGCACTGGAACGCATCTGGGCGCAGGAAAAATTGAGCCGGATGGCGGAACGGCGCGCCATCCTTTACAATGCAGCCAAAACGATCAGCGCCAGCCTGAACATGGAGCAATTGCACGAGGCCATTTATAACGCCGTCAAACAAGTGATGCCCTGCGACGACTTCATCTTCGACGGCTACGATGAGTCCGTGAATGAGATCGTGGCTTTGTATGTGGTCGAGTCGCCGAATGTGCGCGTGTATCCGCCGCGCTACTACGCGGACCACGGACTCTCGGGCACGATCATCCATATCGGCCGGCCGCAGATGTTCAACAGCCGGGCGGAATTGGATGCGAGCGGAATCCGTTTTGAGTTTACGGGCGATAAGGAACAGGACCAGACACAATCCCTGCTTGCCGCGCCGATGCTTCTGCACGGCAAGGTGAAAGGCATCATTTCCGCTCAATCCCACCAAACGAACGCCTATTCCAATGATGACCTTGAATTACTCGAGATGCTGGCCTCCCACGCGGCGATTGCCATCGAAAACGCCCGCCTGTTCACGGAATTGCAAAAGGTCGCGGACAACGATCCGCTGACCGACCTGCTGTATAACCGCCGTAAATTCTACGAACTGGCCGAGCGGGAATTCGCACGCGCCCTGCGCTATCCGGAGCCGCTGTCGGTCACGATGCTGGATGTGGATCACTTCAAGAATTTCAATGACAGGTTCGGGCACAAGGTTGGGGACATGATGCTGCGGATGATCGCCGAAAAATGCGGGGAATGTATCCGTGACGTGGATATCATGGGGCGGCATGGCGGCGAAGAGTTTGTGATCCTGTTCCCGGCTACGGGACTGGCGCAGGCCGTTCAGGTGGTGGAACGATTGCGGCAGATGATCGAGGAGGCTGATCTTGAACCGATGCAAAGCTTTTATGAATCGGTCACCGGGCAAAGGACAACACCCCAGGCCCTGCGGACAACGGTCAGCGTGGGTGCGGCAGAACTCGATACATCCTGCGCCAGCCTGGACGTGCTGATTGATCACGCAGACCGGGCCATGTACTTTGCAAAGAGCGATGGACGTAACTGCGTCCGAACGTGGCCGAGGGCGGAAGGGTCATAAAAACTTCACAAAGCGAAAGGAGTACCCATGCTGGCATTATGGCTTGAGAATCAGAAGATGGAAACCCGGGGTGTTCCTCGACCGAATGGAGCGAAGGAGGCTCTCGTTCGGATCCGCAAGGCCGGAATTTGCAGCACCGACTTGGAATTGGTCAAGGGCTATTATCCCTTTACTGGAATCCTCGGACACGAATTCGTCGGCGAAGTGATTTCCCTCACCTCTCGCCCCTCTCCCACTGGGAGAGGGGATGGGTTGATGGTCGGTGATCGTGTGGTCGGCGAGATCAATGCCGCCTGCGGAACGTGTGAACAGTGCCGCGGCGGGCGTCCAACCCATTGCGAAAATCGCACCGTGCTTGGTATTACCAATCGTGACGGCGCCTTTGCCGAATACACAACCCTGCCAGTGGAAAACCTGCATCGTGTGCCCGATTCGGTTACAGATGAACAGGCTGTTTTCACCGAGCCGCTGGCAGCCGCGCTGGAAATCCAGCAGCAAATCCAGATCAGACCAGCCGACCGTGTGCTATTGATCGGCGCGGGAAGATTGGGACAATTGATCGCGCAGACTCTGGCATTGACCGGCTGCGGTTTGCGCGTCCTGGCGCGGCACGTTCTTCAACAAAAATTACTGGCGGAGCGCGGCATTCGATGGATCGCGGAAGACGAAATCCAGCCGCGCCGTTGGGACATTGTCGTCGAAGCGACCGGCTCCTCGTCTGGATTCGATTTGGCGCGCAAAGCCATCCGTCCGCGCGGGACGCTGGTGATGAAGTCAACCTATAAAGGCGATATGACTGTCAATTTCTCGTCCATCGTGGTGGATGAATTGACCATCCTCGGCTCGCGCTGCGGACCTTTCGAGCCGGCCTTGCGATTGCTCGAAAAAGGGGAAATTGATCCAACGGTATTGATCGCCAAGCGATTCAAATTGAGTGAAGCGGTCAAAGCTTTTGAAGAGGCGGCAAAACCGGGAATGCTCAAGGTATTAATTGAGCCGTGAAGTATGCCTGCGATGAATCCGCCGCCATCTCCTGCGCGGACTTGAAGTACTCCTCCGCCTCGGGACGTTCTAAAACAAAGATTATTTCAATCGATCTTTCAACTCTTGAAGATGGGCAAGAATGTCCGGATGAAGATCGAATTTTTGTGCATGCGACAGGGCGTTCCGTGTAATGCGCTCCAGTTCACCGATGGTTATAAAGTTGCGCCGAATAAGGAAAAGAATATCATCAAAGTCAGTATCCAGACCGCGATCCAGTTTGCTGAGCGCAATGCTATATGGATCGGCAACGTAGACTTCCAGATTCCCGAACTGACCAATGCGTATGCTGCGTTTCTCATTTCCCCCTTGGCAGAGGGATAAACCTCTCAATGGGAACAGGCTCGACGTGGACTTTCATTTCTTTGGCAATATTCATGATGAACTGATGAAGTGTGTTCGGATGGATTCGGATGGATATCGTCGCCGACAAAGTCAATATCAATGGTCAAGCGCGGACTTCCTAACAGAGATAGCGCGCTCCCGCCAACCAGAACCAGACGGGATTAATGGCGGGACTCGCTCTCCCAGGCCTCGTAAAATGGATTGCAATTCAGCGTTGTCCATGATTCAGTTTTGTTTGTATATCAAACCTTTTTGCCAGATCTGGGCGGCGTGTTGGTAGGTGCCAAGCCAGTTCACCTGCGTACCACTCAGCTCTCTGTGGCGCTTTGCCAGATTACGCAGGTTTTCTTCCGAGTCATCGGTAGGACTCAAGCCCAATTCTTTCGAGAAATAATCGGGCAGAGGTTTACCATGTTGCCGGTATTTTTTTTCAAGCCAGACCGCCGCGCTGTAATAGCATTGGAGCGTGAGTCGTGCAGTCGGTCCGAGATTTTTGGCAACTGTTCGGACGCGCACGGCAAATTCGGGATGTTCGAGAAATAGAGGGATAAGCGACAGGCGCAATCGTGATTCCTTGCTCTCGGCAAGAGCGGCAATTAAGCGCGAAGGTCGTTTGCGCAAAGTCTCGTCTTTACTTTCGCCTCCCATGATAAAGTTGACATCCAATGCGCGCAATGCATCCGTGAGTTGGCTGCCTGTAACTGCAGTTGTACGGCTCATAACCGAATTATATCTCACGCTGTTTTCGCCACTCGTTTTCATTTCTCATAACTCATTGCTTTCTTCATCCTTCATCTTTCCGCCTTCATCCATCGTCCTTTCGATCGTCTCTCTCCGCTCCTCAGGCAACCCCGACAGATCCACTTTCGTATCTCCAGCGATAATCCTTGTCAAAACCCTGCCCAACTCTTGAACTTCCCTCGGCGTGGAGAATCCGACGCCATCTTCTGCACGGACTCGAAATACTCTTCCGCCCCAGAACGCCTCTCGATTGATCGGCGTTATAATTGGATTGTGGAACATCAGGACGACAAACATGAAGTGCGTCTCTATATTGAAAACGCGCACGAAATGCTTGCGGCGGCAAAGGTGAATCGCGATGGGGTGCTCCTGTTCAATCGTTCAAAGCTGGAACGTTCCAACGTTTAAACTTTCAACTTTTCAACTCTTTCTCTGCCGCCTTCCTCCACTTCTCGGGCAGACCCGACAAATCGGCATTCACATCCCCAGCCAGTATCCTTGACAACACCTTCCCCAATTCCTGAACATCCGTCCGCGCGGGGCGCTGGTGATGAAGTCCACGTATAAAGGCGATATGACCGTTTCCGGTGTGGTGCGAGGCATTCTCTTCTTGATTTTCTTCAAAAATGTGTATCATCTCAATAATGAGGGGTTAGCAAGCGACCAGGACTGGCCCAGGTTAAGTTCGCGAGCGGCTTGTTGAATAAGTTCGGGCAAGGGTGGAATCGCGTTCTTCTTCAAGATGCGATCTCGAACGTATTCATAAAAGCTG